>JAKFFN010000136.1:0-23856 GCA_036675025.1 Candidatus Sumerlaeales bacterium | reverse complement strand
CCCATAACCATCTGCATGGCACCCATCAGGGCAATGGTGTTCGCCATGCCCAGCCAGGGCAGCAGAAAAAATCCAGTGGCTGCAGCGCCCAGGATGGCCCCCAGAGTGTTGATGGCATAAAGGCGGCCCACAGTACTGGCCACCCCGCGTTCTGCTGTTACAACGGCACGCACTGCCACCGGAAAAGCCAGTCCCATACAGAAGGTGGCTGGTCCGACAACCAGGGCAGATTTCAGGAAAACCAGCATCACCGCAGCGTTCCAGCGGATATCGCCGGGACGGTTGTCTAGCTCCTTCAGCCAGTCATTGCCGAAGTTATAGGCCAGGTAATACAGGGCAAAAAATGACGTAGCCGAGAGCAGGCCGACCACTATCTGGAGAATTGCAAACGTGCGAACGGGGTGGCGCAGGCGGTTTGCAAACGGCGTCATCAATGCGCTGCCAAGGGCGATACCGATCAGGAACGTTGTCAGCATCATGGTAAAAGAATACGTGGTGTTTTTTAGATTCTCGAAAGTAAAGACAAGCGATCGCGACCATACGACCTCAAGGCTGAGCGCGGCAAACCCGGAGATACCGTAGGCAAGCAGGATCAGCTTTCCCAGCTTTGAGGTAGATGCAGTATCAGTAGACGGGGGAGTACGGGGTGCAGTCTCGGCAACGGTGATACGTGCATTCGGTGATTCAAAGACAGCGCTCAGGAGCAGGGAAATTAGTCCAGCCAGCAGGTTAAGAGCCGCTGCAAACCAGACGGTGTTGGAAACGCCCCACCAGCGGATGAAGTAAAAGCCGCACAGGAAAGCACCCATGACGGCCCCGGTTGTGTTTACTGCGTAAAGCAGTCCCACCCGGCTGCCGGCCAGTGACGATTCATTTCGGGTAATAAAACGCGACAGAATCGGCAGGGTTGCGCCCATCAGGGTAGTCGGAATCAGCAATATCACAAATACAAACGCAAAGCGGACCAGGGAGTACGCAAAGAACTGGCTGCCAAACTCGCGATAGGCCGCGGAAAATACGGGTTCCATGAGGCCCAGCAGGAACGGCACGACGAGCGCCGCCGCCGCAACCGCGATCTCAATGATGCCGTAGGCAGCTAGCGGCCTGCGCATCTTATCAGCCAGTCGGCCAAAAATAAGGCTCCCAAGCGCAAGCCCACCCATGAATGAACTCAGCACTGCACTTACAGAGTATATAGTGGCACCGAATGTGTTTAGAAAATACCTTTGCCAAACTACCTGGTAGATAAGTCCACTGGCGCCTGTAGCCAGGAATAACAGCGTAATAACGGGAAAGGCTATGGGGGAGAGAGCGGATTTAGCTTTTGGGGGAGTCATAGGCATTGAAGACACGGAAATGAGCGTTTCCTTGGCAATAAAATTTGCAACATGCCTCGTTGATACTGAGGAATATAACCTAAATCTGAACCGGCATACGATTTGTATGTCGTATAACTCTGACTAAACTTTATGAGCAAAAAAACAGCGTCCCACCCAAGTGCAGTCTTTAGCCGAACCGGTATAAATGAAGCCGGATACTCATGCCCGCGGTTTAACCTGGAAAGCCGGCGCCTGGCCTGGCTGAAGACGCTCAGGTCTGCCGGGAGCCGGGCCGCGGCCAGCGCGGTATTTAATGCAGACACCTGGCGAGCAGCCTATGAAAGCACTATTGGCCCCGAGCGAATCCTGATTTCCATGTACGAGATGGAAATTCTTGATCTTCATAAATCGCTGAACGGCCTGCGCGTGGTGCAGTTGACTGACATTCACCACGGCCCATGGCTGCCAATCGAGTTCGTAGATGCGATCGTGGAGAAGACAAATAACCTGAAACCCGACATTGTTGCTTTAACCGGTGACTATGTAGTCAATGCGCCGCGCTACATCCGCCCGGTTGTAGATTCGCTGGCGAGACTGAAACCACAAATTGCGACCATGGCTGTCCTTGGAAATCACGACTGGTGGGAAGGCGGTGAAGAAGTCCGGGATTCACTGCTGGCAGCAGGCATACAAGTGATTGATAACGATCGCCGGCTTTTGTCGCCCGACCGCAAGTTCGTAGAAGAAACCAAAGACGGTCTGTGCATTGCAGGAATTGGTGATCCGTGGGCCGACAAGGTTGATTTTGATGCCGCCCTTGCGGGTGTTCCTGATTCTATTCCAAGGCTCGTGCTTAGTCACAATCCAGACTGTGCAGAAGATCGTCATTTCCTCAAGAGCGGCTACAGGGTTGACCTTATGCTCAGCGGACATACCCATGGAGGCCAGGTCTGCTTTCCAACTACCGGCCAACCGGTTCTGCCGAAAATACGCAAAAACAAGTACGCCCGCGGCCTGGTGTTTGGACCTCAATGTCCAGTGTATATATGCCGGGGGATAGGGACCGCCGGGGTGCCGCTGCGCCTGGCAAGCAACCCTGAAATTGCGGTGTTTGATCTGGTTCAATCATCAGCTGCGGCGCGGGCCAATGGGAACGGGCGGTGAAGGACCGCATTATCCTTCTATGGGCTGCGGCGCTGGCATCTGGGTTAGCCATTTTCCCGGTGGTGCAGCGGCTTCTGCTGTTGCCGATATATTTTTCGGATGGTGGTGAGAGCCACCTGCTGGCGCTGGTTAACCGGCTGAATTCCATGCTGGTGCTTCCCGGCAAGGTGCTGGTTTACAGGGTATGGCCGCCGCCGGAGCATTACTTCACGACTCCTCAACTGCTGCTGGCTGCAGTTTTCAATTTCGCGATTTACTTCCTGCTTATCATTCTGCTGTGGGGAGGATTAATCCAGCGGCGCCGGCAAGCTTCTAGGCGGCTAGCAGCAGCACCGCCTAAAGCCGTAAATGCAGAGCACGGCGGCCTGGAGAACCCGGGGCGCCGCGCGTTTATGGCGACCGCCGCAACCAGTGCTTTTGGGCTGACGGTTTTTGCGTCGGGCGCCTATCCTGTGCTGTTCGAGCCCGGCTGGCTCACGGTACGCCGGGTCCGGGTGCCGATAAAAGGACTGCCTCCGTCGCTGGCTGGTATAACCATTGCTCAACTGACAGATTTTCATCATGACGAATGGATATCACTGCATCATGTGCGTGATGCCGTGCAGTTGGCGAATAGCTTACGCCCCGATCTTATTGCCCTCACGGGCGACTACGTGACATCCAATCCGGCACTCATTAAGCCCGCTGTTGCGGAACTGACGAGGCTCTCGCCGCGACTGGGTACAGTGGCCGTACTGGGAAATCATGACTGGTGGTCTGACGTTAAAGAAACCCGCCGCCGGTTTGCAGATGCCAACATACCTCTAATCGATAACGGTCGCCGGTTCCTGACGGCTGATCGCAAACTGGTGGATAGTGCGGATGTAGGACTGTGTATTGGCGGGGTCGGTGATTTGTGGGAAGATGAGGTCAGCCCGGAAAAGGCCTTCGATAAGATTCCGGATGAGATGCCGCGAATCCTGCTAAGCCATAATCCGGACGTCGCTGAAGATCATCGCATAGTTAGAGAATTTACGCGGGTAGATCTGATGGTTTGCGGGCATACCCATGGCGGACAGGTCCGGCTGCCGGGATTTGGAACACCTATAGTGCCCTCAGCATACGGGCCAAAGTATGCACAGGGGCTGGTGAAAGGCCCTGGATGTGCTGTCCAGATTTCCGCTGGAATCGGCCTGGCAATGCTGCCTGTCCGGCTCAACGTACGGCCGGAAATTGTCCTGATGAGCCTGGAGAGCGCTTGACGGTATTGCGTGGTGCCTGCAGAACGGCGTCTGATGTTTTTTAGTTACCTGGAGGTGAGGCGGTGAAGAAACAACTTTTTGTGCCGGTGCTGGCAGCCATGGCCATCTTTGTGATGGCTCCCGCAGCGTATTCAGCTACAGTCACCTATAACCTCTCGGGTGAACCGAAGACGCTGGATTCCGCCCTGGCGACGGGTGTTCTTGAAAGTCACGTGATCACGCAGTTGATCGAAGGGCTGGTACGCCTGGATGAAAATGGCCAGGCCACACCGGGAACGGCTGAAAAGTGGGAGATTTCTGACAACAAGACCTCCTATACCTTTTTCTTGCGGGATGCCCAGTGGAGTAACGGCGATGCTGTAACAGCAGGTGATTTCGTATTTGGTTGGACCCGCACGCTTGCCCCCGCCACTGCCGCGGAGTATGCGTATCAGCTCTATCCCGTAAAGGGCGCAGAGGCCTATAATAAAGGACAGAATTCTGATCCGGCTGCCGTGGGCGTAACGGTCGAGAATTCGAAAGTTCTGACAGTTACACTAAAGAACCCGACGCCGTATTTTTTGTCACTGCTGGGGCACTATGCATTTAATCCTCTCAATGAAAAATGGGTGGGCGCACATCCCGACTGGGCGCTGACTCCGGCTGAGTACCTGGTAAACGGGCCGTTTCAACTGGCCGAATGGCGCCATCGTGATCAAATCACGCTAAAGAAAAATCCGCAGTATTACGCGGCTGATAAAGTGCGTCTGGATGAGATCATTATGACAATGATCTCAAACGAAGCTACCGCACTGCTTCAATGGGAGACCGGGAAAATTGATATCATTGAAACGCATATCCCGTTGCCGGATGTTCCGAGATTAAAGAAGCAAGGCGTGCTGCAAACGGTGCCTTACCTTGGCACGTATTACGTAGCGCTTCAGCATGAGAAGAAGCCGTTTGATGATCCGCGGGTGCGGAGGGCATTTGCTTTGGCGGTGGACCGGGAACAAATTACGCGGGCAATTTTGCGCGGCGGCCAGCCGGAAGCACTGGCGCTTGTGCCTCCCGGTATCGACATCGAGGGCGTGGGAGATTATCGTAAATCCACAGGCGACCTGTTTAAACAGAATGTCGCTGAAGCTAAAAAACTGCTGGCAGCTGCAGGGTATCCCAATGGCCGCGGCCTTCCACCAGTCCGCTATACCTACAATGACCTGCAGATGCACCGGACCATAGGCGAAGCGCTGCAGCGCATGTGGCTGGAGAACCTGGGAGTAAGAGTTCAACTACAGGTGCAGGAGTACAAGGTTTATATCCAGACCCTGCACTCAAAGAATTTCCAGACGCTGCGCGCAGGTTGGATTGGCGACTTTATTGACCCGACGGCCTTCCTGGATATGTTCGTGTCGGGTGCCGGAAATAACAGCTTCAATTACAGTAGTGATGTGTTTGACGGACTTCTGCAAAAAAGCCGGCAGACGACAGATACAGTGGCCCGGACTGCATTGCTTCGGCAGGCAGAGAAACAACTGATAGCCGAAGACATGGCAGTCATCCCGCTTTTCTATTACGTGAACCATTACCTGCAAAAGCCGCATGTGAAAGGCGTAGTGCGAAATCCCACGGGAACACTGGATTTCCGCGAAGCCTACCTGGATTCAAAATAACATATGTAAAGACGGGCTAAGGCGAGAAGCGCCGGACGCCAAGCCTGGCCAGGTCCACAAATCCTTTGATACCGCTAAGCGTGCTGACTTTGCTGCCCGGATCGTTGATCCATTTTACCGGAGCTTCCTTAATCTTAAAGCCCAGCTTTTGGGCGATCATCAGGATCTCCACGTCAAACGCAAAGCCGTGCAGCGTTTGCCGAGGAAACACGGCATTGGCTGCTTCCGCAGAAAACAGCTTAAAACCACACTGCGTATCGCAAAGGCCCGGCACCAGGAATGTCTGCACGGCCGTATTAAACACGCGACCGATAAACTCACGGCTTTTTGGCTGGCGTACGGCCAGGTCGCTTTCCGGTAGTGCGCGTGACCCGATGACCACACTGTAACCTTGTTCAGTGTAGGGCCAGAATTTGTCCAGTTCTTCGATCGGCGTCGAAAGGTCGGCATCTGAGAACAGCCTCCACTGTCCCCGAGCCTCCGTCATGCCGCGGCGGATAGAGTAGCCTTTGCCGCGGTTAGGACTATTCCGAAGCACTCGAATCCCGGGTTCATCAAAAGAGTTGGCAACGTCGCTGGTGCGATCGTGGCTGCCATCGTCCACAAGCACCACCTCCCACGTATATGTTTGGCGGCGAAGGTACTCCAGTATAACAGGCAGCGAACGGCTTAGCCGTTGCTCCTCGTTATAAGCGGGGACAATCACACTCAGGTGACATGGTTCGGATTGGGTATTAATATCCATAGGGCAAGTGGAGATGAAAGAGGAGTTGCCACTGCGGGCAAGAAAAATTTACTCCTGATTTTCCTGCTTATCCTTACGGTCGAGATCAGGGGCTGCGGCAGGGGAAAGTAGCAGGCGCTTCTCCAAAAATCCAAGCATTGCCGCCCCTGCAATTAGGACTATCAGAACCACCGGCAAAAGCAGTAGCAGGGTCGCAATGGTCTTCTGGCGGGCAAGTACTGTCAGGGTGGCAAAGAGAAAGCCGATAATCGCGGTGCCGGAACCTTCCAGTAGAAGGCGTTTTTCAGACATGGAAAAGCGCAGCGATCCGGCGACGCATCCCACCGCTACCAGGCTGAACCCGGTGAGGAAGTACTCCTTATATATAATGTTGGAATATAAGCCGGTAAGACCGGCGATAACAACCGCGATTCCGGCAGCGCCATGAATTCCGTCAAGCAGCCTGACGACATTTGTAGCAACCACAAGCCACAGGGCAGTAAGAACGCCCGACCACGCTCCCAGCTGAGTCACGCCCTCCCCCGGCACTTTCAGCAGTTCAAAGCGCACACCGGCCCAAACGATGCATCCCGCTGCAAGCAACTGCATCAGCAGGTGCATGGCAGCCCGGCCAATGGTCCGGTTACGCGGAGCGATGAACTCTACAGACCAGAGCAGCAGACATGCTGCCGTCATGGCGGCCAGTATTCGCAGTGCCTCTCCGGCAGTATAGAAACGATCAGGCAGATAGCTTTTGAAAAAGAGCGCAAGTATCAGCAAGCCACAGAAGAGTCCTGCCAAAAGAGGAAGCGGGTTCACCCACCGGCCGCGTGCTTCGGCGGTATGTTTATGCAAGACAACATACCCGGCCACAAGGGTGACTGCCAGGGCGACAATGCCGCTGAGAACAGGTGCGATAAGTGGTGACATCATTTCCTCCTTTTCCCTCTGAGCATTGAAAGCGAATCACGGCTTACAATCATGCCGAAGCGGGCGGATATGCCGAGGATGGTAGCAAGGTCCATCAGCACGATGCCGCGGCTGTAGTGCTTATTGTAAAAGCGCCACATGCTCTTGTGACGTTCCAGGTTCATTCGGAACGGTGCCTTGCCCGCAGATTTCTCGTAATGATGCATCACTTCAGCTTCGGGAAAATACTCTACCTTCCACCCTGCCTGGCGCATCCGGTAGCACCAGTCTACGTCTTCCGCATACATAAAGAATTCCTCGTCCAGCAGCCCCACCTCTTCCAGCGTCTGCCGCCGCGTCATCAGGCACGCGCCAATTACCCAGTCCACTTCCATCGTCTCAGCGTGATCAGTGCCGCTCATCAGGTATTGCTTCGAAAAGCGGTTATTAGGGAAAAGGCGGGTCAGGAGAGATTTGCGATGAAACAGGGCGGTGCGATAAGAGGGAAAACTCCGGCAGGATAACTGGACTGTTCCGTCGGGGTTAAGCAGCCGTGCCCCGAGCGCGCCAATTTTTATATCCTCTTCCATGCGATCGCACATTTTCCACAAGGCGTCGCCGTGGACTTCCGTATCGCTATTCAGCAGCAGGATGTACTCTCCACGCGCCTCACGGATGCCTGCATTGTTGCCCCGGCTGAACCCGACATTTTCTGGCAACCTGATTAGCCTGACTGCCGGGAATTCCGCGGCTACCATGTCCGGGCTGCCGTCGGCCGAGGCATTGTCTACGACAATAACCTCGCAAGCTGGGTTATCAATGTATGGCTGTAGAGATTGCAAACAGGCGCGTAGAAGTTCCAGCGTGTTCCAGTTTACAATAATAATCGAAAGCCGCAACGACGGCGCCGCCGCATGGAATTGCGGCTCAGATTCAGCGCCTGGCTCCACCATACCTGTCAACGCGACCGCACAGTTTCCTGTACGGCAGTGTCGTAATCCTCGGCCACTTTATCAAACGAGAAGTGGCGAATCGCAAACTCGCGCCCTGCACGCCCCATCTCGTCGCCTCGGGCAGTATTGGCCTTGAGCGCCAGGATATGGTCTGCCATTTCCCGCGGATTCCGGTCGCGGCTGATAAGCGCTGCCTTTGACTCTTCCAATATCTCGGCAATAACACCGGAAACACCGGCAACGATGGGCCGCGCAATAGACAGGTACTCGTAAATCTTTGAAGGCACTGTAATCTGAGTAATGTCTGATTGCATGTAAGTGACTATCAGCACGTCAGACGCCTGCAGAAGCGCCGGCACTTCTTCGCGCGGACGATAGGGGATGATCCGAACATTTTTGAGCTTATCCGCTTTTATCCGCTGTTCCATCATAGGCAGGGCTGCGCCTTTACCCACAAAAAGGAACAACACGTTCGGGTCCTGGTCTTGTACCAGTTTTGCAGTATCCAGGATTTTATCGATGCCCATCATCAGGCCAAAATTACCCAGGAAACTTACGACGAAGTTGTTGTTAAGGTCGTATTTTTGCCGGGCTTCGTCGCGGTCAACCTTTGCGGGATCATAAAGCTCAGGATCAACCCAGTCAGGCAACAGGCGAATCTTTTCCCGGGGCACGCCTTTAGCCACAAGGTTGCCGATAAACCCACGCGTTACTACTCCGATTCGCGTGCTGGCCTGGTAAACCTTTTTCTCCAGCCAGAATGCGGTTCGCAGCAGCAGCGATGGTTTCATCATTCCGACGGCCACTGCGCAGTCAGGCCAGATGTCGCAGACATCGAACATTAATGGTATGCCTCGCAGCTTGCTGACAACCCAACCGGCTACTCCGTTGGGCAGGGGACTGATTGCCACCAGGGCGTCGTACTTGCCCTTGAGAAACAAGGCTTTTAAGCCGCCTATCACCATGAATGAGGAATAGGTAAGCATTCGCCGGAGGAAGTTATCTGGTCCGTCACTGCCGTAGGCCCATACCCGATGGATCTGCGCACCGCGGAACGCTTCACGCCGGGGCTGTTTGCGGGAGACTTCTCCGTTGCGGATTGTAGAGGGATGGCTGGGAATACCAGTAACGACCGTCACCTGGTGGCCGCCCTGGACCAGGTACTCTACAATTTCTACCGCGCGCGTAGATGTACCCACGGTTTCAGGATGAAAATGTTGGTGGAGAATAAGAATGTTCACGATTGAGGCGGAACGCTAAAGACAGACCTTTGCCGGTTCAAGGTAAATTGGCAGTCAAAAGCTACTTGTCGTTGGCGGCAGGAGGCTCTTCTGCAGAGTTGATGCCTTTTGCTTTTATCAGGTTTATCTCATTCTCTACCAGCCGCAGTTCCTGTTGCAGTTCCTGCCGCCGCGCCTTCAGCTCTGCGAGGTGAGCTTCCGGGGTCCGCGCTCCTCCGTGCCGTCCGTCGCGGTCGTTATCGTCAAAAGGTACTCCACGCATCATGCGGGTCAGCACATCCAGGCGTTCCGGATGATCTTCCAGGTCTCTCAGCTTCTTTTCCAGAAAATCAACATACCGCACTTTGCGGCGCAGATCCATTGCTTGCGAAGAAGAACTTGATGGATCGGCAGCAGTGGCGTTTACCTGTTCCAATTCCTTCAATAGACTGTCTCTCCGTGTATCGAGCTGCTTTTGAATCCCCGGGAGATCATTTACAATTTCTTTGGCGATTTTACGCGATTCGTCAGACAGCGAGAAATCCCGGCGCAGCAGGGAATGGAACTTTTCTATGGTTGCGGCTTTGTTGGGATCCGGATGAGCTGCTACGGCCTGCCGCTGTTTCTGGAGCTCATGGCGTTCAGCCTGGATTTTCATAAGCTGGCCCATCCGGTCGTTGAGACCGGGAATATGCTCTAACTCTGCCTGCATAAACTTACGAAATGATTCGGGATTGTAGTGCCTGCGATCACGGTCTCTATCACCATCGCGATCCCGCTCACGCCCTTTGCCGTCATCAATCTGCCTGTTTGTGATAACTACACGGTGGCGCTTCTCTCGGGTCTGAGTGGCTTCTGCTGTTTCATTAGCAGCCGTGTCGTCCGCACCATAGCTACTGGACGTAATACCACTAAACCCAGCCAGACAAAAGGTGGTGAGAGCCGCAATCCCCAATCTGCGTGTCTTAATAATCAATAGTCAATTTCCCTGGTAATCTCGGAGCCTGAGGTTCGCGCGATAAACCGGGGCATTTATGAGTTACCGTCTGTGAGTACTATTTCGTCAATTCCCAATGTACGAATGAGCCGAAAATTTAAAGGTAGCCGATTCTTGAAATGAGCAGCAACTCCGAAATAGCGACTGCCCTGCATGAAATGCTGATCGATCTTCTGCCGGATTTTTACGACAAAGTCCCCGAAAAAGGCTCCTTTAACGATCTGCGGGTTAAGCGCCAGGTTTACTTCGATGATCCCGGCACCACACTGCCCGGGCTATTGGAACTTACTGTGATGTGCATGGACCAGCAGCTTGACCCAAACTTTGGCGAAATGCGATTTGTTGCTATCCGCGTAAAAAAAAGTCCAAGAGGCGGCACGGTATCTGCAACCTGCTTCCACGGTACTACCGACGAGGTAAGATTAGCACTGGAGCGGGAACGGCAGAACCCGGCGCGCCTGCTGGAGAAAATACAGGAACTGGCTTCGGGACTGCCTGAAGAAACTAATCCTGACCTCTGGCGGTAACGCCACCTCGGCTTAAACACCGAACCCGGCCTCAGCTTTGGGCTGTATCCTTAAGAAAACGAACGCTATGACGCTAAAATTAAACAAAGTCGCCGGGGTGCTTCCCGTAATTAAACCTGCCGGTCCAACTTCTCACGATGTGGTGCAGGTTGCTCGTAGAGCGCTAAAAGAGCGCGCCATCGGACATACCGGCACTCTCGACCCTGCAGCAGATGGACTGCTGTTATTGTGCGTAGGACCCTACACCAAGCTGGTTCCTTACCTGACGCAGTCCAGCAAAACCTACAAGGGCCAAATCGCTTTAGGTCTTGAGACTACGACCGACGACAAAGAAGGCGCACCTACGCTTGTCGGTGATGTTTCCGAGCTGTCTGAAGAACGTATTAAGTCTTATGCCAGCCGGTTTGTGGGGGATCTGGAGCAGGTACCGCCAAAATATGCGGCCGTAAAGGTGGCGGGAAAGAAGCTCTACGAATACGCCCGTGAAAACCAAGAAGTGGAAATTGAGCCGCGGCCGGTAACGGTTTACTCATTTTCGGTGGGCAATTTGAGATTTGCTGATGCGCCGGCCGACATTTTCGCCCGGAAACCGGAACTGGCAGTACCTGGGAAAATCGCATTGCTGGATTTCGAGACTAAAGTTTCCAGCGGAACCTACGTACGCGCCCTGGCGCGAGACCTGGGTCGGGATCTTGGCTGCGGCGGTTACCTTGCAAGTCTTACCCGTACGGCTGTTGGCCGCTTTAGCGTAGATGAAGCCGTGTCTCTCGATGAGCTGAAAGAGAACCCGGAACTAACTGCCGAAAAGATGATCCGCGGTGCGGTCGCCCTGGATACCGACCGCTATCCGGTGCTTACGCTTCTGAAGGCCTACGAAGAACGTCTTTTCCGGGGGCAGCCACTGCATGACAAAATGCTTGTTCAGCCCGGAGATGCGGCGAACCTTTCCAGCGATGCCGTCGTGGGTATTGCGTCGGAAGAAGGAGCGCTGCTGGCCGTTGCGCAGGCCGAGCGATTTGAAGCCGGTGCGCGCGAAAACGTCTACGGCTCCCGATACATGGCGCACTTTAAATCCCTTCGGGTTTTCCCCAACGGCCTGAGATAATACATTGGGCGCGGCCAGTTTTGGCCGCGCCATGAACTATCTCTTTTCAGCTACGCAAAGTAACGAGAGTCCAATCGGAAGATTAAAGCGCCGTAGCCACATGGACTCGACCTCCACAGATTTGCGGAGCATGCCGTTCAGCCAGGACGGAATAGGGAATTCATCTGTCGAGTGACCGTCATTTTCTTTCCGGGTGAGTTTTTTCCAGTTTCTCACCAGGACTGCCGGCACATAGGCGGTTGCCATGCCGTACGTATATTTTGTGGGCGTAAGTCCAGCACCCTCAATAAGCTGTCTGAATTCTGGTTTCTCATACCGGCGGAAGTGATGCAATGCCACATCGTGGCCACTCCAGAGCTTCTTGTGCGCCGGTACAGACATAATAGCTACGCCGCCAGGTTTCAGCACGCGGTGAAACTCGTCCATCAACCCGTGGTCATCTTCAATATGTTCAATGAGATCCAGGGCCGTAATGATATCGACACTGTTTTCCCGGATCGGCAGATTCCGGACATCCGCCCGCCCCAGGTTTTTGATGCCGCGATTGCGGCAATACTCCAAGGCAACCATACTGAAATCGAGGCCGGTGGCGTTCCCCATCTCCTGCAGGTCTTCCAGCATCATTCCAGTGCCACAGCCGATATCTAATATTACAGGCTTTGCATCGCTCTGCACCTTTGCATGGTGCTTTAGCGTATCCAGTATCACGCGCCTGCGGCCCTGGAACCACCAGTACTGCTTCTCCAGGGCGTGCATTTTGTGATATTCTTCAAGATTCATGGGAAAAAATCATTTCAAGTCGAGTTTAACGGGCATTACAGCTCAAATCATTGGTGACGCAATGAAGTTTATGGAGGGGCAGATTTTGTGCTTTCAATATGTTATTTTCTGCGCGGCAATTCCCACAGTTTACAATTACGCGGCAATGTTATAAACTGGCAGTAACGCAGATGACCCTGAAATCGTGTCCATAATGACTGATTGAGATGAACTTACCCTTCTTGAACCAGAACATAGAAAAAATCCGGTGGCGGATAAATGGCCGCAAACGTGGCTCCACAGTACTCCTGGTGCTGGCAATGCTCTCCATATTGCTCCTTTTGGGGATAGCATTCTCATATTCTACGCGCCTGGAGTCGCAGGCGAGTTTCAACTATGCTGAACTAGCCCAGGCCAGAACAGCCGCAGCTACAGGCCTGCCGCTGTCTCTTCCCATGATCGCTAAAGCATCGCAGGGGCTGACCAGCCCGCTCCAGGACTGGAACACCATCCCGCCGATTATGCAGAAGATGGTTAAGGCTAATGGAAAAACCTCTGAACTGAGCACGCGGGAAATGGCCGCTCTGCGCCAGGCTGGTATGCAGGTGCGGCAGTCTAAGGATGGTGAAATCGAGAAAGCTCCGCAAGCGAATGTCCAGGTCCGTGATTTAAGCGGGCTTGTTAATATTAACGCAGTGGACGACCAGGCATCCCTGGAGAGAGTTGTAGCTGCCATTCTTCCCGGCACAAATGCCCAGCGCAAAGCCTCCGCACTGATGGCCTTACGCGGTGATTTCCCCGGCGCCAGGACCGACCAGGGAGACTGGAAGGCACGGGCGCGGCAGGGGCTTGAAGAAGACGAGCAGGATCTCGACCCACGCGACCCTTCCGCTGTGATGCTTGATAATCTCAATCGTCTTCGGCTGGAGCCCAATTCGGGCGGGGCACTATTCACTGACGCTGAAATTGAGAAACTGGCCGGCATGGTCACAGTGTTCAGCCAGTCTCCGGAAATCTTTAATCTGCCGGGCGCCAAACAACATGTCGCAAAGATTCCATTCGAGGCAGTCGAGCCAAAGCTGGTTTATGATACGCTTGTGAAAGCCTTCCCCGGAAAGAAAAACGAGCTATTGCTGCAGTACGCGGCAAATATTGCCGATTTCTCCGATGAAGACAATGAACCCACCGTTCTCGATGGCAGTGGTAACGTAGTAGAAACTACGAACTACGGCGATGCTGGAATCGGCCAGAATACTTATACGATCGGTGTGGAAATGACGCCGCTCATTTCTGAAGTTTACCCTGATGCCGCGACGTCTGTTGGTTTTGACGATGACGGCCAGTTTATTGAAATCGTAAATCCCTGGAATAAGTCTGTAAGCCTGGCCGGCTGGAGCCTCCGTGGAAGCAACGGTTTGAGCGTCAGCCTTACCCACCAGTTGCCGGCAAATGGGTACCTGGTAATTACCGACAACTACAATACTCCGAAAACGGATGTGCCGGCCGCCCACGGCTCGGTGGTTTCGATTTTCGGGGCGACCGCTGACGGTTCTGTTCGGCAGGTTATGCTGCAGCCGGGCCTTAATGTGGCAGATCGCAATGGAAGCGTCTCCCTTCATGATCCAAACGGCCAGCTTGTAGATACCTTTACCTACGGAGCCACAGGTCAGGTTGATGGACGGCAAAGTTATCAGCGGACCGATCCGCTGGTGCGTGGCGCTTCTTACGCTGAAGCTACGCCTTTCCATGCCGCTCCCATGGGAGCCGCCAATGCGCAAATTATGGCCGCAGCTACGAAAGCATGGGAAGACGGCAATACTACCCTGACAGAGATATCTCAGCTGTTCGGTATAAGCACGGGCTTTGTTGAACGCTCTACCGCTGACGCCATGAACAGCACCGGCAGAGTACACGCGGGTCAGCTGGCAGAACTTAAAGTTCCCGAAGGCGCAACCGATGAAGGCAATTCAAACATCTCGAACCCGACAGATCCGCTACCGGACAATCTCGACCTGCGGCTCATAGACATCTTTACGGCAACGCCGCTACCTGTTGCGCAGGCTCTGCCGGAAGATGACGAGGACGAAAGCCTCAGAAATCGCCAGGACGTGTACAAGTCATTCCGCGAACAACTTGATCGCATGCGTGAGCGTGCGGACGATGGCGATGGTGAAGATGACGCAGTCACTACTGTGCCTACAGTATTCTCGTACGGTAAGCTGAACCTGAACACCTGCTCGAAGTATGCTCTGCTGGGCTTGAAACTGGACTCCCTGGGCGGTGCCAACGACCGCGGCCTGACAGGCATAATTGAGCAGTTTGAAGGTCACAGACTTCGCCAGGTGCAGCAGGGTAAGGCACCGTTCCTTAACGTCAGCGACTTCGTACAGCAGTTCCTCCCGAACCTCGGCCGGACAAATCTGGAACTTCTTGATGCGGTTACAGACCAGGTAGCTGTTGGCAGTAGCTCGTTTGAAATCGTAGCGACTAACCGCCTGTCGCCAGAGGAACAGAAGATCCTGGAAGACGAAAAAAACGCCACCGGACCTCGACCGGCCACGGCGACTGCGCGTTGGGTAATCAGCACAGACCAGGAACCCTACAGCATCATCAGCTTTACCGTCGCTCCTTAAATTTCATCCTGCCGGTTGCCCGGGGACTATTTGTTTTTCTTGCAATCTTTCAGTCTCAAGGCACCTTCGACCTGACCTATGGCCATCTTATAGGACATCATGGAGGACATCATGTGGAAGTGGCTGGAAAACCGTTCTGCTGCAACGGAGGCAGCGGTGGGTATGGGAGGTTTTTTGCTATGCCTATGCACTTGGGCATTGCCACCTAATTCCCGGGCATCCGCGTTGCCTGATGGCAAAACCAGTGAGGTAGAAGTGGTAGACTCCCTCGGACGCCCTGTTGAGAAGGCTACAGTTTACCTGTTTACCCGCGAGAATCCTCTTTTCCTGGGACAGTCGGCCTCACGGACCAAGGCCAAGAAGTTCACAACTGATGAACATGGTTGTGTGCTTTTGTCTGAAGTTTCGTCGCCAGATCATGCCGGGCTTTACGTCACGAAGGCAGGCACAGGCGGAGTATTGCATACTTCACTAGATTTTAGCACAACTATGAGCAAGTTAATCATGCAGCCATTCGGCTCTCTCACCGGCGCCGTCTACAACATTGATGAGCCCGAAGTGGATAAGGATGTGACTTTAACTAAGGATTACGCCCGAGAGCTTACGGTGAACTATACCACGCAAACTGATAAAGCGGGACGATTCCAATTTGATAAGATTCCAGCGGGAACTTACACCCTCGCAACCGTTAGCCGCTTTGACAACATGAAAACAATGGAAAGGCGAAGCAACGTTTCCATTGCATCGGGAGCCAATCCTCCGGTCCTTATAGGAGGTTCGGGTGGTACACGAGTAACTGGCAAAATTACTACAGAAGACGGTAAACCATTAGCTGGCGCATTGGTAAGAATGTATAGTTCGGACGGTCTGTCCTTTGAGACTTCGACCGACACCAACGGCGATTACTCAATAGTAGAAGTGCCAGATGGCCAAGTGCTCCTTTCAGCTACTGTATCAAGTCCCGGCCAGGGGCGCTACTCTGGCAGTGAATATGTTGATGTTCCTGAAGATCCGGCGTTTGAGAAGAACCTCGGCCTAAAGATGCGCGAAACACTGGCCCCGGGCGTAACCCTGGCCGGGGTACAGGGAAAAGTTGGCTACTCCACAATAACCCTGGCAAGTGCCAAACAGCCACGGGTAATACTCCTTCCGCCGATGAACCCGGCATTGCCTTCGACAAAGGATAAGCTCACAACTTTAACCAGGATATTTGACAAGCTGACATCTGTTGGAATTGATGTAATAGCTATTTCATTCGCCGGTCAACACGATGAGGAGCTTGCCAAGCTCAAAAGACTGCATCCTAAAATAACTTTTCTTTACCCGGACGAAAACTGGATAGCTGGGTTTCTGAAACGGCATCCAACGTATAACCGTGAATTGGGAATTCTGGTTAACCGGAATGGCAAAGTTCTGGAAATTATAAGAGATGAAGCAGATCTGATGAAGTTGCTACAGGGGGTAGACAAGTAATGTGCTCCCAATTGTGCCTTGTCGTCGTTCTGCTGTTTTGCTGTGGCGGAGCCTATTGCCAAAGCGTTCAGCTTTTGCCAAAAGCAGTAGAGATTAAAAGTATTGAACGTGGGGTGAATGGGCTGGTTAAGCCCAAGGTGAATTTCCTAATTTCTTCCTTAGAAAAAGAGAGATTCACAAAGGGTGATGGGTTTAGCGAAGACATGCGATTTACGTCCATCACAGTACAGGGCAAACCAGTTACCATCGGTGTTTCTGCTTCGCACACTGGGCAAAAGCGCTACGCTATTGCAGTCGACGGTAAAAGAGCCGAGACAAAGGATGGACCTGTAGAGTCCTGGAAGAGAGATTATACGCCGTTTTTTATACAGCTTGGAGATTCCAACTCCTCTCTTCCCCTTTATCTTCGTGCTACCGGAAATCCGCCCATCGCACTGCGCTACTTCATTCCCACGTACTTTGAAGGGGAATGGGCGCCCGAAGGCACTAAACCCTTTAGAGTTGCTGTGTATCGGCAGTGGGCTGGCGATCAGGATAATGGTGATTCTTCTGCTCAACTTCTCATGGATCTCGACGGCGACACCGGGTATTATTTTAAATCATCGAGTGATGAGGTGCGGAAACTAGAGGAGCCGTTTACAATTTTAGGAAACACATATCTGGCGAGTTTAGCGGCAGATCGCAAAACCATGCAGTTTTCTAAAGTGCATGCAGAGACACCAGAACTAACTGTCCTGCAAATGGGGACTGTTGCGCCAGATTGGTCGGTACACGATCTTTCCGGCAAAAGTGTCAGATTGTCAGACTTTCGCGGCAAATACGTTTTCTTTGATGTATGGGCAGCGTGGTGCGGGCCCTGTGTGAATGAGGTTCCCGGTATTCAAAAAGCTCACGAGTCTTATGGAGACAGGGTAGCCGTTATAGGGATAAACATCGACCGCATCATCAATGCCCCAAAAGAATTCTCTGATGAGAAAAAACTGACCTATACACAGCTTTGGGCCGACAAAGAGTTCAACAGCGAGATCGCTCGCCAATACCACATTCATAGCATCCCCGCAACATTCCTGGTGGATCCGGAAGGCCGTCTCGTCAGCAGCGGCATCCGCGGTGAGATGCTGGAGCGCACGATTGCTATGGCAGCGAATCCGGACACGCCCGAGGCCAAACAGTTTTTCGAAGAGAGTAGAGAAAGGTTCGAGGCCTTTGCGAGAATCGACATTATGAGAGTTTCCGGCGAAAAAGACAAGGCTATTGAACTACTGAAGTCTCTGCAGGCTAAGCACACTGATCCGGTTGGTCTGGCTGAGATCAAGCGCCGACTCGAATACCTGGAGAAGTCGTAGAGCCTGCAACTTGCGTCCGCAGACCAATGTCATAATTGCCATGTCAGCGCTTGCTTCCTCATCTCTGCTCTTTTATCTCCGCGGCACAGCCAGCATGGCGGTGGCTGTCTTTACTGGTCTTGTTCTCGCAGGCTTTGATTCGATGCGAAGCGACAGGGAACTGCCCGTTGTCTTGGTTACAACGCTGCCCTGGTGCCTGGTCTCGCTGGCCATTTTTGTCTCGATTGTTCTGGATAAGCGGTTTTTGGAAAGGGAAGGAGAGGCATATGACAGCAAAGGTGTTGTCGTCTCTGTTTTACGAAGCCTGATTTTCATGTGGTTCGGCTGGTTTATTGGTGTTGTTGCAGGGCTTATCGCGTATCATGCGATATTTGCTCCCTATGAAGCCGCCTATTACGATTAGAAAGAACCTGTTATGTCAGTAATATCTCGTGTTATGATCATCGGTGTTGGAGTACTTCTGACCATGGCTACTGCATCGGCCAAAGAGCCTGTCCATGAACAGCTTGATGAACTTGCGGCCATGGCCAAAGGTAAGAGACTGGGATTTCTCACTAACGGTTCCGCGCGTACCGCCGCTGGTATGCATGATGTGGATTACCTGCTCTCGGTAGAAGGCACAACAGTCTCTACCTTTTTTGCACCAGAGCATGGGTTCCGCGGTGACCTGGCCGACGGTCATAAGATTGGCGACCATATTGACGAGAAGTCTGGCATTCCGGTCGTGTCGTTATATGGCCAGCGCAAAGCTCCTGAAGACCAGCATCTGCAAAACGTGGATATGCTGGTTTTTGACATCCCTGACGTCGGCGTCCGTTTCTACACGTACGTGTGGACTATGACCCACGCCATGGAGTCTTGCGCGAAAAATGGAAAGCCGTTCGTAGTTATCGATCGCCCAAACCCCATCAATGGCGTGACAGTGGAAGGTGCGGTAAATACAAAGGATCTCGGGCTGATTGGGCGCATTGGCGAGGGGGAGGAATTTGGCGTAGCCACACGCCACGGTCTTACCGCCGGTGAACTGGCCACCTTATGGAACCAGGAACACATGAACCCGAAGGTTGACCTTAAAGTAATAAAGGCAAAAAACTGGACTCGGGATCAATGGTGGGATGAGACCGGTCGTGACTTTATTGCTCCATCACCAAACATGCGTACACTCGCTTGCGCTACAATTTACCCCGGTACCTGCATATTTGAAGGAACGAACCTCAACGAAGGGCGCGGCACCTCGGCCCCGTTTGAAATGATCGGAGCCCCCTTTATCGATGGACAGAAGTGGGCTGCCGATCTCAATGCACGCAATCTGCCCGGGGTAAAGTTTGAAGCCATTACTTACACTCCAGACAGCCGCCGTTTTAAAGGCGAAAAGTGCGGTGGTGTACGCGTCGTCGTTTCAGATCGTGAAGCTCTCGAACCTGTTCGCACTGGGATCCATATGCTGCACTCTATCGTAAAGCTCTATCCGGAACAGGTGAAAATTACCGATTATGCCGGCCGGCTGATGGCTACCCCGGATCTTGCCGAGCGGATTCGCAGCGAAGAACCCGACGCTATTGTGCAATCCTGGGAGCCGGGGCTTGAAAAATATAAAGCGGTGCGGCAGAAGTACCTGCTCTATCCTACCGGTGAATCCGGGCAGCAGTAGGCGCAGTTGCCATTTATGCCCGCTTTCTTATAAGTTAGGCAATGATCCTTCGACAGCCCCGGTATTACTTAGAACATGACACTTACGAATGCGCAATGGGAGCGGTACGCCCGCCACGTTAGTTTGCCCGAAGTCGGAGTGGAGGGACAGGAAAAGCTCCTCAACGGCCGGGTTCTTGTTATCGGAGCCGGAGGCCTTGGCAGCCCCGGGCTGCTGTACCTGGCTGCGGCAGGTGTGGGCACCATCGGAATTGTCGATATGGATAGCGTGGAGGCGTCAAATCTCCAGCGCCAGGTGATCCACACTACCAGTCGTATCGGGCGGCTCAAGGTTGAAAGTGCTCATGGCGCCATCGCCGATCTCAATCCTGATGTAAAAGTCATCCCGTTAAAGACCCGGCTCACCAGCAAGAACGCCATGGATATATTGGCTGACTTCGACATTCTCATCGATGGCAGCGATAACTTCCAGACCCGCTACCTGACTAATGACGCGTGTGTCATAGCTGGCAAGCCCAACATATTTGCTTGTGTGCAGGGTTTTCAGGGGCAGGCCAGTGTGTTCTGGCCGTCGGGGCCGCAGGGCGGTCCCTGCTACCGATGCCTGTTTCCCGAACCGCCTCCGCCGGGAACTGTGCCCACGTGCGCTGAAAACGGCGTATTGGGGGTTCTCCCGGGGATGCTTGGTTTAATCCAGGCAACAGAGGCGGTAAAGATATTACTTGGCTACGGTGAGACGCTGGCAGGGCGATTGCTTATGTATGATGCAGAGCGCATGAGTTTTCGTTCGATAAAAGTTCGGCGTAATTCTGCTTGCCCCGTCTGTGGTGATTCACCCACTATTCGGGAATTGATAGATTACGAAATCTTCTGTGGAACCCATGCTGAAGCGTCCACAGGAGAACATAAGGATACGGAAAGATCTTTAATGGAACAGATTAGCGTAGAGGATCTCAAAAAGCGGATCGAGGCAGGCGAAGACCTGGTTATAATCGATGTGCGTAACCCCGATGAACATGAAAAGGGCGCCATTCCCGGTGCACGTCTGTTGCCGCTGCCTGAGCTTCCTCGCCGGGTTGATGAGATTGAGGACCTAAAGGACAAGGAAGTTATTATCCACTGCCAGAAGGGCGGACGCAGCTCTCGCGCCTGCGGCATCCTTGCCACTCGCGGCTTCACCCATACGGTAAACGTAGAAGGCGGATACGAAGCCTGGAAGAAGCTTTCCTGAATACGCAATCGCCCGCAGGCTTGTTGATTATATGATGATCAAACCGGAAACCCAGGAAAAGCTGGATCGACTGAAAGCCGCCTTCCGAGAGAAAGGCCGGGCACTGATTGCCTTGTCTGGCGGTGTGGATTCGACTTTGTGCATGGCTGTTGCCCACGACGTGCTGGGCTATGAAAATGCGCTGGCAGTGACTGCGAAAAGCGAGACCCTTACGCCCGAAGAATTTTCGGGTATCTGCGAGCTCGCCCGCCAGCGCGGGTGGAATCACAAAACCATCGAGTACAGCGAACTGGACATTCCTAATTATGCCGAAAATCCGGTAAACCGCTGTTTCTTCTGCAAGCACGAACTCTACGGGCGCCTGGCTGATCTAGCCAGGCAGTGGGGATTCTCTGCTGTGGTCGAAGGCACTAACTTTGATGATCTGGGTGATTACCGCCCGGGAATGAAAGCCGCCACCGAACGGGGTACTTACGCACCGCTGCTGTTGTGCGAGGTGACAAAAGACGAGATTCGTGAGATTGCACGCGAAGTGTACCAGTTACCTAACTGGGACAAGCCAAGCGGTGCATGCCTCTCATCACGGTTCCCCTACGGTAAAACCATCACGCGCGAGGGCATCGATCGCGTAGCCGCAGCGGAAGATTATCTGCGCAGCCTCGGGTTCACCCAAATCCGGGTGCGTCATCATGACCACCTTGCCCGCATTGAGCTGCTTCCCGAAGAGCTTCCGCGCATATTTGAAAACAACCTGAACCAGCAGGTCACGGCCAGGTTGCGGGAAATCGGCTTTCCTTATGTCACGCTGGACCTCGCTGGATATCGCACTGGCAGCATGAACGAGGTTATTGCTAAAAAGTCCCTGGAGCCCAGCATCCACTGATGGGGGAGAAGGCGCAGCGGGAGCCGCAGCTATGAAGTTGCTTTCCGCTGAAGAGATGCGCCGCCTTGACGACCTTGCGCAGAACCAACACGGATTGGACGGCAGTGATCTCATGGCAGAGGCCGGGCGCGCCATTGCCCTGGAAGTTGAACGCTCATATAAGCCCGACAGAATATGTATTGTCTGCGGCAAAGGCAACAACGCCGGCGATGGTTTTGTTGTCGCACGACAGTTTCATCAACTTGGCAGAGAAGTTGTCGTGGTTGCGCTTGAGCCTGGCGACTCCTATTCTGGCGCTGCAAAGGATGCCTGGCAGAAGCTCAAAAATACCTCGATCTCAGTTGTTTCACGTGAGAAGCTTTCTACTGTTCTGCAAAGAAGCAATGTCGTAGTGGATGCGATACTTGGGACCGGTATTAAAGGCGAGGTGCGGGCGGAGTATGCATCTGTCATACAGGAAATAAATGATTCGGGGCAGCCCGTAGTCGCTGCTGATGTTCCGTCCGGACTGAGAGATCTGGCCGCCGGGGAAGAATTGGGGGCGGTAGTTCGCGCCAATGTAACAGTGACCATCGGATTACCGAAGACCATGCTGCTCACTTATCCCGGCGCTGCGTTCACCGGCAGGCTGGTTGTCGCTAAAATTAATTTCCCGGGTGAGTTACTGGCCGCTGATGAATGGAAACTGAACTGGGCTTCAAGGGCAGAAGTCGCGGAATGGCTTCCGGAGCGCAAACCTGATTCGAACAAAGGGACTTACGGGAACGTTGGCATTATAGCAGGATCATCAAGCTACGCTGGCGCCACGATCCTGGCAGCTCGCGCGGCTCTTCGCGCCGGCTGCGGTCTTTCCACAATTTACACGCTGCCAGAGTTGAATCACATCTTCAAAATTGCATTGCCCGAATCAACTTCAGTTTTGCTTGAGGGCGGTTCAGGCGGCACATGGGATTCAACGGCAGCGGAGTCATTCAGCCGGAATCAGAAAAACAATGCCGTGCTTGCGGTAGGGCCGGGTTTTGGCACCGAACCGGGTACAAAAGAATTCTTTAGCAAGCTGCTGGACTCCTGGTCGGGGCCTATGGTTATCGACGCGGATGGACTCAACCTGCTTTCAGATGGACTCCTGGAAAAGATACAGAACCGCGAGGATTGCATCCTTACGCCTCACCCGGGCGAGATGGGACGTCTCACGGGAACTGATGCCAAAGCTGTCCAGGCTGACAGGATAGGTGTAGCACGTAAGTTTGCCGTCGATAATGGGGTTATCGTGTTACTGAAGGGCACCGGAACCGTTATTGCTCGCCCGGATGGCCAGGTATGGCTGGTGCCGGGCGCTGAACCTGCCTTGGCCAAAGGCGGAACCGGCGATGTCCTTACCGGCGCAATCGCATCACTGTTTGCCCAGGGAATGCCCATGTGGCAGGCGGCAATTACCGCTGCAACTGCACATCTGGATGCAGGTAGCCTGTGCGCCCGCAGAACTGGTGCCAGGGGAGTGCTCGCAAGCGAGGTGGCTGACGCACTTTCCGTGGCGCTGGATAGACTTTAACCAGTGGCAGGCAACCTGGCGCCTTTCGCATTGCTGGGCCGACTTTACCGCGATCCTTCTGCCGTGTTTGGGCTTTTACTGGCGGCCTTCATTTTACTTTGCGCGGCTTTTGCACCCATGCTTTCGCCAGCAGACCCCAATCATGTGGATCGCACCCGGATGAACGAGGCGCCTCGCTGGCTTAATGTGAAGAGATATCGTAAGGCCGCCGCGCCGGCTGATACTATGCTGGGCCGGGATGTTCGTGGCCGCGACGTGCTGAGTCGCGTCATCTATGGTGCCCGTACCTCCTTGTTAGTCGGTGTCCTGGTAGTAACAATTGCAGCCTCCATAGGAGTAACGCTGGGCTGTATTGCCGGTTATGCGGGAGGCGCCCTGGATGCCGCCATCATGCGCGCTGTGGATATCCTTCTGGCGTTTCCGTTTCTGATTCTCGCCCTGGCAGTCGTCTCGATTTTTCCCCAGGCCACATTATGGCATATAGCCTTCGTACTCGGCTTTACCTATTGGCCCGGCATCTG
>JAKFFN010000322.1:0-23998 GCA_036675025.1 Candidatus Sumerlaeales bacterium | reverse complement strand
CGGGCGCGCTGGTGGAGGCGGCCCCAGCTGACGAAGGCTCCGCGGCGGGGAGTATGGCCGAGAAAAATGTTCTCAGCCACGCTCATTTCCGGTACGAGGTGGAGCTCCTGATGAATGATGGCGACGCCCGAACCGAGGGACTCTGCTGTGGTTGAGAAAATGCGCGGATGGCCGTTAACTATAAGCTCGCCGCTGGTAGGGGTGTAAACCCCGGCCAGGATTTTCAGCAGCGTGCTTTTGCCGGCACCGTTCTCACCGAGAAGCGCATGGATGCTCCCGGGCTCAGCGGTAAAGCTGACATCCTGGAGAGCCTGCACACCCGGAAAAGCTTTTGAAATGGCGCGAAATTCCAGCCCGTCGCGCCGCGTCGCCTCCGTCATTCGCGAATGCCCTGGTCCTTGAGCAGTTGCTGGAAATTTTCGCGGGTCATGAACTCGCCGACAGTGCGTGTATCAAGCGGCGGCTCGGTGCCTTCGGCTATCCACTTGTACATCATCTCGGAAGTCTTGAAACCATGTTCGCGAGCGCTTAGGAGCATGGAGCCAAAGAAGCCAGTGGGGTTTGGTTTCTCGAACTCGGATATGGCGTCGGTGCCGTTAATGCCTATGCCGATGATGTTCTCAGGGGTAAGCTGGCGCCCTTCGGCTGCGCGGACGGCACCCAAAACGGCGCTGTCGTTCATGCCGAAGAAGAGCCAGTGTTTTACTTCAGGATGCTGAGTAAGTAGAATGTTGACTGCGTCAAATGCGCCGGGGACGTCGGTTGTCTTTTGCGGGGCCGCGTAGATTTTGGCTTCCGGGAAGCCTGCTTTTACAAGAGCGTCTTTGGCGCCGGCGGTGCGTTCACGCGCGGTTTCCAGTTCGTCAAAGGTGACCATGCCAGCCGCGGTTTCCTCGATGGGCCAACCGCGCTTCTGCATTTCCTTGTAAAGCAACTCGCCGACGTTTTCACCAATTTTGCGCGCGCTGATACCGAGGTAGTGCACGTTTTCCATGGGCTTGCCGTCGGCGCCGAGGAAGCGGTCGTCTACGGCGATGAGCTTCAGGTTGTTTGCTTTGGCCTTCTGCACGATAGCAGGGCCAAGCTTTACATCCGGGGTGCAGATGATGAAGCCTTTCGCCCCGCTGGCGGCAAGGGTGTCGATGGCGTTTAGAGCTTTTTCCCCATCGGGAGCGCCGATTTTCACAAGCTCAAATTTATACTGGTCAGCGGCTTTCTCGGCAAACTTCCACTCCAGCTGAAACCAGGGCTCTTCAGGCTGCTTTACAATGAAACCGATCTTCGTATCTGATCCGCTGTCGCCGGATGATCCATCGGTTCCGGTGTTATTACAGCCAGTAAGGCCGGAGAGAAAAATGGTGGAGGCGACGGCGGCAATTTTGAATCGTGAAAGCAGCATTAACAGGATTCTCCAGATTTCAGGTTGATCAAGTGCGCGATCTCTTCGTGCGGGTTTTGAACATTAGTATTAATGTGCGTGATGCAACGGGAAAATTACGGGGCAGGAGCGAGAGAAACTGAACCGCAAAATTAACCCGCAGCAGACCAAGCAAGACTTGAGATGCGGTGAGGAGTGGTATTTGTTAATGGCCGCAAAGAGGCGCAAAAGGCGCAAAAAAAAATGAGGGGCGACTAATTATCAAATGAGCCGGCTGCGCCTTCTTCCTTGTGCACAACGTTCCACTCGCCATCCTTTTTGGTATAACACCAAATAGCTTCTCGCGCTAATCCGGCAGCATCTTGATGGATAATGTGAAAGTATGCGGTGTCGCTCCAGCCTTCTCCTACAAAGACGTCTCTAACGGTTGTTTGAGGATTGGCTGCCAGGAACTGCCGCTTTACCTCACCACTGCTGATAACCGGAAAGAGCACTCGGACGGCCAGCACAAGAAGTAATGGCACAAGCATTACCGCAGCAATTAGCTTAATTGCAAACTTGAGCAAAGTGGTATCACCGCTCGGCTTCCGGCTCCGCTTCCACCGGCGCGAGGTATTCGCGGAGGAATTCCTCGGCGTCAGCGTACTCTTCGGTTTTTACGTAGATGTTGCTATTGCCGAAGGTGCCGAACACGCCGGTGCTGGCTGAAGGTACGTGCTCCATATAAAACCCGGCATCGACAAGCACCTGGCGCAAGAGATCAGCCTCGGCAGGGGTTCCCGCCGTATGAAGCAGTTTCATGCCGGCGGCTTTTTCTTCCCCGAAAACACGATACGCATTGGTCGGGGTGACTGTAGCGGCAAAGATGAGTGTCTTAAGGTACGACGGCTGCCGCAGCGTGCGCTTAATATTATCGAAAAGGGTCGACATGCCAGATTCCCTGAAAAGAATTGAGTCCCGACGTAATTGATATGACAGTGTTTGTGTCGGATTGATCGGAGAAATCGCTATTCGCACGGTTTGTGCGGTGCCAGGCGCAGTCGGAAGTGAGAAAGAGAGAGAACCTTGCCTTACATAAATGATGTTTTAGAGGATGCGATCAGCAAGAATCCCTCGCAGAAGGAGTTTCACCAGGCGCTTACTGAAGTGCTTACAAGCCTGAGAGCTGTGGTGGAGCGGCATCCGAGGTACCGTAAAAACAACATTCTTGAGCGTCTGGTGGTTCCCGACAGGATTATCATTTTCCGGGTTGGCTGGATTGACGATAACGGAAAATACCAGGTGAACCGGGGATACCGGGTACAGTTTAACAATGCCATTGGCCCATATAAAGGCGGCCTCCGCTTTCATCCGACAGTGGATGCCGGCGTGCTGAAATTTTTGGGCTTTGAGCAGATTTTTAAGAACGCGCTGACGACGCTGCCGATGGGCGGTGGCAAAGGCGGAGCGGATTTTGATCCAAAGGGCAAATCCGACAATGAAGTTATGCGGTTCTGCCAGTCATTTATGACGGAACTCTTTCGCTATATCGGCCCGACGACGGATGTGCCGGCTGGTGATATTGGCGTGGGCGCGCGCGAGATTGGATACCTGTTCGGCCAGTATAAGCGGCTTTGCAATGAGTTTACGGGTACCCTGACGGGCAAGACGTACGGCTGGGGTGGATCGCTTATCCGGCCGGAGGCCACCGGCTACGGCCTTACGTATTTCGCCGAGGAAATGCTGGATACCCGCGGGGAAAGCCTGGAGGATAAGATTTGCACGGTTTCGGGCTCTGGCAACGTGGCACAATATGCCATTGAGCGGATCACCGAACTGGGCGGCAAATGCGTGACGGCTTCAGATTCCAGCGGAATGGTGTACGACCCGGAAGGAATTGCCGAGGAGAAGCTGGAATTCCTGATGTACCTGAAAAACGAGAAGCGCGGGCGCATCGTGGAATACGCGGAGAAGTTTCCGGGTGTGGAGTTCCGGCCGGGAGAGAGGCCATGGAATGTGCCGTGTGACTGTGCGTTCCCATGCGCCACAGAAAATGAACTGGACCTTGAAAATGCGAAGGAGCTGGTGAAGAACGGCTGTAAGCTGGTGGCCGAGGGGGCAAACATGCCGACTACCCTGGAAGCAGTGGACTTTTTTCGGGGTAACAGGATTCTGTTTGGTCCGGCAAAAGCAGCCAACGCCGGCGGTGTGGCGGTATCCGGCCTCGAAATGGCGCAGAATGCCCAACATACCAGCTGGACCCGGGAAGAAGTTGATAACAAGCTGCGCAGCATCATGCGGTCCATCCATGAGACGGTGCACCGCACGGCAGCCGAGTATAATGACCATGAGAACTATGTTCTGGGAGCAAACATCGCAGGGTTTACCAAGGTGGCCGATGCGATGATTGCGCAGGGTATTGTGTAACCTCAGAAAGCGTTCTCAACAGCAGCAACCACTACGAAACAGGAGCATCCTGTGAAAGTCATTATAGGGTACGATAGCGCAGAGGCGTCTGGATACATTATTGAGGATCTGAAAACGGCAGGCTTTCCACAGGATACACACTTCCACGTGGTGTCGGCAACAGACATGGAGGGGTTTGCGGCTGAAGCAGGCCGGGGTGTTAAAAACATGGAGCATCCGCCTGATCACTCGTGGCAGGAGGATGTATCGCCGGAAACCCGCAGCTATTTGCTCAGTATGCTGCATAACGCACAACGCATAGCTGCGGAAAAGGAACGTGAACTGGATACAGAGGCCATCGGCGCCGCAGATAGCCTGAAGGCTGCTTTTCCGCAGGCAACTGTTACCCACGAGGTTGTGCCACTCAGTCCTTACTCAGGAATCATGACTGCTGCAGGCAAAATGGAGGCAGACCTGATTGTTGTTGGCTCACAGAATGCAACCGCTCTGACCCGCTTCTTTCTCGGCAGCGTATCGCAACAGGTAGTGAGTCATGCTGATGTTTCCGTTCGAATTGCCCGTGCCCATGCTAAACCAAATATCAACCAGCTGCGAATCATTGTAGGGTTTGATGCATCGGCAGACGCTCAGAAAGTGTTAGACACGGTTGCCGCGCGGCAGTGGCCATCTGGTACTGTTGTTCGCGTGGTTACTGTCGCAGAAGAGAAATCACTGAAGTATCTTGTAGAAAACCTTGCGCGGCTGAAGAGTGACAATCCATTGGCGGCTGACGGACATAGCGCGCAGGCTGTAAAGGCGCTGGCTTCTGCTGCATGTGATCGGCTTAAAGCTTCCGGGGTTTCAGCAGAACCTGTAGGTCTGGATGGTGACCCGAAAAAAGTCCTGTTAAGCATGGCAGACGAGTGGAACGCAGACTGCATATTTATTGGGGCAAAGGGACACCAGTCGCGCCAGGGGCAGCCTCTTGGTGCAGTGGCCAGCGTTATTGCCACCCGTGCTCATTGTTCTGTCGAGGTAGTGCGTCTTTAAGAACTTTCGATAATTGGGAGAGCGCAGATTGAGACTTATAGCGATTACTGTTTTAGTAGCAGGTGTCGCTGTGCTGGCCAGCGCTGAACCAGGTACTACTGTGCCAAAGCAGGCAATGCTTCAGAAAGTTGACATGCCTGCCCTCGATCCTAATGATCCGCCGGCGGTTATGCTTTATGCAAGGCCGGGAATGGAGCCGCCACCGCCACCGCCCAAACCGGGAGAGCCAGCCAGTATGGCTCCGGAATTCGAGTTTAACCGCATACTTGTGGCCGCGTGGGTAGATGGGCGCGTCGTATGGTCCCACGATCTCAGGCGCGGCGGGTCACCTTACTTTACCGGCAAGATAGACAGACAAAAGGTACTGGATGTGTACCGGGTGCTGGAAGAGGAGACGTCGGGCACCGAGCTGGAACTGACGAGTTACACCATTCCTGATGCGAGATCACTTGTCATCGCAATCCTGAGCAGGGACGGGGAAACGGGGATCAGCTGGCAGTCGTCGCACCCGGGGTTTGAGGACAACAAAAAGCTGATCTACTCAAGCCTAGGAGTATCCAGCGCAGAGTCTTTTAATGAGAATGCGCCGCTTACCGAGGACGAGATCGCCTTTCGAAACTTCCGTCGCAATTTTGATCACATGAAAGCCACTATCCTGGCGCTTCCGCCGGCGAAGAAGATGAAGTTTCAGTAACAGCTACCGCTCGAGTCGATTTGCTTCCCTTTAGAGGTTTCAATTTCTTCTGCGGCTCTAAGTTATCTTGGTGCTCCCAGGGCGTGATGCTTGCGTATTAAAGGGCGTAAAATCCCCAGCAAGGTGCTGCCAATAATGCCTAAAAAATCTGCGACGCTATCCAAGCAACGCTTCAAGCATACGAGCCCCGAGACGACGGATCTTGTTATACCCGCGATAGAAGAGTCGGTTTCTGTAACACGTAGAGTTAGAGAAACCGGCAAGGTGAAAATTACAAAATCTGCGAGGTACGAAGACGAGGTCATCGAGGCGACGGAGATGCACGAGGAGATTGAGGTTAAACGGTTTGCAAAGAACCAGGTCCTTGATAAACCCGCCACGGCTCGCGAAGAGGGCAATGTAACCATTATCCCGGTGATGGAAGAGGTTGCCATTGTTACAAAAAAATGGGTGTTACGGGAAGAAATCCACCTGATTCGACATGTGGAGAAAAGCCAGAAGCCTCAGACGGTTACGCTGAGAAAGGAACGGGTTAACGTCGAGAAGACACGACTGAAATAGCAGGCTGGAACATGACTTGCGGCCGCCTTACTATGGTCGCAGACACTCTATGCGAGCGTTTGCAAGAGTACCAGGAAAGGTAAAAACAATGTCTACAATCGTAGCTCTATTTAACGAGAAGAACAGCGCAGAGCAGGCTCGCCAGCAACTCATCAAGATGTGCGGCCTCCGTTCTGACGAAGTCAAAATCGAAGAAAACACCAACACTGACCTGACCTCCAGACTCGGCAGCTTACGCAAAATGGGTATGCCAGAACGCCACGGTGAGGCCTACTGTGAAGGTATGCGCCGCGGTGGCGCGCTTGTGACAGCCCACACTGACGACTCGAGCAAAAACGTGAAAGTGCAGGAAATCCTGCAGAACTCGGGCGCAGTAAATATCGACCAGCGCATGAACGAGTGGCAGAAGTCAGGATGGAATCATTTTGATTCTAAAGCAAAACCATTCGATCGGGATGAAGCCACACGCGAGCGTACCCGGTACGCCAGCACTGCGGGCAGAGACGCCGGCAGCTTCACGATTCCTGTAATTGAAGAAGACATACAGGTTGGCAAGCGTGACGTAGAGACTGGCGGAATTCGGGTAAGAGAACATGTGAGTGAGCGGCCGGTGGAAGAAGAAGTGAGGCTGCGCGATGAAAATGTTAAGGTTGACCGCAAGCGCGTGGATCGCGCAGTAACGGACGCAGACATGCGTAACATGAAAGATCAGACGATAGAATTAACTGAACACCATGAAGAGCCTGTTATTAGCAAACAGGCCCGGGTAAAAGAAGAGATCCGTGTCAGCAAAGATGCGACAGAGCGCACCGAGAGAGTCCGTGATACGGTGAAGAAGACCGACGTGGATATTGAAAAAATGGACCGGCGTCCGAAAGGGAATCGCTAGTAGCATCTGACATTTCCAGCTTGTACATTAACAGGCCCCGGCACCTCGCAGTGTCGGGGTCTTTTCTATACTCATGTGTTTACCGCGCCTGGCTTCGCCCCGGTTCTGTTAACGGCGGTACGTAAGTTGCTGTTTCACCAAGAGATAGCAAACTTTGCCGAAGGATACTACCCATGCAGAAGAACAAGAACCCGGAGCAGGAGGAACCTGGCAGGACACCCGGATCGGCCGAAGGCGAAGAAGAGCCCGGAAACACCGACACGTCAGGTGAGCCGGGACGCACTCCAGGATCGGCCGAGGGTGAAGACGAAACTGCCGAAAACAACCTGGAGAAGTAGAGGGGCAGTTGCCGCTAATTTTCTCTGGGAAACAGGTTCATGAGATCTTTGACGAAAAGCTCGTGACCGAAATCGTTGGGGTGATTGATGCCGTTATACAGCAGGGTTACGTAGGGTATACCTTCAATGTCCAAGTGTGCCCAGCGGAGTGAGGTATCTGCGAGGGCGACGCCATTTTGCGCGGCAAGCTTTTTGAGTTCGGCCACCTGCGGACGTGTTTCACCGCCGCGCGGAAGTGGTCCCATCGCAATAAAGGAGCCGGTGAAGTGGGGAGTAATAACCACGGCTTCTGCACCGGCGGCTTTTATCTGGCTTAGTGCCTTGTTCCAGTTTTCCTGAAGGACGGGTATTGGAAAACTCATGTCATTGACGAACTCAATGGTTACCAGATCCGGTTTATGGGTCAGAACCTCTTTTTCGAGACCGGGCAGGCGCTGGGTGGTGTTGGTGCCGCCGATGCCAGCGTTTACGTGGCGGATGTCGGCGCTCGGGAAGCGCTCGCGCAGGCGGGAAATGAACAGATTGGCGTAGGCCAGTTCCGGGCGAGAAGCATCTCCGCCGACAGTTACACTGTCGCCCCAGGTTACGATAGTAACAGCCTCACCGCGACGAAGCTTCTCCAGGGTGCGGCGCACAGGTCGGGACATTTCGACCTGCTCTGCGTGGGAGGGCTCTTCAAAAGGCGGTCCCACGGGGAAAATCTGCCATGGTTCAACGGTTGTAGAGTTGTACGGCCGAAAGATGTTTGCGAGGCGAAGGGCACCGGTAGTAACAGGAGGTGCCGCGGGGCAGACAAGGTGAGGCACGCCGGGGACAAGAATAGTTTTGCCTGCAGAAGTCACATCAATTCCGTCGAGACGCATGAGGCTGTATTTGTAACTGGCAAGGACGATTGAATCAGTGCTGGCGCGGCTGCTCGGCGCGCGTCCGATGCTGGCCCAGGTGTCATCAACCAGGTAATCCTTTCCACGCTGAAGCGGAGCTCCGTCTTTCATGCGGACTTCCAGCGATGCCGTAATGAAACTGCCGGGGATGGCATTGGCAGTGCGAACCTGGCGCAGGTTGCCCCCAAGCCACATGTGAGGCAGTGCGCCGGGAAGAGTCGTTTCTTCCTCGCGGACGCTGACAATATCCGCAGGCTGTATGACAAGGGTGGCGGTGCTCGCAAGCGACACAGGTTTGCCGCCGACAGTTACGGTCCCCCTGGTAATCATAACCTGATTTCCAGATGCTGAGATTTCCGGCGCGGCGCCCTGGTGGCCGACTGCAATTGTTCCCGTTGTCTGGCCTACAGCGATACCAGCAGGGCCTGCAAAGATACCCAGGGCGAGTAAGAATTGGGTGCGAGTGATCAATAGAGTTCAGTTATCCATTCAATCAAATTGAAAACAGCAGCCAGGGCCAGACCTATCAGCATTACCCATGCATAAAAGATGAACGCATTTTTTGCCCACGGGCGCGGGTTGTAGCTCCAGAGCCGCGGTACTTCCGGGGTGATAGGCAAAGCGTTCAGCACAGATCGAGCATCGCCTGCCGCTGCCTCTGGAACCATAACCGTGAAGAACGTGCCGGGTCCCTGCACCGGCAGAGCAGGCATGGCGAAGCGCAACCCGGAGAAGTTTTCCATGCCGCGAGAATGAGGAACGCCCAGATGCTCCAGTTCCTGCGCCAGCATATCCGCTTCATGCAAGCGACCGGTTTTTAGGATAACGACGTCTGACATGCAGTACGCCTTTCTCTTGTCAGGGGAGGTAGGCGTCAGCTTCAATTTCGATCAAGGCTTCCTCGTCAATAAGGCGGGCTACCTCAACAATGGTCGTAGCCGGGCGGATTCCGCGGAACAGGTCGCCATGAACTTCGGCCACCTCCTGCCAGCGGGAGACATCTTTTACATACATGCGGGTGCGGACGACGTGTTTCAGTTCGGCGCCTACGGCATTAAGAGCAGCTTCAATAATGAGGAGGGAACGGCGAGCCTGGGCACCCATCTCCGGGGAATAAGTTCCGTCGGCGTTGGCACCCACGGTACCTGTTACGTAAATGTGGTTAGCCACTTTAACGGCTCGGGAATAGCCCATCTTAGGCTCCCACGGAGAGCCAGTGGAGACGAGTTTTTTGCCATGGTGTTCTTCTACATGGGTGTGGATGTTCGACATTTGAGTCAGCCTTTTTCGGGTCTTTGGAGAACTGCGACAGGTAAAGAAGTCGCAATTACCACGGGCTGGACGCAATGAGAAAAATGTGCCTGAAGACGGCACGAAAGCAGAGATTCTGGCATGTCCAATGCTCTTTAAGTCTCCAGACTAATCATGGAGGCGATATCATGAACAAGGACCAGGTAAAAGGCCGCGTAAAAGAAGCTGTGGGTAAAGGCCACAAGAATGTTGCCCGTTCTGCAGGCAATGATTCCGAAGAAGTTCGCGGTGCCTCTACTGAGGTAGAGGGCAAAGTTCAAAAAAACGTGGGCGATCTCAAACATAAGATCGGTAAAGCCATCGACAAGTAAGAGCAGTAATGTCAATAATCAGCCGCACTCCAGCTCAACTGGAAGTGCGGCTTTTTAGTATTGCGCTTGTGTACGACCATAAAACTATTTTGCCTCTTATTGCCAAAGCAGCAGCGTAGTAGCCCGCCAGGTGTAGTCACAAGTAAGGTGACTTAAAATGGCGAACGAAGAACCTGTAGGAACTCTGCGGGAGTTGGCGTTAAAAATCCAGCAAAGCATCGCAAATGCGAAGGCTGCTGAGGATGCCCAGACGACCCAGTGGAAAAGGCCGGCCGGAGCTCGGGAAAGCTTCAGCGAGACGCGCGAAAAAATCCGGCAGGCGAACGACTTCTAAAACGGGCAACTATTTACTCTCCCGTAATGACAGGAGAGATCAGCGTAACTTCTTCTTTCTTTTGAAGCTTTGGGAGCTTCAGGTAGGTGAACGCGCGCCACAGCCACTCCATCGGCCCGAAGTGGAACCTGTTCATCCACCACTTGCTCAGGGCAACCTGTAGCGCAAAGAACAGGATTACGAATGGAACTTGCCATGCGCGCGAGAGCTGCTCATAAAGGCCAAGACCATAATTGTTAAAGATCAGTGCGCACACCAGAGACTGTAGCAGATAGTTGGTAAGCGCCATGCGGCCCGCGGGGGCAAGCATTTGCAGCTTCGGCGCCCAGGCGGCAGATTCAAGGCCGCGGATGACCCACGCCATATAGCCGAGAGACATCAAAAGGCTGCCAACCAGGTTCAGGGCAGTGGCAAGGGCAACCTCCATATCCATTCGGGCAAGATCATTGGTCGGCAGCAGCCAGAATGAAACCAGCATCATCACAGTTCCCACCGGCAGAGCCACCCATTGGAGCATGTTGTACAGGCGCGGGTAGCTCTCGGGTCGGGCGATGGCGCCGCTGCGTATAAACCAGGCACCGAGCAGAAAGAGCCCGAGTATCTGCCACCCGACAAACGCCATGTAGCCCCACATAATGCCCATGTCTGGCACGGCCTGGCGAACGGCATCAGCATAGGTGCCGCTGCCATACGCCTGTCGCTGCGCCACTATAGACGCTTGTATTGCCTCCTGTTCCTGCGCAAGGGATTTACCCATTTCTTCAGCCATAGCGGGGTTTTGCATTAGCAAAGCGCAGAGACCGCCCAACAACAGGACCAATGCTACGGGCACAACATAAAGTAGAAGTCCGTAGATGGGCAGACGTGACTGTGGAGTGTTTCTGAAAGGAAGCAGCAGCAGGCCAAAAGCGGCATAGACGAGCAGAATGTCTCCCGCGCGAAGCAGCAGGGCGTGGGCCAGTCCCATGGCCGCCAGTGCGAGGAGGCGACGCATATATAGCCCGCCGAATGTACGTCCTGCAGCCCTGGCGCGGCTGAGAATTACGGCGAAGCCCATTCCGAAGAGCAGAGAGAAAATCGTATAGAACTTGCCCTGGGCAAAAATGTAAGTGGCCGCATCGGTCCAGAGGCTGGGTCCTGAAAGGTTGAGGTCGGTGCCGCTGATTGAGCCGCTGAAGGGGCCGACAATGCCTTCTATGTTGACCAGCAGGATCCCGAAAAGAGCGAAGCCTCGGAGCACGTCCAGCGCTTGGATGCGTTCACGGGCCGAGATAGGTACGAGTTCTATTGGTGCGCTCATGATGATATACTCCGCTTCAAAATCTGGCTCTATCTGCTGTTCCTTACCTACTACGGGATAGTTTGCAAAAGGAAACAGGCAATGTGTACGCTGCTGAGTTTTGTTGGGAAGTTCGGCAGTGTGCACAAAATTGGTGCGGTTGTTGCGTGTGTCCCCTGTGATTTGGCGTTTTTACAGGGGCGGAGAAAACGTCATGTCGCGCGAGGCAGTACAACCATGACTAACACCAAGAACACGCCTGCCGATGATTTAAGAGTAGTCATTATAGATGACTACGCCATTGTGCGTACTGGCTTATGCAGCATTTTGCGCGACGCCGGTATATGCGCCTCATGCATATCGCACCTGAGCCCGGATGAATCTTTAATTTTTGTACACAATCATCCATGGAACTTGATTATTCTCGGAGCGCCCCTTGCCGGGCATTCATGGCTTCATCTCCTGAAGGAGTTAGCTCATACGCGGCCAGCAGCTCATGTGCTTGTTTTAAGCGACTTGCCCGGGGCTAAGTTTGAAATCGCAGCCATGCGGGCAGGGGCCAGCGGCTATCTGCAAAAGGTGAGTGCAACAGAAACAATCGCAACAGCGATACGCAAGACAAGCGAAGGTGGAAATTTTGTCAGCCAGGATCTGATCCAGGCGCTTGTGGAACAGCTGAATGCGCCAAAGCAGAAAAGACCAGAGGAGCTGCTCTCTGATCGCGAGTTCCAGGTACTGCAGGGCCTGGCGGGCGGTAAAAGCAGTAAAGAACTTGCGGCGGAGCTTCATCTCAGTTCAAAAACCGTTAGCACTTACAGGGCGAGAATCTGCATGAAGCTTGGTGTTAAAAGCAACGCAGGCATAGTAAAGTACGCCTTGAAGCATAAGCTGCTGAGCTAGACGCGTCAGCTCGCGGCGTCAAATCACTGGTAAATGCGCATGACAAATCTTGTGCGCTTTTTTACCAGGAGGTTCAGGACCGAATTTTACGAAAATCCTCCTCTTCTCCCCGCTTCTTTCTTTTTCGATTATACGGCGAACATCGCGTAACTTCTGTGTTTCCGGCACCGTTCGCCGGTTTTTTGAGCAGGTCGTGTCAGGTTTCCCCTACACCACTTTCTCTCTACGGGCTTACGCAACTATCAGCCTCCGCCGACTTGCTTTTTTTGCCTGATTAACGTAGCAGGTTAGAACTGCAGAAACGGACAGCTCAAGCCGGCGACGACCGCTTCTGTCCCGTTAAAAGGCTACCCATTCCAACCGGAACCGGGACGAGCCGCGGGGACGAGTTTCTTTGGTGAAGGAGATACTCACATGACCTTACTTCGTAGCCTCCCACCAGACATTGGGGGCAGTCAGCAGCAATGTCTCGGTCCAAAGGTCAGCAACCCAGGATGTTCAGCCTGGGGAATTGCTGGTCTCATATCCAACCTTAAGCGGCGAGCCGTTTCTGTACTGGCTGGTTCAGCAGTGGGAGTTGCGCTGCTATCAGCGCCAACTGCTGCTGTGAGTGTGCCGATCCCCTCACCGCTAGCAGTAACAAAGGCGGTAGAACCCACGGCGCTGCACCCGGGTGAAACGGGAAAGTACACCATAACAGTTACCTATAACGGAGCTGGAACCGCGGCTAACGTAATGCTCAGTGATCTGGTGCCTGCCGGGCTGATCGTGACTGAAACGATCCCGCCAGCCACAGGCAGCGGAACGCTGAGCTGGACGCTGGGCAACATGGCTTCAGGAGAAACCAAACAGGTAGAAGTTGCATTTGTCGTTACGACGGAAGCTGTGCCGAAAGGCGAGATCAAGGCTACGCTGATGAATGCCGCGACTGCCACGTCGACAGACCCGGTACTCGAGGGAATCTCTGAAACGGTCCTCTTGGATATCACATACGCAACGGGGCCGTTTATCATGTGTCCCGACGACGTACTGATAACAGAAGGCTGCCCCACGGAGTTTCCTAAAGAGACCTACGGCATGGCCACAGCCATTGATCCCTGTGATCCGGCGCCGGTTGTGACCTATGAGGATTCCCCAATGGTGGGAGACGCACCGGGATGTAAGGAATTCACGCGTACCTGGACCGCGAAAAACAAGTCTGGCTGCTTTTCGATTTGCGTGCAGAAGTTCAAGGTTGAATCCGCACTGCCTCCGGTAATTACAGAAGTTCCGCCGGGGAAAGATCTTGGCTGCAACCCACCTGATACAGCGTTCCCATTGTGTGATGACCTGGCGAAACTTGTAAAGACAACCGCCGATACATGCGGCGGCGCTATTAAAGTTAACTGCTCATCTGCAACGACAGGTGACGATTGCAATAAGACACTCACTTACACCTTTAAGGCAGTGAATGCTTGTGGCATAGAGTCAGTGCCGAAGACGGTCGTGTACACTTATAAGATCGACAGGACGCCGCCGACGTTTAAATGCCCGGAGGGAATCTATCTTGGCTGTAACCCTGATCCTGCTTCAATTCCTACTAAGGAAAGCGTTGAGGCGATGGTTAGGCAGACGGCGACAGATAACTGTGGTGGACCCATTACCGTAACAGTTACGCAGCGTGCGGATACGAGCGTCGGTTGTATGAAAGTGCGCGTTTTTGAAGTTATCGTTTCCGATAGCTGCAAAAATGACTGCACGATGTGTCTGGTTTCCTACTCATGGAAAGACGACGTCGTCTCGCCAAAGATCAACAACTGCCCGACAGGTACAGCTCTTGGATGTAATCCTCAAAGCATTCCTACCTGCGACACTGTGCTTGCGAATGTAACCGTAACTGACAATTGTGATGCGGTTGTTAAGCCTACATGCACGATGGTCGATAGGGAAGACGGTTGCACCAGGATTCGTACGATCACGATCAATGCTATTGATTCCTGTGGCAACCCGGCAATTCCGTGTGTTGTCAGGTACACCTGGACTGTCGACACGACAGATCCGGTCATCGTTTGCCCGACAGCACCAATTGAACTTGGCTGCAACCCGACGCTGCCGACCTGCGCGGACGCTCAGGGTCGCGTGAGGGTTCAGGATGAGGATTGCGGCGGTGACGTGGTATTGAGCTGCGAGCCTGGAGCCATCAGGGAAGACGGTTGCGTACGGACGCAGATCTTCAAGATTACGGCCAAGAACAGCTGTAACCGGACATCTACCTGCGACGTAAGCTACAAGTGGACCGTTGACACGACAGATCCAGTAATTGTTTGTCCGACAGCGACAATTGATCTGGGTTGCAACCCGACAGTGCCGACCTGCACCGACGCTCAGGGTCGCGTGAGGGTTCAGGATGAGGACTGCGGCGGTGAAGTTGTGCTGAGCTGTGAGCCTGGCACTATCGTTGAAAATGGTTGCGTACGGACGCAGGTCTTCAAGATTACGGCCAAGAACAGATGCAACCGGACTTCGACCTGTAACGTAACCTACAGGTGGATAGTCGACACAACAGATCCAGTGATTGTTTGCCCGACAACCCCAATCGACCTGGGATGTAACCCCACGCTTCCAACCATCGCCGACTCGCGGAGCCGCGTTACGGTTCGTGATGAGGATTGTGGTGGCGAGGTGGTAATAACCAGCGAACCAGGTCCGGTATTACAAGATGGCTGCATTCGCACGCAGCTGTTCAAGATCACTGCGAAAAACAGCTGCAACCGCACGTCTACCTGCAACGTAAGTTACAAGTGGACAGTTGACACGACAGATCCAGTGATTGTTTGTCCGACGGCGACAATCGACTTGGGATGTAACCCGACTCTGCCGACCTGCACAGACGCTCAGGCCCGCGTGAGGGTTGAGGCTGAGGACTGCGGCGGTGAAGTTGTGCTGAGCTGCGCACCAGGCACGATTGTGCAAGATGGTTGCATCCGCACGCAGATGTTTACGATTACTGCGAAGAACAAGTGCAACCGGACCTCTACCTGCAACGTAAGCTACAAGTGGACGGTTGACCAGGATCCGCCTGTACTTCAGGGCGTACCTGCCGATGCAGAGGTTGCATGCGGTGGCACTATCCCCCCACCGGCTAATGTAACGGCAACGGACAATTGTGTAGGTGCAATAGTGCCTACATTTGTCGAAACGGCAACTAAGCCTGACTGCACCGGTTATTACGAGATCACTCGCACCTGGACAGCAATTGACAGATGCCAGAAAACGGCGACCGATTCCCAGCTTATCAAGGTAAAAGGTTGTCCGGCCCAGATCAGCGGCTTCGTTTATGAAGACGCTAATGATGACGGCATCAAAGACGTAGGTGAAGTACCGATTGCGAATGTGACACTGACGCTCACGGGCAAAGACTGTGAAGGCAATGCCGTGAACACCGTTAAGGTTACCGATGCACTCGGTGCATACAGCTTCCCGAACCTGAAACCCAGTGACGCGAGTGGCTATAAATGTACCGAAACACATCCGCTAGGTTACCTGGACGGTAAGGATGCTAAAGCTGGTGTAGTAATTGCCGGTAGTAACCTGACAGACTTCATAGAAACGATCGTCCTGGTTGCTGGTGATAATTCCATCAACAATAACTTCGGCGAACTTGTGTCGTGCGATCTTGAGATAACCAAGACGTGCGATCCATGTGAAGTTACCGAGCTGTTGCCGGCGGATTGCACCACCCTTGGTAAGCCGTTTACAATCACGTTTACCTACACGGGTGGGGGCTGCGCAGCGTCTAACAACGATCAGTCGGCTGACACTTGTATGGGTTCAGTTGATCCAACGAAACCGGTGATCATTACCGCGCCGGATAACGAGGATTACCTGTTCACGAAGGATCCAATGGTTCCTGGAACGCCGTCTCTTGAGTTGAACATCGGAGATATGTTCACCGTGTCCGCACCTGGCAGCCCGAGTGGTAAAATCGATCCTAACTCCCTCTTCGTGCTGACGAACTCCGGCGGAGAAGAAGTCATCGGGTTGCATACATCATGTTCACAACCGATGGGTGTGGATGATGTCTTCGGCAGCCTTACGATATATGCCATGAACGGCTACACCGGCAAGACCACCATTAAGTACACGTACCAGGTGAAGAACAACGGCGGTGCTGTGACGGGCGTGAACATCGTAGATGATAAGCTCGGCCACATCGCTGGACCGTTTGACCTGGCCGCTGGAGCAACCAGTGACCCGTACATGAAATCCACTCTCATTTCTGAAACGACCACAAACAAGGCTACCGTAACCGGAACTCTTGTTAATGGTACGATCTGCGAAGATGAGATGGAAATCACTGTCACGGTCAACAGGAAGAAGTGCTGCCTGCTGGTGATGGATTCCGACGCGCTTGATAGCGGCCTGAACTCAGTACAACAGGCTGCGGCAGCATTGAGCGTGGACCCTGCGTTCCTGGTTAATGAAGACCAGGCCACAGAGACAGATAATCCACCTCTACGCTGGAACGAACTGAAACCGGGCGACATCGTTACGATACCGGCTGGTGTTCTAGGCGATGAAGGCATATTTGCGTTGCCTGCAAACACATCGTTCAGCACCGAGGCTTTTGAAGCCGGCACGGTTCCGCAGTCGGAACTGTCGACGGTAACCGGACTGATGCCACTGCGAAACCATGACATCCACAAGATGGTGGGCATGAGGTTCGTAGCTGTGGTCTACGACAAGGACATCGCGGTAGATTACCGGCCTGTTGCAGGTTGTCTGCAGGGCGAGAGAACCGGAACGTTCAGCTTCACAGTGTTGAATGTCCTGGTTCCCGGAAATCTGCCCGAATCCTCCTCCAGCACAAGCATGTATGAACTGGTTGTGCGGGTTGAAGAGCCAGCACAGGCTGAAGTGGTTCATCATGTGAAGGTGCAGGATAAGGAACCGGATAAGGTCCAGATTACCAAGGCTACCTACAACAGCACCAATGGTACGTTGTCGGTATTTGCGACCAGCAGTTTCGGTTCCCAGTCCCTCATGACCGTGTCCGTTGACGGATACATCACAGAGGCACCGATGAAGTACCAGAGCACCACCAAGCGTTACGAATACGTAATGCCGTATCCCGCCAACCTGAGCGGAATGAAGGTGATGATCTCAACCAATAAGGGCGGTACGCACAACACCCTCATCAAGTAGTCCACCTGGGTCGAACAGCTTGCGGCCGGCATCGGCTGGCCGTAAGCTGAACGACCGGGTTTTCTTTTCCTGGATTCAGCCCCGCTGAGCAGCGGGGGGGTGAAGTATAAACGAAATACGACAACGTTCAGCGGAGACTGACATCATGAAATCCTTACAAATTGCAGCAGCTGCTTTACTACTTGGAAACTTCTGCCTGGCCACGGCAGTCAGTGCGGCGCCTGTAAATGATAACCTGGCCAATGCAACTGTGATTGCGGCGGAAGGCGGCGTAGTAAACGGTACCAGTGTAGACGCTACAAAAGAATCCGGCGAACCTGACCATGTCGGGTTCGCCGGAGGGGCGTCTGTCTGGTGGTCGTGGACGCCAGATGTCTCAGGGCGAGCCGGCTTTACGACCGAGGGAAGCTCTTATGATACACTCATGGCTATTTATACAGGCGCCGGCTATCCGCTAACCCTTGTAACAGAGAACGATGACGAGGATGTCGGCTTGGGAATCACAACCAGCCGTGCCAGCTTTGACGCTGTGGCTGGAACTACATATCGTATAGCCATCGATGGTTTTAACGGCCTCTCGGGAAACATTACGCTGGAATGCATACCGATGGTTGAAGGCCCCGCCAATGACAACGTGGCCGATGCCGCAGTGATTACTGGCGCCACCGGAGAGGTGATGGCTACGAACGTGGATGCGACAAAGGAAACTGGTGAACTGGACCTGGCTGGTAGCGCAGGCGGGTCATCGGTATGGTGGTCGTGGACGGCACCGGCATCGGGCGTTGTAAACATGGACACCAATGGAAGTACCTTTGATACAATAATGGGTGCTTACACAGGTTCGGCGCATCCCCTTACGCTTGTAGTAGAGAACGATGACGGCAATAGTGGCACCAGTAGTGAAATTATGTTTACGGCCAGTTCCGGCACAACGTATTTTATAGTGGTGGATGGTTATGATGGAGGCACCGGCAGCATCACGCTGAACTGGAGTATGCCGACACCCGCGGTTACGGCTGTTAACCGTATGAATCCATCTCCCACAAACGCGTCGACTGTGCAGTTCGGCGTGACGTTCAGCAAGTCTGTTACCGGAGTGGACCAGGCGGATTTCAGCGTCACTGCTTCGGGTGTTTCCGGGGCTTCGGTTGCAACGGTAACCGGTTCTGGAAGTTCCTATACGGTGACTGTTAATACGGGCAGTGGAGATGGCACAGTAAGATTGGACGTTATTGATAACGATTCCATTAAAGATACGGGTAATGTGCCCCTTGGTGGCACAGGTGCCGGTAATGGTAGTTTTACCAGCGGACAATCTTACACGATAGACAAAACTGCGCCAGTGGTGGACTCTATTGAGGCGATCAGCGGAACCGTGGTAGACATAGTGTTTACCGAATCTGGTGCATTGAGCAACTCGATTCTAACAGCGGCAAATTACAGTGTTACGGGTGACGGTAAGGGGACTGTTGGCGATCACCCGGCGACGGTGGTGTTGCAATCGGACAAGACGTATCGGCTGACCTGGAACAGCGGCAGTATGATCAACGGGCAGTCTATTACCATCACGGTAGGTAACGTACAGGACGCTGCAGGAAACCTGATCGGTACTCCGAACAGTGGGAGTAACCTGGCATTGCCGGTAACGCTCAGCGCTTTTACTATCGAGTAACAGTAACAGCAGAACACAAGAATGCTCGGTGAGCACCGTAGCACTGCGCGGCATTGCCTCCCCCCCCCAGTGCGAGCGCGGTCCAGGAGCGGTGCTCACCGTAGCAGGTTATCAGTCGCAATTGATGTTGTATGCAAAGCCACTGGCTGACAAGTTGAGCTTATTCGGGCAGCGGCTTTCCTTTTGTTTCCGGTGCCAGCCAGATGATGAACATGCCGAGCACGTAGACCATGGAAATGGCGAGGCCGGCCTTTGCATAGCTGGAGTCGAAAAACGCCATGATAGCTCCCATGTTGAAAACGCCAATGGCGGCTATAATGCGGCCGGAGTTAAACGCCACACCCTGGGCCGTTGCGCGAACAGAAGTGGGGAAAAGTTCAGGCAGGTACAGGGGCAGCCATCCGAAAAACGAGGTGGCAAAAAAGCCGACAAACGCCACGGCAACCATAAACATGGGCCCATAGGCCGGGGTGTGAAAGAATAGGATATATGCTGAGATTACCGACAGCAGACACATGCTGAAGTAGGCCGGTCGACGACCAATTTTCTGGCCAAGGAGAGGCGCTGCCAGGCTGCCGAGGATGGCCGTGATGGCCAGTACGGAGTGGCTGTAGGCTTTGGCTTTTGGTTGATCGATACCAGCCAGCTGTTCCGTCCACAGGGGAATCCATTGGACTATACCCCAGGTAACAATAAGTGGAATGGTGGAAAACAGCGTGGCAAGAAGGGTGCGGCTGAGCAGGGGCGGCGAGAAAATCTCGCGAAGCGGCTGGATCTTTTTCCCCTGGACGGCTTCTTTCCAGCGTTCTGATTCAGGCACGAAGATGCGGATTACGAAGGTGAGTAATGCAGGGGCCGCGCCGATGATGAGCATCCACCGCCAGCTGTCTGATGTGATGGGCCATATGGCGCCAATAAATCCCACGATTAAGAAGCCGGCGTTTGCCGCGGCGCCGATAAAGCCTGCCATAAGCGGCCGAAATTTCGACGGCCACACTTCCATCACGAGGGCGACACCAAGTGACCATTCTCCGCCCATGCCGAGAGCAGCGATAAACCGCAGCGAGGCCATCTGCCAGGGCTGTTGTGCAAAATAACATAAGCCGGTGAAGACGGAGTAGAAAAGAATGCTGAGAGTCATCGCGCGAACGCGGCCGATGCGATCGCCAAGCCAGCCAAAGAGAAGCCCGCCAGCGGCCGCGCCGAACAGGAACGCCGCCGTGACAATGCCCATCCAGTACTGGATAAAGTTTTCAGGCACGGGAATGCCGGCGTTCTGCGGTGCGAGCTGCCACATCTCACGGAAGGCAGGGCCTGCAATGAGCGAGAATATGCCCATCTCCATGCCGTCGAACATCCACCCCAGGAACGCAGCCAGCAGAGTAAGTACCAGGGCACGTTTAGTGGCCTTGGGGTGAGGGCGTGCCTCGTTAGTGGTAACAGTTGCATGCACGGTGTCAGGAGCTATGGTCATAGATCGGCCTCTTGCTGCCCATCAGGGCATAGGATCTGTAATTTAAAGAAGGACCTGCCGCGGTGCCTCGCGGCTATACCTGGTCCGGGATTTCAAAGCCTTTGCGGTACTCGCGTTTCAGGTGAACATTTGCTTTGTCAGCCAGTTCGCCCGTGAAGTGTTGTGCAGCAGGATCAAACTCCAGCCACGGCCCCAACTGGCGCGGTGTGTTCGTGATGTCGACTCCGTTGACAAGCAGGTGCTCATTAAAACGGGCGACGGACTCAGCCAGTACCGGATGATCTTCGATAGCCGAGGTAAGCTTGCGAGTGGTGGCTGGTTCGCCCAGGCGGTGCGAGATGTTTCCAAGGTGACACAGGCCGGCGGAAAGGTGACCCTTGTTCAGGTCGGCCGCCAGGCTGTCAGCCTTGCGTGAACGAACAGCATCTATGAAATTCTGCTGATGGCTGCCGCCGCCTTCGCCGGGGAACTGCTTTACCCGTTTGCCCTTATTGTCATACACCCAGCCGCCAGTGGCGTAGCCGAGGTAATAGCCATCTTTGCCCTTCACCTGCACCCCGGTCTGGTGGCCGCTCAGATTGTCACTGCTTTTTTCGCCTTTGCTCCGGGGCAGGTTTCGAATCTCACAAAGAACGGGCACCGGTTTATAGTCGTAGTAAGCAATGTGAGTATTCGGCGTAACACCGTCATCATCAAACAGGAAGCGGCCACCAAGGCTCATCACGCGCTCAGGGAATTTGTCGAGGCCGAGGAACCAGACAGAGATATCGAGCAGGTGCACGCCGTTATTGCCAAGCTCGCCATTGCCGTAGGGCCACTGCCAGTGCCAGTCATAATGCAGTTTCTCTCGCATTAGCGGTGCTTCGGGAGCGGGCCCAAGGAAAAGGTTATAATCAACACTGGCAGGCGGCTTTTGCGGGCCGCTAACCTTGCCGATAGGCTGACGCAGGTTGTAGTAAATCCCGCGCAGATATTCGAGTTCGCCGATATTGCCTTCTTTGATGTACTGCAGAGCGGCGTGAAGGCCGGGATCAGAACGGGACTGCGTCCCCACCTGGACGATCCGGTTATACTTCTTTGCGGCGGCCAGCATCTGCTGACCTTCCCAGATGTCATGGGTGGCAGGCTTTTCTACGTAAACGTCTTTACCGGCCTGGCAGGCCCACACGGTCATGAGGGCGTGCCAGTGGTTGGGTGCCGCAATGCAGACGGCGTCAATGTCTTTGTCTTCAAGGAGCTTGCGCACATCGGTATATGTTTTGGGTTTAGGGCCTTCGCCGCTAAAGTGCTTATCCAGCACCTTCTGAATCCGCTCAGAGTCTACATCGCACAGGGCCACAACGCGCACGCCCGGCATTTCTTTAAAAACCCGCGTATGTTGCGGCCCCTTGATTCCAAGGCCAATGATTGCCATACGAATCTCATCATTTGCACCCATCACACGCGCATGTGGCAGTATGGTAAACGCCGCGGCTGCGACTGCGGATCGTTTTAAAAATGCCCGGCGACTAAACATATCTTCAGCCATTTCCTGCAAGGCTCCTTCACCCATATCATTGTCAGTTTTCGCTGAAAGGCCGATGCCCCGGCAGCGAACAGACCTGACGAGAGAAGAGGCTCGATTGGCTAATGCCAACAGGAAATTGAACTAGCGGTAAAAAAACAGGAATGGGCGCAGTAGGGCCGTACTTTCTAATTTCCGCTGCACGAAACTACATTTTGCGGATTACGCCTACAACTTTGCCGGCGACGGAGAAGTCCTCAATGCCCTTTTTTACGTAGATAGGTTCCATGGTCTGGTTTTCCGGGTGAAGGCGCCATTTACTGCCTTCATCGTAGATCCGCTTTACCGTAGCTTCGCCGTTTACCAGCGCCACCCCGATCTCTCCATTAGCTACCGATGGCTGGTGCTTTACCACGACCAAATCACCATCCATAATGCCGGCCTCCATCATACTGTCGCCCTGCACTTTAAGGGCAAAAGTTTCATCGTCGCACTGGAAAAGGGACGAAAAGTTCACCATGTCGTCAAAATGCTGCTCCGCCAGGATAGGCTGTCCCGCAGCAACGCGCCCCAGCAGCGGAATGCCCGGCTCACTGCGCAGTGACGACGCCGCCAGGTAATTGGCCCGGGAACGACTCGCGGCACCGGCAAGCCCAGTATCTGACACGGCCGTATTAGTGCCCAGACCCATGAAACTCCTGGCGCGGCGCCCCCCGCGCTCAATAGCGCCTGTTGCTTCCATACGCCTCAGGTGATAATCCACCGTATTGGTGCTCTTAAAATCCATATGGGCCGCAATCTCCCTGACCGACGGGAAAACCCCCGTCTCAGCATGCTGGGTCCTGATAAAATCCAGGATTTTCTGCTGTTTTTCAGGTAGTCTGGCCATTGAGAGATTCCTTTTGTGCGCGAAATTTACGTATTGGCACTCGTTAGAACGACTGTTCTAGTGCGATGCAACAAAAAAATCCCTCTATAACACAAAAATATTCAATATCTGGAGCGGCGCTGGCTCGTATAACCACAGCGCTGCTTAAGCTATCCAGTTATAGAAAGACCATCATGAGGCTGTTGAAACTTCTCACAAAGACATCGCACTCTGCACTGCCCATTCTTATCCGGGTAATGGTGGGCGTTGTTTTCGTCCTGGAGGGAATCCAGAAGTTTCTTTATCCCGACGATCTCGGCATAGGACGCTTTACAAAAATCGGACTTCCGGCACCAGAAGTCCTGGCTCCGCTCGTTGGAGCCACTGAGGTTACGGCAGGCACATTAGTTTTGTTCGGCTTCCTCACCCGCGGTGCGGCATCAGCCCTTGCAACTATAATGATCGTCGCAATCCTCTCAACCAAAGTCCCAATTCTTCTCGGCGAAGAATTCCTCGGCTTCAGTCTTCGAAAGCAGGATCGTTATGGCTTTCTTAGCATGGCCCACGAAATGCGGACCGACTGGTCCATGCTGCTCGGCTCCATCTACCTGATCATTGCCGGTGCAGGCAGGTGGTCGATAGATAACCTGATTAATTCGCGCCGCGATTTACCTGCTCATCAAAAAACCACCCCGCACACCTAAGGCTTTCGCAAATTCCGCCATGAATTTTCCCAGCCACCTGTTGCAATATGAGACTCGTTGTGGGGCGATAGCTCAGCTGGGAGAGCATCGGCTTTGCAAGCCGAGGGTCAGGGGTTCGATCCCCCTTCGCTCCACCACTTTCTCTTTCTTGGAAGCTCGCGCTTTATCCAAGGTGTCTTCGTTGACTTATGGTTTTTGGATTTACGGGCTTTGCTCTGCGGCTATCTGGTTAGCCCTTTCTACTATCCAATCCAATCGCATAGACGGCCCAGGGCAGG
>JAKFFN010000122.1:0-4460 GCA_036675025.1 Candidatus Sumerlaeales bacterium | reverse complement strand
CCCCAACCCGCGCAGCGCCCTTAAATCGAAACAACGCGCCCTCTAGGTCTGCGCCCGCTTGCTGGCGCCATAAGAAAACTCACCACCACCCCAACCCGCGCAGCGCCACTCCACCGATTCCCCCAACTTTTTCCTATTAATCTCTTTCCATACTCTTTGCGCTCAATGCGCTCAATGCGCTCTTGGTGCCTTTGCGTTATGCATTTGCTTCTACCCAATCTTCCCCGGCGAAGCCGCACCACAATTAGTAATTAGTAATTAGTAATTAGTAATTAGTAATTAGTAATTAAAAATCACTCATACCTCAGCGCCTCAATCGGATCCAGCGCCGCCGCCTTCCGCGCCGGGTACCACCCAAAGAAAACCCCCACGATAAACGAAAAACAAAACGCCACAATGATCGGCCACAGCTCCAGCTGCGCCGAAAACTGCCCCCCCATATACTTTTCCATCACATAATTAAACAGCAGGATACTCCCCACACCAAACGAAATCCCCAATACGCCCCCAGTCAGGCTTACCACCACCGCCTCCAGCAGAAACTGCGTCAAAAGGTCAAAGTTCCGCGCCCCCAGCGCCTTCCTTATCCCGATCTCCCGCGTCCGCTCCGTCACCGTCACCAGCATGATATTCATGATACCGATACCACCCACCAGCAGCGAGATACTCGCCACCCCCGACAGCAGCAGCGTAAACACCTTACTCACCTCGTTCAGCGAATCCGCAATCTCCTGCAGGTTACGCACCGAGAAATCATCCTCACGCCCCGGCTGAATTCTGTGCTGTCTTCGCAGCACCTGGCTCACCTTCTCGATGGCCGCCTCCATGTCCGTCCCGTCAGCCACCGTCAGGTAAAGGTTATCAATCGTATCCTTACCCATCAGCTGGTTCATACCCGTCGTCAGCGGCACCACGATCTGGTCATCCGGGTTATACCACCCCTGGTCACCCTTCCCCTTCGTCACCCCGATCACGGTAAAGTTCACACCCTTCACCTTGATCTGCTCACCCAGCGGATCCGCATTCTCTCCAAAAAGATCCGTCATCGTCTTCGGACCCAGCACCGCCACCTTCGCCGAGCGGTTCACCTCAGTCTCCGTAAACGCCCGACCCTTCTCCACCTCAAAATTTCGCACCGGGAAATACGTCACCGGCACGCCCATCACGTTCACGTTCGAGTTCTTGCTCATGTACTTTGCCTGGAACCGGCTCGAAACCTCCGGCGAAACCATCGCCACCTCATCCACGCCGTTAAGCACCGCCTGCGCATCCTCCAGCGTCAGGTCACGCCGTTCACCCGTACTCACACCGCCACCCCAGCGCGAGGCCGGACGCACCACCAGCAGGTTACTCCCCATGCTCTTCACGGATTCGGTAACCTTCTCCTTCGTCCCCGCCCCCAGGCCCAGCATGGCAATCACCGCCGCCACACCAATAATAACACCCAGCATAGTAAGAAAAGACCGCAGCTTATTAGCCGCGATACTCTTAAAAGCCACCTTGATAATCGTCCAGATTAACATCCACCGCTCCTATGCCCAGCTACTGCAATGAAACCAATAACCAACCCAACCAATTCACCAACACAATTGCACCAAAAATCGCCAAATCATGCAAAGCGCCCATCCTGGGAGCGCGGGCGTCCCGCCCGCCGGTGCGAAGCACCGGAAAATCATAAAACCCAACCCCGCGCAGCGCATTTCCTGGGAGCGCGGACGTCCCGTCCGCCGGTGTGAAGCATCGGAAAATCATAAAACCCAACCGCGAAGCGCCGACCAACCTTCTGGAGTGCGGTGACCTGGCATCGCTCTTACTGTGCGCGGAGCGCACCCGCACCCTCCACACCAACCCGCGAAGCGCCCCCATCGCAAACACGCACCTTCTAGGACTGCGCCCGCTTGCTGGCGCTATAGGAAAACTCCCCACCCACATAAACCCGCGCAGCGCAATTCCTGGGAGCGCGGGCGTCCCGCCCGCCGGTGCGAAGCAACGGATATTAATAAACCACGCAACCCGCGAAGCGCCAATCTTTCTTTTGCTTTTCCTTCGTGCCTTCGCGCCGTGTAAGTCAAAATCCGCAATCCTCACCATCATCGTTCCGAAACATACCCCAGCCCCTTTTTGCGCCTTTTGCGCTTTTTTGCGGCTAAATTTGTGATATCCGTTTACTTAGCTTTGAGATTTTTGTGTTCTTTTGTGTCGCGCGAAGCGCTTTGTGCATTTTTGTGGTTAAGCTTTTCAAATCCGTTCTCCTTTCTCCATTCTCCATTCTCAGTTATACGTTTTCCGTTCTCCATGCAACTCATCTCTTGCAATCCCACCTTCATCCCTGCAAAACGCTCGTCGCATGCATTTCCTCCACTTCCGCCGACCCCTCATACCCTGCATCGCCGCCTACGGCCTCGGCCTCTGGCTCATCCACGACATCTACCACTCCACCCCCCAGCTCGCCCTCATCTTTGCCATCGCCGTCACCCTCGCCGCCGTCTCCGTCACCCTCCTCCGCCGCGATACCACGCCCCTCTTTCTTCTTCTTCTCACCCTGCTCGGCGCCTCCGTCATGGGCATCCGCGAACGCCAGTCCCACGCCGCCGCCGACATCCTCCAGCGCCTCCATTCTCCCCAGCCCAAAATCATCACCGGCACCGTCCGCGCCACCGCCGAACTCGCCGACACCGAACGCTCCCGCATTGTCCTGTCCCACGTCCACATCACCAGCGGCTCCCAGACTCTCACTCTCCCCGGCAAACTCCAGTTCAACGCCGAAACCAAAGCTTTCGCCAGCGGCGCCCTTCCCGCGGTAGGGGAGCGCATCGCCTTCCCCGGCCGCATCACGCCACCCTCCGCCCTCCAGAACTTCTTCGGTTACGATCGCCTTGAAGCACTCCGCCACCAGGCTATCTACGCCACCGCCATACCCATGGCCGTCCCCGGCATAATCAGGCTCGCCACCACGCCCGACTCCGCCAGCCTCTGGTCGCGGATCGATAGCCGCCTCACCACCTTTCGCAAAACCATCGGCCGCCACCTGGGCGACACCATGTGGCACCGCGAAGGCCGTCTCATGAACGCCATGCTATTTAACGACCTCCGCAGCCTTCACGATAACGAACGCCAGATTTTCCGCGACAGCGGTACCTTTCACCTCTTCGCCGTCAGTGGCATGCACGTCGCCATTCTCGGCTTTATTCTTCACCTCCTCTTTCGCGCATTCCGTTTCGGTCCCCGCGCCTCATGGATAGCCGTCGCCATCGTCCTCTTTATCTATCTCTGGGTCATCGGCTTCGTCCCCTCCGCCACCCGCTCCTACCTCATGCTCGTCGCCTTCACCGCCGCCTATATGCTTGGCCGCGAAGTCGATACCCTGTCCGCCCTCATGTTCGCCATAGCCGTCGTCATCGCCGTCGATCCCGCCGCCCCCTGGAACGCCGGCTTTCTACTCAGCGTCACCGGCGTCGCCGCCATCATTCTTTTCACGCCGTTGCTCCGCCTCTGGTTCACCCGCACCGAATCCAGTCAATATCCCGATGCGTTCAACACCCTCGCAGACCGCGCCCTCGATGTCACCTTCGCCACCTTCGCCGTCACCATCGTCATGTATCCCATCCAGGTTTACTTTTTCGGATTCTATAATATCCTGTCGCCCGTTGCAAATCTCATTCAGGCCTGCTTCGCCGGCATCGTCCTCGCCGGCGGAATCGTCGCCGCCGCCGCGTCCCTCCTCAGCGAAACCCTCGGCCAGATCATCGGCGGCTCAGCATCCCTCATTATGTGGATCGTTTACCACATCTCCCGCTGGGCCGCGTCCGCAGACTTTGCCATATTCCACTTCCATCAGTTGCCCCTCTGGCTCATGCTCCTCTGCTATGCGCTTCTCCTCAGCGGCTACTACCTCGTCCACCGCGACACCCCCGAATTCCGACTCAAAAGCCGCGCCCGGTTCGCCACCCACGTCTTCTGCGGCGTCGGCGTTCTCGCCGCGTTCAACGTCTACGCAAACTTCCACCGCGACCAGCTCGAAATCTATGCGTTCGACGTTGGCCAGGGCGACGCTACCCTTATCCGATTTCCCGACGGAAAAGCCATGCTCATCGATGCCGGCATACCCGAACCCGACATGGGACAACTCGTCGTCACCCCCCAGCTCCGTGGCCTCGGCATCCACATGCTAGATTACGTTGTCGCCACCCACGACGACATCGACCACACCGGCGGCCTCGCCAGCGTAATCAAATCCACCGGCGCCCACAACCTGCTCATCCCCCAAAATCTCAATCCCAAATCCCAGGTCACAAAAGATCTCATAACCGCCGCCAAAAAACACAACTGCGTAATCCAGGAGTTAACTGCCGGCCGAACAGCCCAAGCAGGGGAGTGCACTATAGAAATTTTAAATCCCCCGGCAAACACAAAAGCTCTCAGTCAACTCCCTTCACCCCCGGCAAACACAAAAGCTCTCA
>JAKFFN010000196.1:0-4463 GCA_036675025.1 Candidatus Sumerlaeales bacterium | reverse complement strand
CGGATTGTTTTCTATGTATCTGACAACGTTGTTATAATGGTTTTCATTGCGGATATATCTGTCACATCCCTCCCGCTCCCACACTTCGCCAGACCTTCCAACAATCTTATTGATCTGCTTCGCAGTAAACGATTTCCAGCTATGGGAGATGTCTGAGAGATTAAAGTCTGGCAATATGTCGACCATTACATGAACATGGTTTGCCATAACGCACCACGCAAGTAGGTTGTATCGTGACCCGTCAAAGTATAAAAGATTGTCTTCGACCAATTTTGCAATTTGGGGAAGTTTAAGCCAGCAACAGCCATAGCCGCTATCTTCAAACTTTGCAATTCTTCTACGAAGTTCGACAGCACGTGGATCATCTTGAGCTATATGATTATACACGCCCAGTTCCAGTTTCCAATCCTTCACTTTTTGTTGTGGGACAGAGTCAAACAGTCGAAATGTAATCGATTGTGTGACTCCGGGAATGTCAAATCTCGGAAGGAATCCGCGCGAGTACCACCCAGTCTCTGAGCTTTTAGGAGTAAGTTCGCGTTTGAAGTACAAAGCTGATTCCTTGGATTATTGCGACATTAGGTGGCGCTATCGTATAGTGCTCCAGACGCCCGAAAAAGCCGGCGGGCCGCCGGCGCTCCCAGGATGAACTACGGATTCATCAGCTCCATGATCGCCTGGTTCTGGGCTTCCGTGGCTTCACTGGTCTGCGTGTCATAGTTGTTAGCCATCATGGAAAAGACGAGGCGATGGCCGTTGTTTGCCGTCATGTAACCGCTCAGCGCGCGCACCATGCCGATGGTACCAGTTTTTGCTTTCACGTTGCCTTCAGCCGGAGTACCCGCCATACGGCTTTTCAAAGTTCCGTCCACTCCCATGATGGGAAGCGACGCTTCAAACACGGCAAAATCAGGCCGGTTTTGCATGTAGTTTAATAGCGCGACGGTCTGGCGCGGAGCCACCATGTTCATGCGGCTGAGCCCGCTGCCGTCAGACATGTTCAGAGAACTGCTTTCCACCCCAGCGGTTGTCAGCAGATCCTCCACCACCTTCTCGCCGTTGTTCCATGTGCCCAGGCCATGGGTCTTCGCGCCCACAACTTTCAGCAGCATATCGGCGTAGAAATTCTGGCTGGGCTTGTTCACGATCGCCAGGATCTTCGAAAGCGGCGGCGACACATGCGTGTGCACCAGCGTTCCCGGATTCGCTTTTACATACTGCGCTACCTGCTTGTCCATTTCGTCGACATCGACAGCGTTTCCGCTAACGTTGATACGTTTGCGCTCAAGTTCTTCCTTCACCAGGGTAGCAGTAAAAAGTGTGCCATTGGATATGCTGCCCCATTCATGGGCCGGGGCACTGTCTTCTTCAATGCTGCCTGAGAGCTGTATGTTATTGGACTCGTAGTTCCGCTCAATATTAAACCGGGCTTCTTCCTCGGGTGCACTGGTCGGTGGATCATCATTGGGCTCCACTTCCAGTTCGGCTATGGAGATATTGTAGTACTTGGTCTGGAGCGGATCTTCGAGACCGAGGTAAACATGCTTGCCATTTTCCGACCTTGTCACAGGTTTGGCCACGGGCCTCAACCCGCGCTCCGGCCGCTCGCCCACATGCACGTTTATGTCCCAGCAGTTGTCATTCATGGCAAGCCCGCTGTTTTCCGCCGCATACCACTCCTGCAGGTAGCTTACGCTCCAGGTTCCTGCCAGGGCGCTGTCGTCAAAAATATCGTCATCGCCAATGATGTCGCCTTCTATTCGGCGGATGCCCATGCTGCTTATGGCATCGGCCCATTCTGTAAGAATGGCAGTGGTCGGTTTGTCTTCCAGGTACCGCCCGGATATGGACGGATCGCCGCTGCCAACGATATAGATGTTTCCCTTCAGGGTTCCTTCCGTGTCAGTGGTGCCAGTGGCGTAGATCTTCGTTTCAAACCGGTAATCAGCGCCCAGACTGGCGAGTGATGCAGCAGTGGTGTAAAGCTTCATATTCGACGCCGGCATGAACGACTTCTCCGCGTCGCGCTGGTAAAGTACCTCACTCGTTTCCACGTCCTGCACCATCACGCCCCACCGGGCGCTTTCCCATTTTGGAGCATCAAAGATAGCGTCGAGGCGCTGAGCAAGCGGAGCGGTCGTAGGAGAAGCTGCGGGTGGATTAGCGCTGGACGCAGCGGAAGAAGTCGTCTGTGCAGGGAGTGAAGTCTGTAAAAATAAAACAGCGGTAATCACCAGCAAAGCTCTCATTTTAATGCTCCGTATCTGTGGATGTTAAGGTATCTTAACCATGCTACATAACTTCGTCTGATCGTGCTCGTGCACGACTATTTTAATCCGTAGTGTGCGCGAACGAGTACTTACTGCGCGCGAAGCTGAAATAGCGTATTACTCTCCCCCGGGTCGTCAGTGCTGTCGCCGCCGTGCAGTTCGCGGGCGCGGCTTCGACTGGGCAGCAAACCTTCCGGACGGAAACGGATCATAATAACCAGGATAATACCGTAAAGGATCATGCGCATATCCGGCACCCATGGCAGTTCACGCAACCACGTGCCCGCCGCCGGCCACCAGCCTTCGAAGGCATAAGACAGATAAATCGCGGGGCTTTTGCGAAGGAGTTCACCCAGGGCAACCAGCACAAACGCGCCAAGCACGCTGCCTCTTACCGTTCCCATGCCACCCAGCACCAGGTACGCGAGCACAGACACAGACACCATGAAATCGTAGTTGCGGAAGTCGGCCATGGTAGAGAAGCTGACTTCAAATGCCCCAGCCAGTGCGCCGATGCCCGCACTGATTGCAAAAGCGATGGTTTTATACCACATGGCGTTAATGCCGCAAGCCTCCGCGGCTACCTCGTCTTCACGCAGGGCGGCCCAGGCGCGGCCGAGACGCGATCGCCACAGCCGCTCTGTAAAGAACATCGTAATGCCCAGCAGCGCCGCTACCAGGTACCAATACAAATTGCGCAGGTCGCCGAAGATGGTAAACTCCCACCGCAGGTCGGCGCCCCGGGCGATACCGAGATTATGAAGCCACGAGAAATCAACTGTCGGGCGTGGCACGCCGGGGTAACCGCGCGGACCGCGCGTAAGACTCACCCAGTTGCGCGCCATCATATTGACAAGCTCGCCAAAGCCGAATGTCACGATGGCGAAGTAGTCGCCCGTAAGGCGAAGGGTAGGCAGCCCAAGTATGATCCCCCACACGGCGCCATGGAAAACACTCACAATTGCAGCCGTCCAGAAAGAGAACCCGAACTCTTTCATAAGGATGCCGGCAGTGTAACTGCCAATCAGCATAAACCCCGCAAAGCCAAGGTTCAAAAGGCCGCAATAACCGACAATGATATTAAGCCCCAGGGCCGCAATGGCGAAGTAGCCCGCCTTCACAATCATATTGAGCCCGACAGAATATGCCGAAGAACTCAAAGCAGCCTGCATGATGACCGGCACGGCCAGCACGAAGGCGATATAGGCCACAATGGCAAGCACACGGCGGGTACGGGGCGAAAGACTGGTCAGCATCACGCATGAAACAATGCTGAGCAGTATGCTTAGCGCAAATAAAAACTGCTGGCCCCCGTTCGCGAGACGCGTAAACAGGGCTTGATTGTTGCTAACTTGCGTCCTTTCAATTCTTCTTTGTGCAAGAATTACATTTTCGTCAGGCCCGTGGCCTTATCCTTTATTCCTGAGTGCTAATAGAGAGCGTTACTTTATGAGTCCGAAAAAAGCTGCGGTTGCAGAGCCCCGTGCCGCCGCCTCCTCCGTTTCCAAATCCAAGGTCAAGCTGCAGGTGAGCGATGAACTGGATCTGGATGTGCTGATTACCGCCCTCAATTCTTTCCGCCGTGGAAATTTCGCGGCGAGATTGCCCGCGAACTGGGGAGGCCCTGCCGGCCGGGTAGCTGATACGATTAATGCGATTTTCGAGAGCAATGAACGACTGCATGAAGAACTGGCCAGGGTTAAGAAAGAGGTTGGTAAAGAGGGCAAGCTGACGAGGCGCGTAACACTGCCTGACGCAAGTGGCGACTGGTACGGCCTTTCTGCTAATATCAACGAATTGATTGATGACCTTGTAAGGCCGACAGCGGAGATCGACCGCGTGATCGGCGCGGTTGCCCGTGGTGACCTGAACGAGCGCGTGGAATTTGAAATTGATGGGCGCAAATTGCAGGGTGAATTCCTGCGCACCGCAAAAACCGTTAACACCATGGTGGCGCAGCTAAGCTCATTTGGTAGCGAAGTGACCCGCGTAGCGCGCGAAGTGGGTATGGACGGCAAGCTGGGCGGCCAGGCCCGGGTGAAGGGCGTAGCCGGCACCTGGAAAGACCTGACTGACAGCGTGAACATGATGGCCGCAAACCTCACCAGCCAGGTGCGCAACATCGCAGAAGTGACCAAGGCTGTGGCCAAGGGCGATCTGTCGAAAAAAGTTACGGTAGATGTTAAAGGTGAA
>JAKFFN010000371.1:0-24181 GCA_036675025.1 Candidatus Sumerlaeales bacterium | reverse complement strand
CAGGCCGATGTAGCGCACCTTGCCCTGCTGCACCAGCGTGTTCAACGCCGCCATGGTCTCCTCCACCGGCGTCATGGTGTCCCACACGTGCACCCAGTACAGATCGATATAATCAGTCTGGAGACGGCGCAGGGAGGTGTGCACCGCCTCCATCATCCGCTTGCGGCTGTTACCGCCGCCGTTGGGATCGTTGGGAAACTGGTTCACAGTAAACTTGGTGGCCAGAACAAGCCTGTCGCGGTTCTGCAGGCGGCGCATGAAATTGCCGATCATGTGCTCGCTCTCGCCCGCCGTGTAGCCATCCGCCGTATCAATAAAATTACCCCCTGCCTCAAGGTAGGTAGTAAAAAGATCAAAGGCCACGTTTTCAGCGGCGCCCCACCCGGCGGCGTTGCCAAATGTCATGGTGCCAAGGCACAATGGCGAGACCCTGAGGCCGCTGCGCCCCAGAAGATGGTATTGCGCCAATCCTTCAAGGCGTGTGTTTTCAGGCATGAAATGACTCCGGCTGTAATTATGAGGTGACGTGGTGAGCAGAGCAAATATTACACCGCCCTGCCGTTAAAACTGCTGTAGCAGATCAACCGCCTTTGAGCTACGGTCAATTCCGCAGTTCAAGTTTGTGAGAAATGCCGGTCTCTCCCATGAATGTTTTTTCCGTGGCTCATTATTTGGTCATGGTACACCCTGTGGGAAGTAGTCCTGCAGGGTTTTTCTTTGCTAACCTGAGACAGTATCTGGAGTTTGAAAAATGCGGGACAACATTACGCTCGCCTGCACGGATTGCGATCAGCGCAACTACGTGTCGACGCGCAACAAGAAGAAGCAGCAGACCAAGCTGGAAATTAAAAAGTTTTGTAAGTTTTGTCGCAAGCACGTGCTGCACAAGGAAACCAAGTAATTCAAAGGTTTCACTGTAGTACTGGCAACGACGTGTAGTTTCCAGCCGCGGCTGGGCTGAATAGGCCAGTAGCTCAATTGGCTAGAGCACCGGTCTCCAAAACCGGGGGTTGGGGGTTCGAGTCCCTCCTGGCCTGCCAGCTTTTTTCCAGCAAACGCGGCAGGATAATGCATTTGTTTCCTGCAGAGGAAGTGCCATCAGCTTGCACTGCGACTGCAATTCTGCCACATTTCGGGCAATTCAGGGGCTTTTCTCATGACTGAAGAAAAACAGGGTTTCTTTAAAAGAACCGCGAACTTCTTTACGGAAGTAAAACAGGAAGTACGGAAGGTAACGTGGCCGTCACGCAGTGAACTGTATGGCGGCACCATCGTGATCGTGTTCGTGCTGGTTGTCCTGTGTGTGGCCCTTGGCGGCGCCGATGCAGTGCTCGGTAGCGCCATGGAAACCTTGATGTCGAACTAACTGGAAGGAATACCCCGGCCTTATGGCGGAAAGCCTTATGGAAAAGAACTGGTACGCGATACACACCTTTAGCGGATACGAAAACCGCGTAAAGACACAGATTGAACACAGGGTTCAGTTAGAGGGCTTGCGCGACAGGGTGGGCCAGGTGCTCATCCCGCAGAAGAAAGCCATCGAGATAAAGAACGGCAAAAAGCACGAGGTTATGCGTAACATGATGCCCGGCTACGTCTTTATCCACATGGAACAGAATGACGATGTGTTTTCGCTGGTGCAGAAGATCCAGGGCGTAAGTTCGTTCCTGGGTGGAGAGTTTGGTTCACAGCCAACGGCGCTGTCGCAGGCCGAAGTGGATGAACTGCTTGGTTCTATCGAAGAACGCCCCGACAAGCCGAAGGCTATCATCACCTACCGGGTCAACGACCAGGTCAAGGTAGTCGAGGGCCCGTTTGCCAACTTCATCGGAACGGTGGAGCAGGTGGACCAGGAGAAGGGCAAGCTGAAGGTTATGGTTTCCATCTTCGGTCGACCCACTTCGGTGGAACTGGATGTATTGCAGGTTGAGGGAGTCTAAGGCTTTTCTACGAATTAACCCGCAACTTGCGGGTAGGGCGAGGCTTGGCTGCTTCTATTGCTGGTGACCACACATCAGCATCGTAACAAACTTTGAAAATACTGATGAATTGACGCAGGTTATAGGGAAATGGCAAAGAAGATCACAGGTTATATCAAGCTGCAGGTAACGGGCGGCCAGGCAAATCCGGCTCCTCCGGTAGGTCCGGCACTCGGTCAGCATGGCGTAAACATTATGGAATTCTGCAAGCAGTTCAACGCTCGCACGAAGGACCAGATGGGTATCACCACTCCGGTTGTTATCACAGTTTACGCTGATCGCTCCTTCAGCTTTATCACAAAGACCCCTCCCGCCGCAGTTCTGCTCCAGCGCGCCTCCGGCGTTGCCAAGGGCAGCGGCGTTCCTAACAAGAACAAGGTTGGCAAGGTATCCAAGGCCCAGGTAGAAGAAATCGCAAAGATGAAGATGCCTGACCTGAACGCCGCCAGCCTGGAAGCCGCCGTAAGCATGGTGAGCGGAACAGCCCGCAGCATGGGTCTTGAAGTTACCGACTAAGACAGTTTGAACATTTTGGAAGTTAGAAGCGCGGGCCGCAAGGTTCCGCGCTTTTTTTTACGCTGCGCCCCAGTGAGAAAGTGAGAAAGTAGAAGGGGATGTTATGCAACTTCTCGAGATTGGCTTTTTAGGCCACTTTTGTTCTACGTTCTACTTTCTGCATTCTGCATTCTGCGTTCTACGTTCTACGTTCTACGTGTTTTACATCGCCAGAGCCTGTTCGGGTTCCATGGGGCGGCCGAACAGGTAGCCCTGCCCGCATTTAAAACCCATCTGGCGGCAGGTTTCTGATTCGGGCTCAGTCTCAATGCCCTCGGCTACGGTGATAACACCCATGTCAGTAGCGAAATCTACCAGCATCGATACCATTTTCTGGCGGTGTGGCGGCGCTGATTCAATGTTTGCGATAAGACTTCTGTCAAACTTCAGGTAGTCCGGCGGGCAATCAGCCAGCTGGATGAGGCGCGACTGCCCTTTACCAAAATCATCGTAGGCAATACCATAGCCGAGTTCCCGCAGTCCGGCGCGAACGTCGGCTACTATCTGTGTTTCAACAATCAGGCTTTCAGGAATCTCTACCACCAGGTTCAGGCGCGGGTGCAGGTCATGAACCTGGGCCATTTCGTTTAGAAACCCTTCGGGTTCATTAAACTCGTCGGGGTGGATGTTAATAAAAATCTGGTAGCAGGTGGGCATGCTCTCGGCCGATTGCAGGGCATGAACACGGAACATATTACTCAGGGCCTGGGAGTAGCCATAGCGCTTGGCCATCCGGAACAGCTCATCGGGGGCGCTGGGCGCGCCGGGGTAATTGCCACGCCCGAGGCTTTCAAAGGCGAAAACGGTTTCGGTATCCAATAATACTACCGGCTGGAATTTTGCGCAGACGGCGCGATCCATAATCAGGTTCTGAAACTCACGGCTGCCGGGTTCTTTAATGATCCAGGTTTCATCCGTATGGCGCTGCTCATCAAGAGTTTCATTCTCGAGCACGACCCGGAATTCGCACGACCCCAGGTGGACGAAATCGCCGGGATACAGGACAGTTGTCCTCGTGATACGGGTGTGATTTACAAAGGTTCCGTTGCGGCTTTCGCAGTCACGAATGGCCACACAGCCGTTCATATCCAGCAGCTCAGCGTGGACGCGGGATATGCTCGGCTGATTGACCGTAACGGTTGCGGAGTGTCCCCTGCCGACGAGCAATGGCAGATCGGCCATAACTATACGTATCGGGTGTCCACTGGCAAGAAAGTAGCCCTCAAGGCACCACCGTTTCTTTACCTGACAACAATCTTTATTACTACCTGACTGGACCTTCTGCAAGGCGCTTCAAACGCTCCCTTCGATGCCGAACCTGGCTAGCGGGGGTTGTTGATATCACACCTTCGACCGTGGAGACGGCTCTTGAGAATAGCAAGCAAAAGATTAGCAGAATCAGTGGTTTGTGATCAATAAGGTGGTAAAATTCCTTAAACGCTACTTGAGGATGGGTACAAAATCAGAGATGTATCTCAAGTTTGTCCCACCGGCGGATTCCCACCACCAGCGGTGTCACAACTATTATCACCTGTAATAGCAGGAAGCTGGCCAACCACGGCCAGTATATATTGATTGTGCTGGCAATAGCATCGGAAACCCCAACTCCGCCATCCAGTCGCCTCATCAGGGCAAGGGTGGGCGGCAGTGCCAGGCCCAGGGTTGCGCCAATATATCCAAGACTGAGAATGATGTTTGTGGTTCCGCCAACGCCGTTTGCGATGCGGGCCGGGTTGTCTTCACGGAAGTCAGGAAAGATAGCACCAAGCCCCACGGCGAGGCTGGTAAGGCCGAAACTCAGCATGATCACAGTTACCAGGCCAATCCACGCGAGAGGGGGTTCCACCTGCAGCCGCGTGTTGGAGAAGGCAATAAGAACCAGCGCCATACTCAAGGTTACGGTAATACAAATTCCGAATTTTTCCCACACAAGACTACGTTTAGGGAAGGGAGCCAGGCCCACCACCCAGTACTGTTTTCCTTCCAGGCTCAGCATCGGGTAGATAAAGCGCGTGGTGAGGATGCAGATCACAAAGCACGTGGCGCCAAGGTTGAAGAAGGACAGCAAAACCGGCCAGTGCTGGAAGAAGTCTTCAAGGGCAGCCAGGCGCCCCGTCAGTCCGCGGATGTTGGCGACGTAAATTACAAGCAGACCGAACAGAATGACAAGTTGCGACCACTGGGCAGGATCTCGCCAGAAGGTGCGCATGTCCTTGCTGACCAGCGCCCGCATGGGCCTGGGCAGCGGCTTGAGCATCCGATCAAAAACCGGGAACGGAGACCACCGCGAATCCATATTGCGTGACGCGCTGGCGGCCTCGCGCGCCAGCACCCAGCCGCGGTAGTAGATCACGGGCGCCAGCCACATGCAGATCTGCAGGATGGCAGCGGCAGTAATCAGCAGGCACCAGCCCCACCACAGGCAGGTTGACCATTCGCCATCGCTGGCGGCCTTGAGCCCCCGTGCAAGCCAGTAATTGGGAAGCAGCGGCGCACTGCCTACGTTCAGCAGGTTCATGATCTGCGAGAAATCATCCAGCTCGGCCTCAGCTACCAGGCTGCGCAGGCCCATTAGCCGCGCGATTCCGACAGCCAGGCCGATCCCCAGCAGCACCAGCCCGATGGAGTAGCCGCGGGCCCGCCTGGCTGGGAGAAATGCGCTGATCAACATGGTAAAGACGGCTCCCATGGCAGCGGGGATAATGAGAAATGGAATGCCAAGCATTATGGCAAGCGGGTAGTATTGCCACGGGGTACCTTTGGCGACACCATAGGCTGTAAACAGCGGCAGGCTGAGGAGCACGAACGCCCAGGAGCTATAAAAGATAGACTCGGCCAACTTGATGCCAAACACTGAGCGTGCGGATATGGGGTAGCTGAACAGGAACTCGGTATCGCGGCTGATATAGGTAGTGGTGAGGGTGATAATCAGGTTTGAAAAGATTAGCATGGAGAAAAACGCCAGGAGCACAATGGCCACCAGCCTTTCCATAAGCGGCGCCCCGAAAGGCTCCTGCCTCAGAAGGAACTCGAACATGGCATAAAACAACACGCCACCGCCAAGAAGCAGCGAGAACAGGACGAGAAACCCAATACCAACGTGAATCCACAAATAGCTGCGGATTTTACGGACCATGTTTTCGAGCATGGCCCAGCGGGCACGAAGGACAGTTGTCAGGGCGGTATTCATGGGGTAGCCTGGGCCGTTCCGGTAGGTGTAGTAGCTGCCTCGGTGACAGGAGACAGTATGATAAAATCATATCGGTCAAAAAGCTGTTTGCGGCGACCAGTTTCCACTTCTGTGCGCAGGCGGGTCATTACCTTGAGGAATTCATCCTGCGCGAGACCATGGGCGCCGTGGAGGTCGAGGAAGACGTAGTGGCTGTCGGTAAGCTGACGTTCATTCAGGAAAACAGTGCCATGATTCCACGGGGTTACGCCCCAGAGATTAAACTGCAGCGCCAGCGGCGTGTAGTCGGCCAACTGTTCCCGCGCCACCTGCCGACGCATATCGTCGCGAGGAGTTACGGGCTGAGGAAACCGGCGGTAGCCATCTGTGCGGGTTGGCAGCGGATATTGGACTGCCCCAATAGTTACAATGAATCCAGCCAATACCCCGGTTTGGACGCGTGGTGAAATGTTCTGGCGACACAACAACTGCACAAGCGCAGAGGCGCCGGCTATGGTGGCAAAGGCCAGGAACGGCAAAAAAGGGTAGCTGTAGTAATAGAGAAGTTGCCGGGTAAAGGGAAAGTTACCTAATATCACTGGCAGCGGCACGAGAAGAAGCAGCGCTGCGCGCCAGTTCAGCAGGCAAAGGCCGCCGGTCGTGGCAACAAGGGTGAGCAGGACCAGCATATTATCAGCGGCCAGGCTGATGCCATCCATACGATCGACGTATTTCGCAGCGCTTTCCGGCTCGCCTTGGGCAGTTAAAGCAATCACGCCTACAGCGATTACCCCCCAGGCCAGGCACAGGACGCCCAGCCTTATGGCACGATGGCGCACCAGCGGCTCTTGCCGGTGAAATACCCACTCCCAGGCGGCATAAGCCAGCAGCCATGCCGCACAGTCTTCTTTAATACTGAGGGCAAAAACTGCGGTCAGCCAGAAAAGCCACCGATTTTGGTGGCGCATGAGTGCCATGGTAGCGAGCGCCGCGAGTACGTAAAGAGACTCAAAATGATTGGCCAGCTGAAGCGAGCCGGTAAAGTGATTGCTCAAAAACCAGAAGCCAAGGGCGACCGCGACATATGCAGGTAGCTGGCGCTGACGGGCCAGCGCATAGATGGGCCAGGGCGTAAGAGCCAGCGCCAACACATAGGTGGTGACGAGCGGAATGGGGTATTTGCTCAGCCACACAAGCGGCATCAATACGAAGAGGATTGGGGTAAAGTGGAAGGCGAAATAGTTGCCCTGGTCGAGAGGCGATTGGAAAAATTGACCGCCCCACGTATTGACCATTACATACTGGATATTTCCGACGTCGGCAAGATACCACCTGCCGCCGCGCCACTGATTGATGGCAAGGAACTCCATAAGAACAAAAGCAAAAAGGCAGAGCAGTCCTACGAAAAGGGGGCCACGGGAACGCCTGTTTGGCAATTGCAGCAGTTCCGCCGCAGACTCGTCAATCATACCTGGGTGGGTCATCCCGGGCTGCTGGATCAGCCTTCGGGCTGTTCACCGGGGGCCAGGCGCTCGTATATGCGCAGCTCTGTACCCTCGGCTTCACTCAGGTTCTTCCAATCTTTGGTTTCAGTAAACTGGTTTTCAGACGACTCCTGGAACCATTCGCGCAGCGGCGAGCGCGCTTCGGTTTTGCCGAGATTCTTGCGGTCATCATGGTAGATCACAAACACGCGGTCATACCCCGCGAGCATGGTGCCGAGCTTTTCCTGGCTGGCGGCAAACTCCTTGCGATTATCAAAGCCAGGAACCGGCATTGCAGACAGCTTACCCTGGTAGCGGGCAACGCCCTTGCTGATGTCGTCAGGCTCGGTATACAGGATTAGGTCCTGCCGCGGATCAAACTTCTGCTCGCGGATCTTCTCAAAAGCAATCTGGACGCCGTAACCGGTGTCTTTCAGCACGCGCACGTCATAATACACCATGGCGAGAATCAGGAGCAGCCCAAGGGCCAGCGCGCCTTCCTTGGGAGCAGCGTCAATGCCCATAGCCATGAGCACCGCGAGCGATGGTAGAATGATGACGAGCAGATCGGGAGTGATTCGGAACCCGGGCACGACCCCGGCCAGCGCAAAAACGCCGAACAGCGGAATGAGAAAACCGAACCATTGGAAAAGCAGGAATGCCCGGAGGCTCAACCGGTTCCAGGTTCCAACAACGTCTTGCGTCTCGTCGATCCAGACAACGTTTTCAGGCATTGCCATGGCTTCCTGGGTCCGCTTGCGGTAGTACTGGACGCTCAGGATAATGCACAGGAAAACGAACAGGTACATTACACCGCGCACAAACTCGTTGGGGTCGCGGGCATCGTAACGTTCAAAGTTCCCGAGAGCAACGCTCACCAGACCCTTGAACAGGTCTGAAGACGAGGGGGTTTGAACGCCGACCGTGTTTGGCATCTGCTTTTCAACATAGGCGCTGGTAAGCATAGCCAGGGCAACCAGGGTTGCCAGGCCGAGAATGCTGATGACATAGAACGCGGGGGGAGTTCTGCGACCACGAAGCAGCGCGAAAGAGAAATGCGCAGGCAGAACGAACAGGAATATCGGATGAGCCGCAATGCCGCCAGCCACCGCGATGGCATAGACGCTCCAGTTTGCAACGCCACCTTTATCGAGTGAGCGGATGGCGAAGTAGTGCGCCACTGTCACAAACAAGGTGAGAAGTGCATAGGGTGACGCATCAATGGATGTGGCTACCAGCACCGGGTTCATGGCGAAGATGAGCAGGCATATCGCCAGGGCGGTACCGCGGAGGTAGTTGTGGGAGAATAGGAAAAAAATGACGCATGCAGCCAGGCCGAAGATTGCCGAGGGCAGGCGCAAAAGTCCTTCGCTGCCGCTGCCGAACAGGCCGGTCCATGCCTGGAGGAATATATGGTAGATGGAAGTAGAACCGTCGAGGGCACGGGCGAGGAACAGTTCCGGGCCGGTGCCTGCCAGCAGGTTCAGCGTAAGGAATTCGTTGCCGGAAATCTCACGGAAATCAATGCGGATTAGGCGCAGGAGTGCCGCGATAACCAAACCCACAGAAACCAGAATCAGCCACTCGCGCCGATTCTTCCTGGTGTTATCGCCTACGAACGAAATATCCGTGCTGTCTTTTACGGCATTACCGGCTGACAACGCCTACTCCCGCTACGGCAGATTCTGACACATAGTGCCAGCCCATGCCGGAATCATTTTTCGTAATTACTAAAGGTAAACTTGAAATTCAGCAAAGGTCTACAGAAATTCGATTTCCTGAGCGGCGAGTTCAAAATCCTCATGATTCTCAAATTCCCGTTCCAGTTGCTTCAGGAGAGATTCTGCCGGTCCCTTCTCCGCGTAGACGGTCACCATGGCGAGTTCAGCTGTCTGCCAGAAATCATTGAAATCTGTTTCGGCCACAGCACAATTGTAGGTGCTGCGCAGGCGATTTATGAGTCGCTTGATAATGCTGCGCTTTTCTTTTAGTGAGTGGGTCATGGGAAGGTGAAGCTTGACCCTCAGAAGTCCGATAACCATAAGGGAATAGAGCGCTTCACCAGGGGCAGATGCAACCGGTTTTCTCCTGTTGGCGGCAACGGGGACTAAATTAACAGTTTTTTTGTTGCCTGACGGTTCTGGCTGGTGCCGCTGTGATTTAGTTTAACAGGAGGGTCTATGGATTCGGTTTCCAAGAAGCAGAGTTCCGGTGTTGCGCTCGTTTTTGTACTTATGGGGCTTATCGCGCTGCTGGCCCTGGCGGTTGTGTTTCTGAGCCGACTCGGACGTGAGACTCCTGCAGGCGATTCTGCACCGGCTGGAGTGGAAACTGTAACTACGGGGACCGAGGAGCAAGGTCCGGCAATGATCCCTGGTGAAGAACCTGAAACGACTGCGACGGTGGAGGATCAGGAGGCACAATCGCCTGAACAGGTAATCGTCCCGCCCCCTCCCCCACCACCGGTAAATACGCCGGATACACGGAATCTGCCGCCGGAAGGCTGAGAAAAGAGAAACGCCAGGCTCGAATGTCTATCTGGCTGCGGGGATAGTGTCTGCTATGCAAACCGCGGGCACAGATTATGTATCTGAGTGCAAACAGCCTTACTATGGCCAATTTTCTTACACCGGTACCTGCACCCTTTGACCTCAGCTCCGAATGATACCCATCCCCAGTTACGCCTGCAGAGGCCAGCTGGCCGCTTTGCCTATATACCAGCTGTGCTTTGTGCCGCAGCATTTACATTTGTGGCGCTTGTGCTGCTGTGGGTGGGTCAGGCGAGCAACCGGGTGTATTCACAGGGGGCTGATGCTCTGGCGATCAGGGCGGTGCTGAGGGCAAATGTTTCTGAGCTGGATGCAGAAAAGCTGGCGGGGCGGATCCGGGACAAGGTGCCGGACATCAAAATTGAACTGATTAATGAAGCCATGGGTCGGTCGCTGCTGGCGTTGCAGGAACCGTGGATCGCCCAGATGCCGGATTTCGAAGTGACGCCGCTGCCGATTCTCCTGGAAATGCGCCACCCGGACCTGCTGATGAAGCCGCTGGAAGTGGGTAAGTTTGTGGAGGGGCTGAAGCAGGAGCCGGAAGTGGATTTTGTGGCTTATAACGAAACGGCTCATGACAGACTGGTGAAGCTGGCGGGGGGCACTGCAGCTATTGAATCGCACATTTTGAAATGGGTGCTGGCGATGCTCTCAGTGGCGGCGTTTGCGGCGCAGTTTGCTTTCTGTCGCCTGCGGGAAAGCCGATCTCTTGCCGGGGCGGGAATTTTCGCGGCCGTTACCTGGATCGGTGGGCTTGCGCTGGGTGCTGTAGCTTACCGGATCTGGGAGGGCGGAGCGCTGGCGACGGGCGACTGGCATAGAGTTTCGTTCGCGAATTACGCAGCGGTGGGCGTGTCGGCGCTGGTGATTATTGCGCTAGCTTCAATATTAAGCGCTACAGTGGCTCGCGTACGGTTATGACCCGAAAGCTGGCTGCGGCGGTTTTATGCCTGGCGATGGCGTCTCAGCCGGTAGCGGGCCGTGATTCCCTGAACTTTTACGTTCCTGAAGAGGAAGTTTTTCCGGATGCGGCTGAGCAAAAGAAACCGGAACCTGCTCCTACTCCCGAGGCTGCGACGAAGCCAGCTCCGAAACCGGCTCCGCCCGCGGTGAAAGCGACACCAAAACCGGCTACAGAAAAATCGACTGCACCTGCAAAGCCGCCTTCTGAGGAGAAGGAAGACGATAAGTCGGCAGCCGCTGATATTGATTTGCGGATACGCTCGTCAAAGCCAACGGAGTTTGATCCGCCTCTTGATCCCTTTGGAATAGCGCGGGCGTTTAAGACCCGTTGGGATTTCTCGTCGTTTCTTGTCTCGGCAGAGGAAGAATTAAAGTTCAGGCTGGACGCTGCGCGCGCGCGTACGCTGCGTCTTGCCCGGGCTTTTTCTGCCCTGAGCGATGAAGTGGAAGCGCGTCAGCGGAATCTGAATGCTGCAGCATTGGCGGCTTACCTTCTGGCGCAGGATCAGCATTCGTGGGTGCCGGTTGAGGGGAGAAATCTGACTGAAGCGCAACTGCTGGCGGTGCGGGTAACGATGCGGCAGGACATTGCTGCCATGAACCAGGCACTTCACGATTATGAGGTATTGCGAAACTCGCTGAATGGTTCGGCGGAAGAAGTGGCGGCTTTGGAAAAGAAGGGTCTGGACGGATTGCCGGCGGCGGAACAAGCCGGGCGAACTGATCGTATCACCGTCCCCACGGGAAGTGTGGCCGCGAACCAGACGCGTTCAGTGCTGGAGGAGCGGCTGTTTTCCGTCGAGGCGTTGAAAGCGGCTCTTGCCGTGGAACATTTGAAGAACAGCGGTGAACGCCGCCAGAGCATTGCTTCGTTTGCCCCTCCCCCGCCCGAGGGCCGGCCGCAGCTGCCGCGGGCATCCATAAAGCCGCCGGAAATTCCGTCCGAAGATGTCATGAAGCATCAGCCGAAGGGCGAGTCTGTGCCGGAGCCGGAGAAGACCGCGCTGGTGTTTGAGACGCCAGTCAACGCGCCGGTTCATGCGGTTCAAGGCGGGGTGGTGGTATATGCCGGGCCGTTCCGGGGCTATGGTAACATGGTCATCATTGAACATCAGAAGGGCTTGTTCTCGGTGTATTCCCACCTGGGAAACGTGCAGGTGCTGGAGCGGCAGCCGATTTCTGCAGGCGACATTATCGGCCGTGCGGGCAATCCGCCGGAACTCAGCCGGAGCGGAGTTCATTTCCAGGTGCGAAAAGGGAAGGTTCCGATGAAACCCCAGGAATGGCTGAAGACTAACGATGTGCAGCGGCTGCTGACGACGAAGTAAGTGCCGTGCCTATTATAGCCAAACGCTCAATTCTTCCGGCGACGTCGGCCGCGTGGGTTAGTCTGCTGTTAACCACTGGCATTGTACTGGTCTGGGTGGTGAACGGACTCTACTGTAAGATCCTGGATGGCGTACCGCGCCACGAAATGATTGTCGCGCGAATCCTGGGCGATACATACGCCGCAGTGCTGACAAAAGCGATCGGCATATCTGAACTGCTGATGGCCGTCTGGATACTCTCCCGTATTGCTCCCCGGCTGTGCGCCATCACTCAAATTGTGATCGTGATGCTGATGAACGTGCTGGAACTGTTGCTTGCGCCGGATCTGTTGCTGTTTGGCCGGCTTAATATTGTATGGGCGTCAGTGTTTTGTGCCGTCGTTTATCTCAACGAGTTTGTCATTCGGCCGGGGCGGGTTCAGGCGCACGTGCCGCTGAAATCCTTTTGAGACTCCGATGCGGAACTCTTGTCTAACCCAATGGTCAAAGGCTGCAACGTGCTTAACATACTAAATGTTTTTGGACTCGAGGGTTAAGGTTTAGCCGGAATACGGTTCGCGCCCGGATTCTTCCCGACATTTCAGACAAACTTTACTTGGAAGAACCTCTTCATGCTGCTTGTGCGGATCTTATGTGTTACCTGTGCTCTCCTGGTATTTAGCGGCTGCAAGAAAGATGACGCGCCGCCGGCGTCTCAAAGCCAGGCAGCCGGAAAGAAATCGACCGATAGTAAGGCATTTGATGTTCGCACGGCCCCGGTCGAAACCCGCCGAGTGACTTACGAGATTGAAGCAGTCGGGGAATTGGTTGAAGAGAATCGTTTTGAAATTCCGGCGCGGGTAGCCGGTGTGGCCGACCAGGTTTCGTTTTCCGAAGGTGACGCAGTAACGACGGGTCAGCAGCTTTGCCGGATAGACTATGAGCGTTATGAACTGCAGGTGCGACAGGCAGAAAGCGTGGTTGGGGAGAAAGAGGCTGCTGCGCAAAGAGCTGTGGCATCAGTGGCTGATGTGGAGCGGGAGACCAGCACTGCCCTGGAAACGGCGCGGCTAAACCTGGAACTGGCGCAGGGGGAATTCAAGCGGCGTTCTGACCGCGGTACGGGCGCCTTTACCAGCCCGGAAGAGCGAGACCAGTTTGAAGCGAAGTTTCGCCAGGCGCAGACCAGCTATCGCGATGCCGTGAATGCAGCTGGCACTCAGGTGGCCCTGGCGCTTGCGCAGGCCCGTGAGCAGCAGGCGGCGCTTGAGACAGCACGGGCTCAACTTGCACTAGCGAAAGATAACCTGGAGCGCAGCATAGTAAAGGCGCCTATTTCTGGAGTGATTCAGCGTCGGGAGATTGTTGAAGGGCAATTCTTAGAACAGGGTGATATGGTGGCGCTTATGGTACAAGGCGACCCGTTGCGTTTGAGATTTACCGTTCCCGAAAGCCGCGCATCCCGTCTATCCGAAAACATGCAGTTGAGCTTCTCGGTGCCTGCCTACCGCGACCGCACCTTTAACGGCCTGGTTTATGATATTGGAACGTTTGCTGATCCTGAAACCCGGGAAGTCATCTGCTGGGCGCGGGTGAGTAACAATGACTCGCGACTGAAGCCGGGCTTTTTCGCTCATGTTGATTTGCTGGTCGATAGTCGCGAGGAGGCGGTGGTGGTGCCTCTCGCAGCGGTATTGCCTACGGAGCTGGGTATGACAGCGTACGTGATTGAGGACGGCATTGCGATTCGGCGCGCGGTGGAAACTGGGCTGCATGTAACAGGAGATGCTGTGGAAGTGGTTTCCGGACTGAAGCCGGGCGAGCAGTTGGTTATCGAGGGCACTAATGCCCTGCAGGACGGAGTTCCGGTTAAAGTTCTGCCGCCGGCACCGGGCGAGGTGCAGATTTCTGACCGCTCCGTGTCATCGACCACCCAATCGAGGGGCCAGGGCAGCAACGGCAGCGGGGCCACATCGGCCACCCAGCAAACTCCGACGAGAGGCATTGGCGGCTGAGGTCGCCGGGAGCTAATTACTGATGAGTCTTGCCAGTTTTTCCATCAAGCATCCCGTCTTCGCCTGGATGCTCATGTTTGCCTTCATCGTCTTCGGCGGCATTGGATTCAGCCGCCTTGGGGTAAGCCAGAACCCTGACGTGGATTTCCCCGTTGTAAACGTGGACTTGAAAATGGAAGGCGCGGCGCCCGAAGTGATGGAACTGGACGTGGTGGACTTCATCGAAGACTCCGTCATGGCAGTGGAGGGGGTTAAAGAAGTCTCTTCAGTTTCGCGGCAGGGTCAGGCTGAAGTCACTGTAGAGTTTAACCTGGAGACCGACATCAACCAGGCTCTCCAGGATGTGCAGGCAAGAATCGGCCAGGCTGGACGCAACCTTCCTACCGACCTTGATCCTCCCATTATATCCAAAACCAATCCCGAAGACCGGCCCATCATGTGGATTTCGCTCACGGGGACCCGCAGTCCGCAGGAGCTGGCTGAGTACGCCAAAAACGTGCTGCGCGACAAGTTTCTGACGGTTGAAGGCATTGGGGAAATTCGTCTTGGCGGGTTTCTTGAGCGTAACGTGCGCATCTGGCTGGATGCGGACAAGCTGCGCGAAAAAGACCTGACCATCCAGGAAGTTACAGAGGCGATCGAGAATCAGCACATTGAGCTGCCTGCCGGCCGCATTGATGCGGAAAACCGGGTTGCCAATGTGAGGGTGGAAGGCGAAGCCCTGAACCTGGACCAGGTGCGAAACCTACAGATTGCCGAGCGCGGTAAGACGCCTATCTACCTGAGAGAGGTGGCCCTGATTGAGGACGGATTTGAGGATCGGACGCGAATCGCCCGTGCTGATGGCCTGCCTGCACAGGGGCTTGGTGTAATCAAGCAGCGTGGCCATAGCGCGGTAGAAGTTGCCGACGCCGTGCGCAAGCGGGTGGAAGAGATAAAGCAGGACCTGCCGTCGGGAATGGAACTTACGATCCGCAATGACAGCACGGCTTTTATCAAGCAGGCCATTCACGATATCGAGTTCGACATCGTGCTGGCGGTCCTGCTTACAGCAATAGTATGCTGGCTTTTCCTGGGGTCTTTGTCGTCGACATTTAACGTAGTGCTGGCGATCCCGGTTTCGGTTTTCGGAACCTTCGCGTTTATGTATTTTGCCGGGTTTACCCTTAACACATTCAGCCTGCTGGCACTGGCACTGTGCATCGGTATTGTGGTGGATGACGCCATCATGGTGTTGGAAAACATCTATCGCCATGCGGAGGAGGGCGAAGATAAAGTAACAGCCGCCCGGCGCGGAGCAGAGCAGATTACGCCTGCGGCCCTGGCGGCGACTATGGCTATTATAGCAATCTTCCTGCCGGTAGCGTTTATGAGCGGCATCATAGGTAAGTTCTTTTTCCAGTTTGGCGTGGTGCTGAGTGTAGCCGTAGCCATCAGCCTGCTGGAAGCCCTGACGCTGGCTCCGGCCCGGTGCTCGCAGTTCCTGAAAGTGGGCCACCGCGGTAACTGGCTGGAGCGGTTTGTGGGCAAAAGTTTTGACGCCCTTTCCACTTTCTACCGCGGAACGCTGCGCCGCGCCCTGAACCATCGCTACGTGGTGTTGATCCTCAGTGTCATCGTTTTTGCCGTGAGCGTCATTATACCTTTTAAGGATATTAACACGCTGGTTGCCGGCGTTCCCGGACTGAACAAGCTGGATTTTCCCAAGGGCTTGAAGTCAGAGATGATGCCCAGCGCCGACATGGGCGTTTTTATGATACGGTTTACGGCGCCGGTTGGCAGCAGCATCGAGTACACTGACCGCGTAATGGCACAACTAGAAAAGGTGCTGGCAGAGGACCCGGCCATCGAAGGCCAGATGGCCATTGCGGGCACTGGCGACATGAACACAGGCATCATGTTTGTGACGCTGATTGATCGTGAAAAACGGCGCGGGCAGGGGGACGTGATGAAAGATCTGCGGGGGAAAATGAACACAATTCCCGGTACGCGCGTGGTGCTTCAGGATCTGAGCCAGGCTGGTTTTACGGCATCGCGCGGATTCCCGATTGAGTTCACAGTGCGCGGACCGGACTGGGATACGCTGGCGGATTCGGCTCAGCAGATGATGGCCGCCCTGCGTGAGAGCGGCACTGCTGTGGATATTGATACGGACTACCGGGTGGGTCTGCCGGAAGTGAGCGTGACGCCGGACCGGGAAAAGGCCATGGCGCTGGACGTGGACGTGCGTGCCATTGCCACCACGGTAAACGCTCTTGTGGGTGGCCAGCGCGTGGGTAAGTTCAAAGATAACGGGCGCCGGTATGACATACGTGTACGCCTGCTGAAGAACGAGCGCATTCGACCGGAAGATATTGCCAACCTGTTTGTGAAGAGCCGCAGCGGTCAGCAGATCCCGCTATCGGAAGTGGTGCAGGTAGATGTGCAGCCGAGCCTTCAGAGCATCACCCGCAAACAGCGCCAGCGCGCCATTACCGTTTACGCCAACCCGGCACCGGGCTTCAGCCAGGCTGAAGGAATGGCGGTAGTACAGCGCGAGGCAGACAAGCTGGAAGACGGATATGACGTGGTACTGAGCGGTGGGTCGCAGGTGTTTGAAGAGTCGATCAGCAGTCTGATCTTCGCAATGATCCTGGGGCTTTTCGCGGCATACATGGTGCTGGGTTCGCAGTTTAACAGCTTCATCCACCCGATCACTGTGCTTATGGCGCTGCCATTCAGTATCACGGGCGCCCTGTTTGCATTGTGGTTCAGCGGCGGCACGATCAACGTGTATTCGATGATCGGCATCATCCTGCTGCTGGGCATTGTGAAAAAGAACTCAATCCTGCTGGTGGATTACACGAACCAGATGCGCGAACAGGGAATGCCCGTGCGGGAAGCGCTGCTGCATGCATGTCCGGTCCGGCTGCGGCCTATCCTGATGACGACCTTCGCCATGGTGGCTGGCGCCATTCCGGGCGCCCTGGCGACTGGCCCGGGCAGTGAACTGCGTGCGCCAATGTTCCTGTGCATTATCGGCGGATTGCTGGTGTCTACGGTGCTTACACTGGTGGTGGTGCCGTGCTTCTATAGCGTGGTGGACCAGATGATCCAGGCGGTGCGGCGTTTGTTTGGAGGCAAGGCTCGCAGCCTGGCTAAGCCATCAGGAGAAGTCGTCGGCAAGTAAGGCCGTCGCGATCCGGGATATGCGGATTGTTCGCCGTTAACCTTGACGCTCTTAATCTTCCACCAACTCGTGAGTCCTGAGTTGATCTATAAACTTGTCTACGTCAGCACCGGCCGTCTCGTCATCGATCTGCGGCCAACGCGCCTGTAGTACCTTTACCAAATCTGCGCGCGTGCAAGGCGTTTCGAGCGCCTGCCACAGGATGGTCCCGCTCGGGTTCAGTGTTATGGCTTTCCGGGTTTCCCGGTGGTAAATGGCAGCGCGGTCGCCGGCCATGGTGGCGTCGGCGTTGTTGGATTGCTTTAATAAGCTGTCTGGCATTGTGGTGTCTGCTTCAGTAAAAAGTAAAAAGGGCTGCCGCGAGCACGGCAGCCCTGATATATCTACAGGTTGTAATACTAAAAAAGCTGTGTAATCACGCCGGCGTAGTGCACTTCACGCTCTACATCTTCAGCGCTGAGCACGGCTTCTACAACCGGTGCTTCGTAATCGGCTACCGCATCTTTGCTCTGCATGAACTGTCTCCTGATGGGAAATCGGTGTTTTAAATCCAAGGCATTGATACATGGGGTTTTGCGGGGGGAAGTGCAAGAGAAAATTGTTACAATGACGTGGCGCCGGGCGGCGTAGGCATAGCCTCTACATCAACAAGGGATGTTGTGCACCACATGCAGACGCCTTTGTCGGCGCTGTTAGGTTTCCCGCAGGTGGGGCAGACTTTCCGCATGCGCATGAGGTCGCGACGGCCGTCCATTATGCCGTCTTCACTGTCGATCTTGCGGGCCATGTCGAAAAACTGCTGCTCTGTATAGGTGCCGTTTGAAATACCCAGGCGGATGAGAGTTTCCATGGCAAGTTCCAGGGCGCCCATTCTGCGCTCGTTGTCGGTAAGCCCACGGCCCGGAGCCCCGGCAATGCCAGTATCGCCTCGGGGCGTTACCTCGTTTTCGGCGTTTAGTAAGTAAAGATTTTCGAGCATAGTCTGCCTCCGCGATTCATTGATGCAAATGCTGATTTAGAGCAAGCGGCAGGCCTGACGGGGTGACATGAAAAAGAAATACCCCAGCCGGCGCGTGTTGCGCTGACCGGGGTATTTTTGGCGTTTGTGTGCGTTACTTAAGTTCAGATCCGACGTTAGCACCGTAGGTATCTACGCTGCTGGCCGAACTGTCTACTGCAGTACCTTCAGGGGTAGGGAGCAGCAGGTTCTGCGGGTAGTAGTTCCGCGGATCCATGTCTGCTTCGAACCTGTGATGGCCCTCGCGCTGGTCAACTGAATCATCAAAGAAGTAATCAGGCAGATCCCAGTGTGCATCGACCCGGGTGTACTTGTAGTTTTCAGCCGGCGTGAGCTGCGGTGCCTTGATGATATGCGGGGTCACGAAAAGCATAAGATCATTCTTCTCGTGGCGCTTGTCATCCTGCTTAAAGAACCAGCCGAGTACCGGGGACTTGGCCAGCCAGGGGAATTCACGCTTGGTATCGCTGGCGCTGATCTGGCGGAGGCCGCCGAGAACAACGGTGTCTTCGTCTTTCACGATGACGTTTGTGATAGCCGTACGGGTATCAATGATTGGAATCTGGCCGGTAACTTCATCAAAGCCGGAGAAGATTTCCTGAGTCGGTTCAAGCTTCATCCGGACGTAACCGTTGTTGGTAATCACCGGCAGAACATTGAGCTGAACGCTGGACTGCTTGAACTCCACGTTCTGGATGGTGCTGCCCTGGGTAGGACCCTGGCCGCTTTCCACGTAAGGAATGTCGCGGGTGATCTCGATGTTGGCCTGCTGGTTGTTCAGGGTGATAACGCGGGGATTTGCCAGCGTGTGAACGATCTGGCGGCTTTCAAGACCGTCCAGGGCGACGCCGATATCGAAATCCTGGCCCAGGATTGAGAACACACCACCGAAGCCAATGCCGGGGTTTGTAGAATTAGAAATAAGTTCAGAAATGACACCGTCTACCGGGTTGCCTTCAGGTCCGATGAGACGGCTGTTCAGGCTGCTGTCACGACGGCTGATGTCGAGGGCCGAACCAAGATCACGTCCGGCCACAAGCAGCATTTCCACCATGCGGGCTTCGATCATAACCTGTTTTTCAGGCACGTCGAGCTGGGCTACCAGGTCGCGAAGGATTGCGACGTTAGGTGCCGTGTCGGTGATGATAAGGGTGTTGCTTTCCACGTGGGCCTGCATGCTGCCGCCGCTGCCGCCCACGGCGCCTGCCAGCGTTTTGGTCAGCGTTTCTGCCGGTACCCAGTTAAGCTTGATATAGACCGTGCGCATATCGGCAGTGGCGCCGGGTTTGACTTCCTTGCGGGGAGCAATGCGCATGACGTTTTCGCCTTCGCGAACGATGGCGAGATCCTGCGTGGATAGGAGGCTTTGCAGGGCAACACCCAGCGGAACGTCCTGGAGGTTCAGGGTGATACGACCGGCAATGACGCCTTCGCCGTAAACGAAGTTAAGCCCTGCGCGCTCAGCCAGGAGGCGAATAACTTCTTCCACCTCGGCGTTGGCAGCGGTGCTCACGTTTACGCGGCGATCATAAACTTCATCGCCAAGAATGGTTCTGAGTTCGTTCGCGTCAGTGTTTTCCACTTCTTCGGTTTCTGTGACGGTGGGAGGCAGGAATGCCCCGTACTCCTGGTCACCGGCCGTTACGCCCGTCTCCAGGCCCGTGGTGGTAGCACGGAGGTAGGGGTTATTCTTGGCAGCCTGAAGCGAGGGCAGCACATCATCGCCCAGTGGCAGTGGCGCCAATGGCTCCTCGTCAGTAAATGCCGACATGGACAGGTCATTTGCCCTATCGAGGTCGGTTGTTCCTTCCTCGCCAAGCGGTGCACCTTCTTCCAGTGTCCCCGTCGTCGTGGTCGTTTCTATGGTCGTAGTTTCCACATCATCTGTGGACGTTGCCGATGCAGGGCTGTTCTGCGCCAGTGCACAATGAGCATTCAGCACGATCAGGAACGGAGCGGCTACGGCCGCGGCAACGTGGACACTAAACCAATTTCTGCGCATTGGTCTGCTTCCTTTCATTAATTGGTCACCCCGGTCGGGCGGACGGGTATATCAAACGTCTTTTTCATCCCGGATTGTTCTACTTCTACTTGTACCACATTCTCAGAGATGCCCACCACGGTGTGGCCGACCTCTCCTTTAATCTCATCACCAATTTTGTAGGCCCGGCCGCCAATCATGGCGCGGTTACCGCTCGAATCACTCGGATCTACGATCACGGTGCCGACGGATACGTTCGGGCTGAGCTCAACGGTTATTGTCGTTTCAGGTGCTTCCTGCTGCACGACCGGCTGCGGCATTTCTGCCTGGCTTAGTTCATCAAGCTTTTTAATAATTTCCTTGGCCTGTACGGCATAATCACTTTCCGGGAAATCTGTCATGATGCCGAGTAGTTCCTCTCGACCTTCGTTCACGCGGTTTTCGCTTAGCATGGCCACGGCTTTATCAAATCGCTCCTGCAGAAGCTTGGCCTGGCGGATCCATGGAACGATCATTGGGTCAGGCAAAGGTTTGTCTTCGACAACGACCCGGTAAACCACAGTGGGATCATCGCCTTTGAGGCGCTTCACAGCCGTAACGTCGAATAGCCCGGCGGCGTCCTCTTCATCCGACTCAAGTCCGGCTGCGGGGGCCTCTTCGCGTTTCTTTACGCCGAGCATTTTCAACAGCTCAACACCGCTGCGCACGGCAACACTCTCTGTCGTCTCGCCCTCTTTCAGAACCATCTCATCCTGGTTGAGTACGAGGGACGGGGCCGGGGCCACCGCCTGGTTCGTATCGAGGCTGCTGTTTTCGGTGCTCTGAAGAATCGTTCCGGGCGCGGGCACGATTTTCTGCGCTGCTTCTTCCGCGTTGGGCTCGTCTGCCGGGCGTGCGGCAGCGGGGGTGGCCGCTGCGGGGCTCGCTGTTGTAGCAGTTGCAGAAGCCTCTGTGCCAGTGGTCACGATTTCAACTTCAGCAATCTGCCCGGGCAGCAGCGCCGGCTGCCAGGCGCCTGCTACCGCCAGCGCAAAGGCGGTCGCAGCCGCACGGCGACCCCGGCGGGCTTGCAAAGGCAAATCCTGTAACCAGTAAGCCATGCGCTTTATCAACCCTTCTTGTTAAACTTGAAAGTGGCCAGCTGCACCTTGAGAGGGTGCACACTGGGACGACTGTCGTCGTTCTCTATTACGAACGTCTTGATACGCATCAGGCGGTTCGGGTTCTCTTCCACCATGTTAAGGAACTGACCGAAATCATGGTAGCGCCCGCGGCCGGTGATCTGGTACGGAATTTCGGTATAAATTGAACGCTCGAGGAGCGGCAGCTGGGTCATTTCGGAGTAGCTCACGCGGGTTGCCTTCAGGATGTCCGCCAGGGCATCATAGAATTCTTCCGGGGCAACGTCGCTCGGGAGCTTGGCTGCTACCTCTTCCAGCAGCTGTTGCTTCTTCTTCAGCTTATCCACGTTCTCTGCGGCCAGGTCCATTTCCCTCACCTGGCTTTTGAGATCCTTGATTTCGGCATCAAGGCTAACCAGGGTCTTCTCGGCTGCTTCGATTTCCGGCTTGGTGAACGAGTACCAATAACCTGCTGCGCCCGCGAAGAGCACGGCTGCGAGGATAAAGCCGGCCTTGATGGCGTCTTTTTGCTGGGCTGTAAGTTTGTCCCACATCAGTTCATTACCTCCGCCTCTGCAGCGCGTTTGCTGGCGAGATTACTGGCGGTGCCATCCTTTTGGGCCTCATCGGGATTAATGACCTCATCATCCTCCAGGTCCATCGTCCGGTCAAGCTGCGGCTCGGCTTTGATCTTAAGGTCGAATCGCATTACGTCGACGCCAGCCACGCGGTCGGCTTTCTGCGTCGGCTGGTCAAACTGCTTGGCCAGGCGCTCAGTGAAGGACGTCTGTTCGCCGGACTCACGGGTCCAGTGCAGGTTCTTCAGAGTCTGAGAGAACTGGCTGATCTGCCTTAGCATCTGTTCGCTGGATGTGCCGTAGGAGATACCGTTTATGATCAGCGTCTGGTTGATGATAGGCTGCTTCACCGGCTGCGGTTCAGGAGTGGCGAGTTTTGGATTCTTTTCTTTTTCCTTCTTCCACTCTTCGCGGCGCCGCACGCTTTCCGGTGTTTCGCGCTCATCGATCTGCTCTTCCAGTTCAATCTTGGTTACATAAACCGCCAGGTTAAGCCGCGCCCTGGCAATCATGTTGATCTTTTCACTCCAGAAGATGCGGTTTTCCGGCCCGAGGGCCTCGACGATCGCATACTTCTCTTCGATTTCCTGGCTGCGCAGGTTGTTAGCTTCGAACTCAGCCTGGCGCCGCTGTACTTCCGCCTTAAGATCGTCGCGGGTTTTCGTTACATCGCGAACCTTTTTGGCAGACTCCGCACCGGAGTTATAAACGTAATACCCGGCTGCGAGAGCGCCGGCGTAAAGCAGCACCAGCAACAGGTAAAAGGGGGCAGGGCTCGGGCCTGATGGCCGGCGAGCGGCGGATGCGCGTTTGCCCGAATCTGTAGGGAGCAGGTTAACTTTAATCATCAGTCGAACATCCTCAGGCCCAGACCAACGCTGACGCCGAGCATGTGGCGCACCTTATCAAGCCGCGCCTTGTCAACGGTTGATCCGGCAATGCCCACGTTCCTGAGCGGGTCGATAATTTCCACGGGAAGGTTCAACTCCTGGGTCAGGAAGCGGTCGAGGTTCTTCATCATGGCGGTGCCGCCGCCGACAGCGACGCGGTCTACCGTTTTGCCATTAGGCTGGTTTTCGAAGAACTGTATGCTCCGCTTTACCTCGTTGACGATGTTCATCAGGACACTGCGGATGACTTGCGCTGTGACAAACTCGGGAGAATCCTCGGCGAGGTCTTCACCGGTAATGCGTTCGACGGTGCCGCGGATGGTATCGAGAAGAGACGAGCCGCCGAGTTCTTCGGACGCCGTGTCCTCTTGCGCAGCCATCGGGGCGCCTTCTTTCAGCTTCAGTTCGTCGGCGCGCTGGTAGGAGCAGTTGAGTCGCTGCTGGATGCCTGCGTTGATGGTGTCCCCCGCCACACTAATGTCGCGGGAGAACCGGGATACGCCGCCCAGGTAGATGTTAATATTGGTGAGTTCTGAACCAATATTAAGGAGTGCAACCACCTCGGAGGCGCCAGGCATGTAGTTGGCTTCGAAACAATTAAGAAATGCGAAAGAATCGACGTCGATGACTGCGGGCTGCAGATCCGTCGATTTGAGAAGGGAGATATGTTCGGCGATCAGGTCTTTTTTGGCGGCTACGAGAAGAACGTCGATCTTGGGAGCTCCGCCGACTTCGCTTTTGCCCAGCACGACAGAGTCCAGATTCACTTCGTCCAAGGGGAAAGGGATATAGTCTTCCGCTTCCCAGCGAATGGCGCCCTTGAGTTCACCCTCGGGCATATCGGGCAACTGGATGTACCGAACGATGATTGATTCGCCACCCACTGCCGACACGGAGTGCTTGGCGGATATGCCTGCCTGGTTCAGCGCCTGGCGGACAGCCTCAATGCGGGCCGCACGGCGATCAACACCAGCCGACTTCTTATCCACGCCAGGGTAGATTTCAGCAACGCCAAAGCGTTCCAGCTCAAAGCCACGACCGACCCTGCGCATCTGGACCACTTTGACCGTGCTGGACCCAATATCCAGCGCAACGGTCTTCTTCGGGTTTAAAGCCAAACCCAACCCATCCTCTCAAAAAAAGTTGCAGTACTTCAGAACCGCCGGGAGAACTTCCCTAAAAGCCCATGGGAAGCTTCCCTTAAACCTAAAAGCGCCTAAACCGCGAGAAACATTAGGTTTAGACAGGCCCATTTCGTGCTTTGCATGAGTGTCAAACGCAAGAACAAAATTGGTATTGCTGCGTTTTTCCTGCTTTGCACCTGTCACAACTTCTGTGCAGTTTAAAAAAGGCACTGCACCTCGAACTAATTTTCCGGGATTTTATCGGGTCGGAACGAACGC
>JAKFFN010000233.1:0-4495 GCA_036675025.1 Candidatus Sumerlaeales bacterium | reverse complement strand
AGGCGGGACGCCTGCGGGCTTGGGTCTCACGGTGACAGGCGGGACGCCTGCGGGCTTGGGTCTCACGGTGACAGGCGGGACGCCTGCCCTACGGGTGTTGGGGTACCCGAAAGGCAGGTGTTGTTTTTGTTTGCGGAGGTTCGAGGCGATGTTATGTGTATAAAGATGTTGAACCTGTTTATTGATGCGGATGCGTGCCCGGTGAAGGAGGAGGCTTATCGGGTGGCGGCGCGGCACCGGATGCCTGCTCATGTAGTGAGCTGCCAGCCCATGCGTGAGCCGGCTTACGCGGGCGCGGCGCTGGTCTGCGTGTCTGCCGGGCCGGACATTGCGGATGACTGGATTGCGGAGAAGATAGGCGTGGGGGATATCTGCGTGACTGATGACATCCCGCTGGCGGCCCGCTGCGTGAGCAAGGGCGCGCTGGTGGTGAACGCGCGGGGGCGGCTGTTGCATGATGGCAATATTGGCGAAACGCTGGCGACGCGGGACCTGCTGGACAAACTGCGTGCTAACGGAACATTGCCGGAAGGCGGGGGCGGCGGAGGACCGGCGCCGTTTACGAAGCGGGACAGGTCAAAGTTCCTGGAGCAGTTGGAGCATGCGGTGCGCAAGATTCAGCGGGAACGGAAACAACTGGAGACACCGGACGCGTAAGCCATTGTCGGGAAAATCCAAGTGATGTCTACCTATAGATTCTTGTACGGCGGTTGCCTCTGGAGCTGGCTGAAGATGCTGCTTTTTGTGGTGTGCGTATAATGGGAGACGGTTTATCTTTTGCCTATTAATCTGAACCATACTGAGCACCGCCCTTATCCGCTGCCGGATGGGCCTTATGCGATGGAGATGCGGTGGCATGACCTGCTGTTTGCGCATTGGCCGGTGTCGGTGGAGGTGCTGCGGCCTCTGATTCCGGCGCGGCTGAAGATCGACTGCTTTGAGGGGGAGGCGTGGATTGGTGTGGTGCCGTTCTGGATGAGCGGGGTGCGGGTTCGTCCGTTTCCGGGGATGCCGGGGGCGCGGCTTTTCCCCGAGATCAATGTGCGGACGTATGTGGTGGATGGAGATAAGTCGGGGGTGTTCTTTTTCAGCCTGGATGCGGCGAGCCTGATGGCGGTGAAGGCGGCGAGGGCGTGGTTTCATCTGCCGTATTTCCATGCGCGGATTGCGGCGACGCATGAGGGCCACAGGACGAGCTATCATTCGGTGCGGCGGGTGCGGGCGGGGCAGGTGGCGGCGGAATTTGAGGGGACGTATGAGCCGATAAATCCGGCTGTGTGTGAGGATTGCGGGCCGCTGGCGAAGTGGCTGACGGAGCGGTACTGTCTGTACTCGGTGAGCCCCCAGGGGGCAGGTTTATCGGGGGGATATCCATCACGCGCTTTGGCCGCTGCAACCGGCGCGGGCGGAGATTCGGATGAACACGATGACGGCGCCGCTGGGGATCAGGCTGCCGGATGTGGAACCGCTTTTGCATTTTGCGAAGCACCTGGAGGTGGTGGCGTGGGCGCCGGTACGGATAACGTAGAGCAAAGAATGGAGAAGGGAGAAAGTAGAAGGTAGAAAGTAGAACGGGAGAAGGTAGAACGGGAGATTGAGAGAAGGGACAATCGTGCATGACCAAAAGTTGGGAAGGGGGAATTGGAAAGTTTTAGGCAGGTGGTGGAGATAGCGTTTTTGCCGGCGGGCCGCCGGCGCTCCCAGTAGGGCGCTCGGATAGCGGCGGTTTATCGCAGCGGTGACAAAGGTTAGATTGCTGCGTTTGGCGTTAGTTAATGGGAGGGTGGGTTGGCAGGATTAGCATGGCGTCGCCGTAGCTGTAGAAGCGGTACTTTTGCGCGATGGCTTCACGGTAGGCAGTCATGATGCCCTGGTGACCGGCGAGGGCGCTGATCATCATGAGCAGGGAACTGCGGGGCAGGTGGAAATTGGTGACAAGGCCGTCGATGACATTGAACTTGTAGCCGGGGATAATGAGCAGTCGCGTGGATTGAGGGCCGGTGCGTAGGTTGCCGGTGGTGGAGTCGAAGGCGGATTCAAGGGCGCGGACGGTGGTAGTGCCAACGGCGATGATGCGGCCGCCGGCGGCGCGGGTTTCGGCGATGAGGGTCGCGGTCTCTTCGGGTATGGAAAAGGATTCTTCGTGGATGGGGTGCTCGGCAGGATTTTCTACTTCAACGGGTTTGAATGTGCCGGCTCCGACGTTGAGAGTGACGTAGGCGATTTTCACGCTCTTGCTGCGGATGGCGTCGAGGAGTTGCGGCGTAAAGTGGAGTCCGGCGGTGGGGGCGGCGACGCTGGTGCCTTCGCGGGCGTAGATTGTCTGGTAGCGTTCAGCGTCGGATATGGGGCCGGCGGGAGGGAGGGATTCTCGGGGTGTGTCCGTGTGTTCGGCTTCAATTTCTTTGCGGCGCTGAACGATGTATGGCGGAAGGGGAATTTCACCGTGGTGCTCCAGCAGCGTTTGGAGGTCGCTGCTGTTAAACATGAGGGTGCGCTCCCCTTCTTCGCCTTCTGAAACGACGGTGGCGATGAAGTTGCCGCCGGCGAAGACGATGGTCTCGCCGGTTTTCACTTTTTTTGCGGGGCGGCAGAGAGCCTTCCAGGCAATTTGGGATTCCGGAATGCCGGATATGCTGGCGTCCACGGAGAGCAGCAGGATCTCGACGCCGGCGCCGGTGGTAGTGCGGGTGCCGCGGAGCCGCGCCTTGATGACGCGGGTGTCGTTCATTACCAGGAGGTCGCCCGGCTGCAGGTAGTTGGGCAGATTGTGGAACTGCCGGTGTTCCATGGCTCCATTGGCCGGGTGGAGAACCAGGAGGCGCGATTCATCCCGCTGCGGGGCAGGATGAGTGGCGATGAGTTCTCGCGGCAGTTCGTAGTCAAAGTCGCTGGTAAGCATACCGAGGCGGGAAACCGGATTTTGGCGGGTGTATTCGTTTTCTGTGGGTGGTGGTGGTGTGCTGTGGGGGTGGGTGCGTGGGTGAGTGGCAGTTTGGATGTGGAATTACGAGAGAGCAGTGCGGGCGTGGAGGGCGTGTAGGGCTTGTAGGGCAAGACTGCTGTAAGTTAAAGGATCGTTTGCTATTAGGAGATGGTTTGAATGTTACTCGTCTTATTGCTGCGGACAGGAGTGTCCGCGCCACCCGGAATTAAAAAAGCGCACCCGTGGTTTCGGATGCGCTTGGGTGAGGTTTACAGGATGGGAATTGTTAGTGGGCTTTGACCTGGAATGACCAGGATCAGGTGTCGGCCGGTGGGATTGCCTGCGACCTTTGCTGAAAGTTTCAGCTTCAGAGCTTTTCCGGGTTTCACAGATTTCAATTTTTTGCCGCTGATAAGCTGATCACTGCCGTCGAGGGTGGCATCATCGCTGATGTACACTTCTATGGCGGTCTCGGGGGTTGCTGCCGCGGTTGTGTTTGCGACCAGGGCCTTGAGACTGAGCTTATACGGTTTGGCGGGCTTGCCGGGCTTGGGTTCTTTGCCTTTAATCTTCAAGTCGGTTGTGGTAACCTGGAGCGCATTGACAGGATCGACAGGGGCTCCGGGATCTCCGGGATTGACTGGGTCAGCGGGCTTGTCAGGATCGCCGGGGTTTGTGGGATCGCCGGGATTAACTGGATCCGTGGGGCCGGTCGGGTCTTGAGGGGCGCCGCCGCCGATGCCTGATGTGACCGTGGCGGAATTGTTCGAGAGATCGAGGTCGTCGCCGATGAACTCCGCGGTCGCCGTGTTGGTGATGGTGCCACTGGCGGCGGTGGGCCTCACGGCTATGGCCAATGTGGCGCGGCTGCCGGGGGCGATGGTGCCGAGCTGTGCTACTAAAGTATTCGCACCGTTTACAGTACCCTGCGACCAGGTGCCCTGGCTGACAACGGCATGACTGAAGGTGACATTTGCAGGAAGTGGATCGGTAACTGCGACCAGGTTTGCCGTTTCTGCGCCAATGTTGCGAACAGTGATCACGTAGCCGAGGTCGCCGTTATTGATGGCAGGATCAGGCCATGCGGACTTCGTGATAGAAAGATCCGTGGTTGTTATGGCGTCTCCAGCCGCAATGCCGGATTCCAGGCCATGGGAAAACCAGGGCGATGACGCTGACAATTCTTTTCCCTGGGGGATAACTTCCAGCCGCTGCCATAGGCCAAGCCAGCGTCCGCCGGCTACCTGTGCGACATGCGGGCGATTGAAATAGGGAGTACCAAGAAGATCGAAATCGAGGTCTACGCGGCTCTGGTTTACTTCGAGGTCGCTTGTGCGTTGGAAGTTATAGAAGATGTCGCGGGGTACATCCGGAGTGCTTTCCGTGGAGGTCCACAGGGTGACAAGGCGACCTGCTTCTCCATATGCAGAAGACGGATCGGCGAGTGCGCCGGCGGAGAAATTGGTTCCGGGCGGGAAAGACATGGTCTGCGGATCTGACCACGTCGCGCCGTCGGACGCGCTGACGCCGGCGACGTGCCATTTGCTGGCGTCTGTTGCTGACTGACGG
>JAKFFN010000121.1:0-24257 GCA_036675025.1 Candidatus Sumerlaeales bacterium | reverse complement strand
CTGGGCCGTGGCGGTGTTGGTGGTATGCTGCACCTGGTTGAGGGTACGGCCGGCTGTGCCTGCGGCAAGGGAGAGAGACTGGTTGCCGGTGAGGCTCTGGGCGGCCGAGGCGGTGAAGACGTCGGGGAAACTGCTGACGAAGTCCTGGATGCCGGACACGGTTGCTCCGGCGGTAAATGTCGGTGCTTCGAAGCCGGTGGTGTAGGTTACAGTACCGGTGGAGATATCAACTTTAGTCGGCGCGGGGCCACCCTTGAATGTGAGGGTGGCAAAAGGCCGCTGCCGGAAACCGCCGGAAATGGGATTCCATCGGGAGAAGGCGGCGTTGTTTGGGGTGGCGTCCATGGAATGGATGCGGCCGAACTCGGCTCCCCAGATGGTGTTATGTTTGGGCGGTTCGATAAGTTTGCCGGGGCTGTTGGTGCCCGTGCTGTTAAAGTCTTCCCACGCAATGGCAGCCTCAATGGTCCAGTTGGTGCCGTTAGCGGAGAAAGCGAAATCACTGGCGGCGGAGAGATTCCAGCCGGTGTCGTCCTGTCCGGCCTCGGTGTAGGTGTAAGCGGTGGGAGCAGGATCGGCTACGATGTGGTACATCTTATTGTTCTGGGTGCCAGCCTGGCGCCAGGAGGGATCGAAGAAGAACTCGGCATCGTCGACCGCATTAAACAGGAAGCCGGTGTCGTCGGCAGTGGCCGAGGGCACAATGGCGCCGTCGGTGGCTTCGTAAAGCAGATAGAGGTGGGTGTCGCTCCAGAGAACCCGTACCTGTGTCTGTTCCTGGGAAAGTTCTGTTGGTGCGTCGTGCTTTACAAACCCTGTGGCAGCGGGGCTGGCAGTGCCCCAGGCTGCGTCGCCTGCGGCGCCGTCAACAACCGGCGGAGTCGTTACATAGTTGGCATCATAATTAACCGCAGATGCGCTAACGGCGGCCAACAATGTTACCAGCAATGCGGGCGCGCGGTGATAAGATATTAAGTCCAATTCAAACCTGCCTTTCGTGAAGTTCTTAACTGCAGTGCATAGGGTTGCGCAGGGGATTATGGGGTAGTCAAGTTACATCGGTTGTATATTAATGGCAGATCGGGCATGTTGAGCTTCGCCGCAATTTCCCTTGCCAAGGCCTTATGCCCTGCGCAGCCTATGTCTGATAATGCTGCTTTTCCTCTTGAGCACGGCCCAAGGTTAAAGCAGAACTCCCCTTACTGGCACGACACGCCTCGCGGCAGTGATTCATTTTTTGGCGACTGGAAGCTTATGGCAGAGCAAAACGCGTATGCAGTGCTGAACATCCGCAAAGGGTCCAGCGATGCAGAGATAAAAAAGGCCTGGAATACTCTCGTAAAGAAGTTTACGCCGGAACAAAGCCCTGACCGGTTCCGGGTGATTCAATCAGCCTATGAGCGGCTGCAGGACCCGGAGAAACGCGCCAAAGAAGACGCATTTACCTATAACTACCTGCAGGGTGAGTTTAACTGGGCTGACGATGAGAAGGTTGAAGAGGACGAAGAGGCCGTTGAAGATCGCATCCGTAAGATCCAGGAAGCTATCGAAAAGGGCCAGCAGCATCCGGATGCCCAGCAGCAATTGATTCACAATTACCAGGTCCTCAGTTACCAGCACGCGCAGAAGAAGCAGTGGACGGAAGCTGTTGGTGACTGGCTTTCTCTTCTCAGGATAGACCAGACTCACCAGCGCGCAAAGAACAACCTGACAAACGCGTATCGGCACCTGGGCTATTATTATGCCCTGCATGACCTGCATGAGGAAGCTGTCCGCATGTGGGAAAATGCGCTGAAGATGGACCCGGACAGTACGGAGACGATTCATAACCTGGCCCTGGCTGCGGATAAGCTGGAAGATCACCAGCGAAGCCAGCGCTATTGGAATGAAACGATCAAGCGCTGGAAGGAGCAGCTGGAGCAGGACCCGGCGAACTCGTACCTGCAGCAGTGCCTGGTTGAGGTACATCGCCACCATGGCGGCAAAGCACTGGAACGGGTGCAGACGCCGGAGACCAAGGAAGAGGCAATCGACAGCTATCGGTCGGTGCTTCGGATTAACCCTGACGATTTTGATGCGCAGTATAACCTGGCGGCGGCTCTTATGGAAGAGCGGCAGTTCGATGAGGCTATCCAGCTTCTGAGAAAACTGCAGGTTGAACATCCGCGAAACCTGGACATCGTAAACCAGCTTGGCTGGGCCTACCTAAACTCGGGCAAGTTTGAGATCGCGTTTAACACCTGGCGCAGAGGCATGCAGGTTGACCCCAATGCTTACGCCATTCGTGATTCGGTGACACGCGCCCGCATGGCAGTTGGGAAAAAACTTAAGGACAGCGGCCATTACACCCAGGCGCTGGTACACTTTAAAGAGCTGATTAAGCTGATGCCGGATGCGTGGGAGGTGTATCTGGAAATTGCGGATACGATGCTGCGCAAGGGTGACCGGCGGTCTGCCCTGACAGCATTCCAGAAGGTGCTGGAGTACGATCCGAAGAACAAGCAGGCGAAACGCGCCATTTCTGACATCCGGATGAGATCATGATTTCGCTCTTCCCAAATGTCGCTCGCAGTCAGTTTCCGCTGCAGGCTTCGCCGCTGCCGGTCTATCTGAAGGAAGGCCAGGCAAAGGAGGATCTGCGCTCGATGACGGCGGAGATCCTGCGGGAAAATGAGCACCTTCATGAGCTGACGCGGGATATGGAGCGGCACAAGGGCAAGGTGGATGAATCAGAAAAGCTGATAAAGAATCTGCTGCCCACCCTGGACGGGTTTGACCGCGTTTTACACCTGGGGCGATCGTATCCGCAGGACGATGTTATTGATAACTGGTTGAAAAGTGTGGAAAGCATCTATTTCAGACTGCTTAACATCTTAGAGAATTATGGTTTATACCAGATGCGCACGGTTGGCTCAAAAGTTGATTTGAACCTCCACGAAGTGGTAGAGTACCGTCCGTCTGCCGATCATCAAAATGATACAATTATCAGCGAACGGCAGAAGGGTTATATACTGCGCGGCAGACTGCTGCGTGATGCAAAAGTTGTAGTAGCATATAACGAGAGGAGTCGATGAGCGTCTCATGAGCCGAATCATGGGCATAGACCTTGGCACAACGAACTCAGCAGTTGCTGTGTTTGAAAAGAACGGGCCAATGATCGTGCCAAACAGCCTGGGGGAAAGAATCACACCATCGGTGGTGGGCTTTACCAAGAGTGGAGAAATCCTGGTAGGCAAGAAAGCAAAGCGCGGCGCCGTGATGAACGTAGGCCGCACGGTGTTTTCTGTTAAGCGTCACATGGGTACCGATTACCGTGTAGACATCGAGGGAAAGAAGTACACTCCCCAGGAGATCTCAGCCATTATCCTTCAAAAGCTGAAATCCGATGTTGAGGATTACTTCGGCGAGACTATCGACCAGGCAGTAATTACCGTTCCTGCCTATTTTACAGATACGCAACGCCAGGCCACAAAGGATGCGGGCGAGATTGCCGGGTTGAAGGTTCGCCGGATTATTGACGAGCCCACAGCTGCTGCACTTGCTTACGGCCTTGATAAGGAAAAAGATCAGGTTCTGCTGGTGTATGACTTCGGCGGTGGAACGTTTGACGTATCTATCATCGAAGTTATGTCGGGCGTGTTCCAGGTTCGAGCTATCCAGGGTAACAACCTGCTGGGCGGTGATGACATCGATCGCGTGGTGATGGACTACCTGATGGAGGAATTCCAGAAACAGCATGGAATTGATCTGAAGCAGGACCCAATCGCCATACAGCGTCTGCGTGAGGCTGCCGAAGAAGCCAAGATTGAGCTTTCTGAACTGAAAGAAGCTCATGTTCTTGTGGAAGCGGTAACCATGAGCGACAAGGGCCCGCTTTCTCTGGAACTATCGCTTACGCGCGAAAAGTTCGAAGAGTTGGTTGGCGACATCATCCGTGGTACGGTTGAACCGATGATGAAGGCTGTTGCCGATGCCAAGATGACGCCGGAAGATATCGATGCCGTGCTTCTTGTAGGTGGTACTACGCGTATCCCGCTGGTTCAGCAGGTTGTTCGTGAAAAGCTGAACAAGCAGCCGAGCCGCGATATCAGCCCTGAAGAAGTTGTGGCCATGGGCGCCGCCGTGCAGACGCTGACGCTGGCTCCGCTTGCAGGCGACATCAAGGAAACTCTTGGTGCGCGCTATGGCAAGGAAGACATCGTCATCATCCACCGCACCCCGTTCTCCCTGGGTGTTGGTCTGCAAAACGATCAGTTCGCTCCTCTCATCGAGCGCAACAGCACGTATCCGAATGAAGCGAAGGACATCTTCACCACGACCCGTGACTTCCAGGATGCCATCAGCTTCCCGATCTACGAAGGTGAAGATACCACGGCCAGTGAGAACACGTTCCTTGACCTGCTGCGCATCGAGGGCATTACCCCTGCACCTCGCGGCGTGCCGCGTATTGAGGTAACGTTTAAGCTGACGCCTGACCGCATTCTGGAGTGCCGCGCGGAAGATCTCGCCACTGGTGTGGAGAAAAAGATCACCATTGCAGCTACTGGTGAGCGCCTCACATCGGAAGAGAAAGAACGCATGGTGAATGAAGCCCGCGAACGCGTAAGCGGCCTGGTGAAATCACGCATGGAACAATCCACAATTGAAGAAGCTGGTGGATTGGCAAGCCGTGCTGAATCCCTTGCAGCAGCGCATGCGGCCCACCCGCTGGCCAATGATCTGAAGTCGCAGGCAACGGAACTTCGCCAGCTTATGGACGAGGGCAACCGCGACGCGATCGAAGACAAGATGGATGACCTGCTCCGCACCCTGACCGAACTTGAAGCTGCTGGATAACCTACCTAAATACCGTACTAGATTATCATTCGCTCCCCTGCCCGCCGGCAGGGGAGCTCTTATTTTTTTAGATTACTGAACAACCAATTGTTCAAGTATCCCGGCGCCCACGCGCCTGTGGAATTCAAAAACCATGAAGGCAGACATGAGAGCTACGATGATCAGCTTTAAAGACTTCCAGTTATCTTCGTGGAAGTCTCCCACCAGCGCAGAAAGCCACTGGGGTTTGAACAGGTAAATTACACACTCGCCGACTTCGCCCCAGTTGGAGCAGAACAGCCGCATCAACAACAGCCAGAGGACAAATCCGCCGGCTGCAAGGCCTACCCAATAGGCAGTTTCCATTTCTCACTTCTCCCCTGTTAATCTATCCGTTGCTTTGTGCCATGCGTCGCTTTGCCAGGTCTGCCGCGTAAAGGAGAGCGGCGACCATGCTGCTTTCGTTGGCCCGGTTCTTTCCGGCGATGCCAAACGCTGTGCCGTGGTCTGGCGATGTCCTGATCAGCGGCAGCCCGAGGGTCACATTCACGCCGCCGTGGAAGTCCAGGGTCTTCACTGGTATCAGTGCCTGGTCATGATACATGGCCAGGACGTAATCAAACTCGCCTTCCAGAACCCGGTGGAAAACGGTGTCGGCAGGTACAGGGCCTGTGAGATTTAGTCCTTCGGCGCGCATGGTCTCAATGGCCGGAGTAATTGTTTGGATCTCCTCGCGCCCGAACTGGCCGCTTTCGCCGGCGTGGGGGTTCAGGCCACACACAGCAATGCGCGGTTCGCCCTGGCCGTTACTGATGGCAAAATTCCTGATGATCCGCAGGCTTTCTTTCACGGCCTCTATAGTAATCAGACCAGGGACATCTTTAAGGGCTACATGGATTGTCTGCAAAATAACTCGAAGTCCGCCGCCGGCGAGCATCATCCGGACAATATTGGTGCCACACAGGTGGGCCAGCATCTCTGTATGACCCGGGAATTCGGAGCCGGCCAGGTGCATCGCTTCTTTTGAAACAGGCGCGGTGCAGATGGCATCGGCCCGGCCGTTGAGTACTTCACGTACGGCGCTTTCAATGAACTTTATGGAGACGCGGCCGTTCTCCGCGGATACCGATCCGACAGTCAGTTCACCGCGCGAAGTATAGGGCTGCAAAACGCTAATATTATTTTTGGCTGGCGGCGTGCTGCCAAGCGTATCGCCATCCGTTGTAAAGGTGAGATCCAGGCCGAGCGCGGTGGCAGTGGATTTAAGCACCTGCAGATCACCGACAACTACCGGGATGATTGCCTCAGCAACGGCGTTAGTTGTGAGAGCCTTTAATACGACTTCAGGGCCGACCCCGCCGGGGTCTCCCATACTGATGGCGACGCGCGGCTTCACTGTTGCCTGCCAAACCAGTTTGGGAACCGGCGGGCCTGAGGTGTAGGCTGCGCCTGCTGATACGGTGGCTGCCCTTGGACAGGGCCCTGTTGCTGTTGTTGTTGAGTTGGGTGTTGTATGTCACTACCGCGTGGCGGCGCCTCAGACGGTGCGGCGGCAGGTTTTTCTTCTGCCGCTCTTTTACCCGCTTCGTTTCCAACTTCAGAAGCAGAGCCGACCAGTGCCCGCTGGTACTCGTCGGGCATGATCTTCGTCAGCCGGGAATCAAACACCTGGAGAATGGCTTTGCGCCGTAAGTTATCCAATAGCTCGCCCCGGGCTTCGAAAAACTTCTTTTCACGAACGGCGCTCTGGGCGCCGCGTTTGCCTTCGACGTAAAAGATGTTGGCAAATCCGCCGGCAACAACCGGAGGGGTTGCCTGCCCGACTTCCAATTTCTGAACCGCATTTCGAACTTCACCGCTGAGTTTGTCTACGGCCATATAGCCCATGTCGCCGCCGTCTGCGTTTGCGCCGGGAACCTGGCTATACTTGCGTACGCCTTCTTCGAAGGAAATACCCTCTGTGATGATCCGCGCTACCAGTGACCGCGCCTCGCGACATGCAGCTTCTGATCCGCCTTCTTTCTTCACAGGTATGCCCAGGCGACGCAGGCGAAAGCTTGCGGCGGCGTCCCCTTCTGCCTGTTGCTGCTGCTTAAACTTCTCGACCTCTTCATCAGAAATGGAAAACTGGCTGTTAACCACATGATAGACCATGTAATCGGTCTTGGTTTTATCCAGCAGTTCCTTCTTCAGTTGATCCAGCGACAACCGCTCGGCAGCAAGCGCATGATGGAATTCCGATTCGGAGGAGAAATTTGCACGGATATCTCGGACCATGCCTTCAACCTGCCTGTGCAACTCTTCATTATCGGGCGTGATCTTTCGTCGCCGCGCCTCCTGCAGCAGCAGTGCACGATCAAACATCGCCCGTACGGTGTCGGAGGTTGCTCCGTCATACCCGGCTTGCTTAAGCGGATTGAACTCACCAGCAACATCGGCTACTATCTCCGCGAGATCGCTTTCCGTCAGAATGTCGTCATTCAGTTTCGCGATTGTTCTATCAATGGTTCCCGCCAGAACCTGCGTGGTGAGACACAGGGCCAGGAGCAGAGTTATGGACCGGTATAAGGCCTGGTTAATTGTCATCATAGCTTCCTATGGGGATGATGACAAATAGACCTTATACGATCTTCATAATGAGCAAAGTGAGATCGTCAAACTGCTCATTTGATTCCCGGAAATCCACGATTGTGCGGTATATCGCATCGCGGATTACCTCGGCACTTTCCGCGCAATGTCTGCGTACAATTTCTGCCAGGCGCGACTCAGAAAATGCGCGACCGCTGAGATCATGAGAATCGGTGACGCCGTCAGTGTACAACACAAGAACATCTCCCTGTTCCGTTTGCACCTGCGCCTGGACGTAGACAACGTCGGCGGACACGCCCAGCAGCAGGCCGCCTTCTGAAAGACGTGCCGGCTCGGCAACGCCTGGCCGGACAAGCAATGCGGGCACGTGGCCGGCGTTAGTATATTGTAAAAGCCGCGAGGGGGGATCGTACTCCAGCATGAACAACGTCGCGAGGTCATCTGGCAGAGCATCGACACAAATAGAGTGATTAAGGGCGCCAACGATTTCGCCGATGCCGCGGACCGGGCGGATGCGCGCCTGTGCCCGGATGGCTGCCCGTATCATTGAAACGAGAATCGCCGCGGGCACCCCTTTGCCGCTGGCGTCTCCGACAACTACGCCTATGCGCCCGTTTGGCATCTCCAGGAAATCGTAATAGTCGCCACCGACCTGGCGGGCGGGCAGACACAGGGCCGAAAACTGTACCCCCGGTACAGACGGGTAAGACCGCGGCAGTAAGCTGCCCTGGATTTGCCGCGCAATCTCCAGCTCTTTTTCCATTCGCTGGTGGCGCAGGCTGTCATGATGCAGGTGCGCATTCTGGATAGCTATGGCAGCCTGAAGCGCAACTCCGCTTACGAGGTCCAGATCATCCTGGGTAAATATCCTATCTTCCTGGTCTGACTGCAGGTCCAGGTATATGACGCCGAGGGATTTTCCACCGGCTACGAGCGGTGCACAGATAATAGCGCAGATGTGGTTTGCAGCCTGCTGTTGAGTATCCTGGTCTTCCCGGCACTCCGGGTTTGTGGTTAATAGGGCCACGCGTTTTGAGTAGCAGCGGTCTATAAAATCTTTGCTGACGATAATTTCGTCATCTGACCTGTGACGGCTTCGCACGAGAACCGGTGTGAGGGTATTGTTTGCCTTCTCATCTGCGGTAAAGATTATTCCCCTGTCGGGTGCGGATATCCCCCAGATAATATCCATGATCTTCCAAAGCAGATCGCCGGGGTCGAGTTCGCCCCGTAAGCAATCTGTCACCTGGTATATTACCCGCAACCGGTGCTGCGGGTCACGGAGCATCTCCCTGGGTATAGGCTCCAGGCCTATGATAGGCGCCGTATCAGAATCCACGGGTTTTTCGGCTTGCGCCACCTGCGGCTTATTGCTGTCAGACATACGCACGCGATTAAGCTCACGCTGTTCACGGCTAAGGTCTTCCGGGTCCAGTTCAAACACCAGCACAGTTCCGCCTACGGAGATGCGATCGCCAGTGCGCAGGCGCAACCGGCCCACAAGCGGCTGATGATTCAAAAAGGTGCCATTACGGCTTTCGAGATCCTCCAGCACATACCCGCCCCGGTAAAACCGGATAGCGGCGTGCTCTCGGCTTACACGCCTGTCTATAACCTGAACCCCGCACGAGACCCCCCGCCCGATTACCAGGCGCTCGTGTCCCACGGGCAGGACCATGCCCGACTCCGGTCCCGATTCAATGACAAGCCTAGCCACAATTATTATCCAAAGCTTCTACCTTTGATGAGACTCCTGTTGTGAGGATTTGCTTCTACCCGGTAAAAACAATGTTCAATGGTTAAGCTTTGGAGCAGCCAAAATGTTATTGAGCTGCTGGCGCCGCCATCGCCTTTGCCAATTCAGCGGCATTGTAGCGCATCATGTCAAGATAGGAACTGCGGTCTGCCGTGCCCTCAGTACCGTATGGATCCAGGATTCCCACAGAGCCGCCAATTTCTTCCGCAATCAATTTAGCCACCTGCGGGTTCAGTTGCGGCTCACTGAAGACCGTCGTAATCCTAAGTTCTTTCAACCGGTCTGTAACGCTGCGCAGGTATTTTTCACTGGGCGTTTTGCCTGCGTACTCCTCAATTACAGCAGCGATCTTCAGGTTATAGCGGCGCGCCAGGTATGGCCAGGCATTATGAAACGAAACAAAACCCTTTCCGGAGGCCGGCTCCAGTATCCGCATCAAATCTGCATCCAGGGCTTTCAGCTTTTCGAGGTAGGCAGCTGCATTGGCCTCATAGGTTGGTTTTCCCTCCGGGTCCACCTTGCTGAAAGCATCTTTTATAATTGTAACTGCGCTCATGGCAATCTGCGGGTCGAGCCAGAAATGCGGGTTAACTCCATGACCATGATCGTGATGGTCGTGCTCGCCAAGCGCGTCATGTCCGAGATTTTCCACGTCTCCGTCCAGATGTTCTACATCGGGCAACTTCGCATTTTCCTGTAGCTCGTTGCCAACGTTGAGAACCAGCGGCGCGTCTTTACCTGCGGATTTTACAAGACTGGCTCCCCAGTCGTCCATGTTAAGTCCGGCTTTCAGAAATAGCTTACTGTGACTGATCATCCGCATATCGCGCGGCCCAGGGTCAAAAGTGTGAGGACTGGCACCGGCGGGGAGTAGTGTCTCCACATATACGCGGTCGCCGCCTACGGCGCGGGCCCAGTCAGCAAGGGGAAAAATCGTGGCAACAACAATGACTTTCCCTGTTGCCTCTTCAGGAATTGACGTGCGTTCAGCACATCCGGCAAACGTAGCCAGCACAGCCATTAACATGATAACAAAACCAAAGATTGAAGGGCGCTGATCCCGTCTAAAGTTCATATTTCTATTGATAACCCGATTCTTAAGCATTAGCTGGTTTGATTACTGACGCCGAAAACTGATATTCGACTATCAATTACTGAGGTTTGGGAAAATGAAACACGTCCGACTGCTGGGCATAATGGCGATGTTGGTCGCCCTTAGTGCCACGGGTTTTGCCCGGGGCCCGTTTTACCCGGAAAGCACCCCGGCAAAGAAATCGCGCAAATTCGCCCGCGGATTTGTTAACACCCTGTTCTTCTGGGCTGAGATTCCCAAAGAAGTCAACCGTGACTGGCAGAACGTCGATCCGCTCACCGGCGTTTTCACCGGTACCGGAAAGGGCATCTACAAAGGTGGTCAGCGGTTTGGTGCCGGCGTTTATGAGATGGTAACTTTCCGCAAGGATCAGCCTGCAAACTACCAGCCACTTGTGTATCCGGAACTGCCGCTGGAAGATGGATATGACTGGGGCGCTGAGGAATATTACCATCAGCAGCGCTCATCAGAATTGTACTGATTTTTAGTAGACATTAACGAAAACGTATTGCTGGTTTCAGGTTAAGGTTAAGGAGATTGCTGATAATGAAGACGACTAAAGGATTGGGCATCTTGACTGCCGTTGCTGCTGTTTCACTGCTGGGCAGCGTGGCAAGTGCACAGATGTATGGCGATGAGTATCGCGACCAGAGCGCCTTTGGGCGCATGCAGGGCAAGTTGGGCCGCGGGCTGGCCAACATGGCTACGGGCTTTGTGGAAGTACCTAAGAACATCAGCCGCGAATGGCGCAAAAGCGATCCTGCCACTGGCATTATCGTTGGTGGCGTGAAGGGTATCGGCTGGGGCTTTACCCGTTTTGCTACAGGTGCTTATGAAACGTTTACGTTCCCGGTACCCGCACCCGCGAACTACGAACCGCTTATGTATCCGGAAACACCTCTTCCGGACGTATGGGGTGAGCAGCTTCCCTACTTCGACCGCGATGGTGACCCTCGCCTGACGCTGTAGTGGGATTGTTCAAAGCTTAAAGCGGCAGAAGGATCGCGAGATTCTTCTGCCGCTTTTTTATTTCAGGCTGCGGGCCGGGCTTTATTTGTTATCCCTCCCAAGTATCCTTTTCTTTATGTTTGATCCCCAGCGGTCTTTTCAGACGCCAGTTCTCTTTGCCATAGAGCCGTTCACGTTCTGCCTGGAATTCTTCCCAGGATTCGTAAAGGCGAGGCATTTTCATGTGCAGACGCATCTCGACTTCTCGCATCGTCCATGATTTCTGGCGTGGCGCGCGAACCATTCCTTCATTTAGAACGATCTCAATTGTCCGATGCAATCTGTCGGGCATGAACGGTTTGGTCAGGTAGTAATTCGCTCCCGTCTTGTAGCCATAGCGAATGTCATGAGGGCTGTTTTTTGCCGAGAGAAAGATAACCTGCACTCCCGCAAGTCGCGGGTTTGCGCGCATTTCTTCCACAATGTGGTAGCCGGTAACCCTAGGCATCATAATATCAAGTACGGCAACGTCCGGCTCAATGTACTCCAGGAAGTCCAGCGCTTGTGAAGGATCTTTCAGGGCAATAACATCGTAGCTGCCCTCAAGAGACATCTTTATAAGGTCAAGTATGTCCGGGTCATCATCAACGGCCAGCACACGAAACCTTGCGGTATCCATATGGTGTTCCTTTCCACCGTCGTGGGCGAAAAAACCCGCCGCGCGGCGGCCGTGTTAAGATAATATATAATATCAGACAACTGCTGGTATAATCCCGTTGCACAATCCGGGACGGAAGTGGCACCCAGTTAATTTATGTCCAGGAACCAGAACCCGAAAAACGAGACCCGAGGCCAGGCAGCTGCCTTAATCCAGAAGTATATATCGGGCCCGTATCTTCGCAACATTATTCGCATGGCGCTTGAAGAAGACTCGGGCACTGGCGATCTGACTAGCTGCATCTTTCCCAGATCAGCCCGCGGAAAAGCGTTTTTGCTGGCAAAGGCTGATGGCATTCTCAGTGGATGCGCGCTTGTGGACGCGGTATTTCAGAACTTAAGCAGAACCGTGAAGGTCACCTGGAAGGTGAAAGAAGGCAAGGCCTTTAAGGCGGGAGATCACCTGGCAGAGATAACCGGTCCCATGACAGCGCTGCTCCAGGGCGAGCGGGTGGCCTTGAACTTTCTTCAGCACATGTGCGGAATCGCAACGCTGACGCGCCAGTTTGTAGACATTGTCGGCACAAGTAAGAGTGCGCCTGGCATTTACGATACCAGGAAGACGACGCCGCTGCTGCGGGCCTTTGAGAAAAAAGCGGTCGCCGATGGCGGAGGTAAAAACCACCGTTTCGCGCTTTATGACATGGCCATGCTGAAGAACAACCACATTGACGCCGCGGGTGGGGTTAGTGAGGCCGTGCAGAAACTGGTGGATAATGGTTTTTATGATCGCAGACCTCGGCTCGGCCTGTGCATTGAAGCGCGCACGCGGGAAGAGGCTGTAGAGGCAACGTGGTGCGGCGCGGATATCATCATGCTGGATAACATGTCGCCTGCCACAATTCGCAAGGCGGCGGAAGATGTAGCGCGGGAAGCCAAAGCGATGAAAGCGCCGGTGCCTGACCTGGAAATCAGCGGTGGAATCACGCTGAAAAACCTGGCGCGTTACGCGAAGTTGCCGGTTCAGCGAATCAGTGTAGGAGCGCTAACTCATAGCGCGCCGGCGCTGGACATTTCCATGCGCTACACGAAAGACTAGCGGGCTATACCAGCACCAGGTTGTCTCGGTGGATGGCCTCGTCATATGTCTTGGCGCCCAGCACCTTTTCGATCTCGCTGGATTTTTTGCCCATGATATTGCGCAGTTGGCTCGCACTGTAATTTACAATGCCGCGCCCAAGAAGCTGCCCATCGAGATCAACAACATCAACGACGTCCATAGCCTGGAAAGTGCCTTCCACGTTGCGCACGCCTGCTGGCAACAGTGATTTCTTTTTTAAAGTAAGGGCGTCGCGCGCGCCGCTATCGACGACGACCCGGCGCCCGTGGGTTTTTCCGGAGAGCATCCACTTTTCGCGGCGACTGCGGTGGCATTCCGTGGGCGGAAAGTACGTGCCCATGGGCGTACCCGAGAGAACATCTGTTATGACTCCTGCTCGCTTCCCCTGGGCAATTACGGTAGCCACACCGGCTGCAGTGGCCAGTCTTGCTGCCTGCAGTTTGGTTTCCATTCCGCCGGTTCCCACCTGTAACATGGCGCCAGTAGATCCATCACTTACTGCACGCATGACGTCCGCAGAAACTTTTTCCACCACCTGCATGAGTTGAGCATCAGGGTTCTTCTTGGGGTTTGAATCGAATAGACCTTCCACATCCGACAGCAGCAGAAGAGCATCCGCTTCCATCTTTACGGCAACCATTGCCGCCAGGCCGTCGTTATCCCCAAACTTAAGTTCGTCGACTGTTACCGTATCATTTTCATTGATAATGGGCACACAGCCGCGGCGCAGCAATTCTTCCAATGTGTATCTGGCATTCACGTAACGGCGACGGTCTTCCATGTCGCTCATGCTCAAGAGCATTTGTCCCACATTAATATTGTGCGTGGCAAAAAGATCTGAGTAAATCTGCATCAGACGCGACTGCCCCACGGCGGCCAGGGCCTGTTTTACGGCTATTGTTGGCTTGCGGTCCCATACATCCAATACTCCCCTGCCAGCGGCAACAGCTCCGCTGGTGACCACGATAATCTGCCGACCAGCCTTTACCATGGCGGCAACTTCAGAGCATACGGTTTCGAGAACCTTAAGGTCCAGGGCCGCAGAGTTGGGTTCAGTCAGTACGGCAGAGCCCAGCTTGACCACAACGGTACGCGCGCGATCAAAGCAGTCATGGTAATTTTGCCGGTCCTCGTCAGTCATATCGCGAAACTATACCGCGGGTGCCTGCGGTTCATGCACCACTTGAATGTGCCATTCCTTAACTGGACCGCTTCTAACCGTTGACCATTGGTCTCCAGCCGGGTTCTGCTTCAAGTGAGCCTGACGCAGAGCTTAATTTTATCGGCGAAGAGTAACCATTTTTGCGAACGGGAGACTACGATCTATGACACCATCGCATCGCCCTGCAAATGAACCGTCTTCGGCAGCTACCCGCTTTGGCCTCGATCCTCTGTTTTATCCGCGCAGCATTGTTCTACTGGATGCACTAGGACAATCCGGGTCTGTAGCTGACAGCACGCTGAAGAGCATCTCAGCTAGTTATTTAGGCGGGCCTGTGCGACGTATAGAAGTGCCAGTGGGGTTGCCTTCTGTGCTTGATGAAATTCCAGAAGCGACTGATCTGGCGGTTATAGTTGCGCCGCCAGACAGGCAGACGGAACTGGTTTTGGCGTGTGACCGCAGGAATGTCCGCACGGCTCTGCTGCTGACGGCGAATCACCGTGAGCCGGGGCTCTCTGACCTGCATGATTCGTTAAAGAACATCAGCGACAAATGCGTAAACGGTCTGCGCATCATCGGGCCGCAGTCATTTGGGCTGATTAATCCGAATCATGACCTGGACATTACTGCAGGTCAGCCGATGCCGCGGCCTGGCAATATCGCGTTCATCAGCCAGAGCGGCGCGTTGTGTTCTGCGGTACTGGACTGGAGCTTGCGCACGGGGGTTGGCTTCAGCACGATGGTTTCGTGCGGTGTCCCTGCTGACATTGATTGGCCTGACCTGATCACGTACTTCGGGGATGACCCTTATACAAAAAGCATCGTCATCTACGTAGAGACGATCAACGACGCGCGGGCCTTTTTATCGGCGTGTCGTGAGGTTGCATTCAGCAAACCCATCATTGCGCTTAAGGCTGGAAGAACCGCGGTGGGTGCGGCGGTGGCAGCATCGCATAGCCATGGCGATGGCGGTGCTGATGCGGTACTTAATGCGGCTCTTCAGCGCGTGGGCGTACTTCGAGTAAGGTCGATAGCAGAGCTCTTTTATATGGCGAGTATTCTTTCAACCCAGCCGCTGCCGCGTGGACCGAATCTTACTGTTATCACTAACGCTATCGGGCCGGCGATCCTGGCTACGGATACGCTACTTGCTTCTGGCGGCGAACTGGCAGAAATTTCGGCGGAAACAAAACAAGAACTGGAGCCTTTGCTTCCAAACGAAAGCTGCTGCGACAATCCCATCGATTTAATGGGCGATGCGACTGCTGATCGATATGAGGAAGCTGTGAGGATTTTAAGCGGGGAGAAGGAGAGCAATGGCATCCTTGTGATCCTGACCCCGCAGGAACACACCAGCCCTACCGCAACGGCGCGGAAAATTGTTAGCAGTACGCGAAGGATTGGCAAGCCAGTGCTTGCAAGCTGGATGGGCGGAGACCGCGTGGCGGAAGGGCAGAACATTCTTTTTGAGGCGGGAATCCCGACCTTTCCGTATCCGGATACACCTGCGCGCCTGTTTGCGCTAATGTGGAGGCAGTCGCAAAATCTTGATATGATCTACGAGACGCCTTCCGTGATAGTGGACGAGGAGCAGAAGCCTGTTGATTCTGCGTCTGCGTCTGTAATTCTGGAAGGTGCGCGTTCGGCAGGACTGGCCGAGCTTTCGGAATGGGAAGCCAAGGCGATTTTGCGCGCCTATGGAATTCCGGTGGTGGATGTGATGCAGGCGGCAACAGAAGATGAGGCGGTTACGTGCGCCGGGTTATTTGGATATCCGGCTTTGCTGAAGTTACTTTCGCCGTCGCGAAATCTTGCAGACCGGGTGAAGGGCGTTCGTGTGGGCCTGCGTAACGAAGACGATGTCCGGAAAGCTTTTCGGTCGATTCGGGAGAGTGTAGCTGAACATGATCCGGGTGAAGAGTTTCATGGCGTCACTGTGCAGCGGATGGTTTCTACCCGGGGGATTGAACTTGTGGCCGGGTGCAGGATCGATGACCGCTTCGGCCCGTATATGTACTTTGGCACGGGCGGAAAAATGAGTAACATTTTGCGTGATCACGCGCTTGGATTACCGCCCCTGACGACGGCTCTGGCGCAGCGGATGATTGAGCGAACGCGCGTGTGGAAAGCCCTGGGACAGTTAACGGAGCAAGAAAAGAATCGCCTTTGTGAATTGCAGGGAATGCTGGTCCGGCTGAGCCAGCTTATTGTGCAACAGCCTGTGATCAAAGAGCTGGAAATTAATCCCATACTGGCCACGGAAAGCAATCTGGTGGCCCTTGATGCACGCATTAGCATCCACCCAGACATTACACCTCTGGATCAGCTGCCAAAGCCGGCGATACGCCCTTACCCGGTGCAATACACCTGGGAGGAGAAAACGCGCAGTGGACAGCCCCTGCTGATCCGACCCATCCGCCCTGAAGACGAACCGCTTATTGTGGATTTCCACAAGAAGCTTTCAGAAGAGACGATCTACCGGCGCTACTTCTTTCAGCATAAGCTTACACGCCGGACCAGCCACGAACGGCTTCGCCGAACCTGCTTTCTCGACTTTGACAGGGAGATCGCGCTCGGCGCTTTTATAGAAGACCCCGTTCAAGGGCGCGCCGTTACAGCAGTTGGGCGACTTTCGCGGAATCGAACCGGAGACTCCGCTGAACTGGCAATTGTGGTGGCTGACCCGTATCAGTCCCTGGGCATTGGTACCACGCTGATGAAGCACCTGATGGACGTTGCCCGTGCCGAGAAAATCTCATTGGTGGAAGGCACCATGCTTCCGGGAAACATCCACATGCAGCATCTTTTCAATAAGCTTGGTTTTACAATTGAGCCCGCTGATGACGACGGGGTAAGAGCCTGGTTAGAACTGTAGTAATGCGATACTAGTTTTCGCCGGCCTGTTTTTCCGCACGCTGCTTTCGCTTCTCCAGGCGCTTGCGGCCCTTTTTCGTCATGGGAGCATAAAGGTTCTGGCGCAAGTATCGGCCTGCCTTCAGGTGCCACGGAATTTCACTAAGGATGCGGCGCTCGTCTTCGGTAACGCTATCAGGAAAGTACCGCGCCCGAATCTTCAATACCGTGATATGGTCTACCTGGCAAACTGCCTTGAAAACATGGCCGCCATCGGCGCTATCACTAGCGTGAACTGCTGTTTCAAAATCAATCAGCCGCGGAAGCCCATCCAGCCCGCGCAGGATGTTGCGCCGGCGAAGGTCGCCATGGGCGACTCCCCGTTCATGCATTTGATCGACGAGGCGGGAGAGATGCGTAAAGAACTCGAGACCGAGGATGTCGCGCATCTTCGTGCGCGGCAAAGGCCGGGCATCCAGCCATTCCATTATGAAACCGTGGTGGCCCAGGGTGCAGATCAATTGAGGCACCCCATGCATACCGCGCAGCTTTTCGTAGACCCTGATTTCGCGAGATGCTGCGATGCGGCACCACGTATCGCGGAAGAAAAACGGCCGCGTTGACCAATCTTTCATCACAAACTTCACGCCATCCGGAGCGGTCAGCTGAACGACATCGGGCGAAACCCATGTTTTTGCTTTCTTCAGATACGACTTCTCGAACTTATCGAGATTTTCGCGTCCGGGCAGCATATGGGATGGCTCAAAGTTTTGCATAAACGACGTCACCAAACCTAGCGACACGGGTTTCATTCAAGTGACGTGGGGTTACTCCGGCAGCCGCCGCATACTGTGATCAAAAAGAACCATCATAAAATTTCATTTTTTTAAAAATAAAAACTTTCAACGACCTGTCATCACGGAGCATGACCGGGAATAGGCACAGGCCATGGCCTTTGCAATTTAACCGGCTATAACTTCTGGCAAGGAGCAAGTTCCAATGTCTCAGGTTGAACACCCTCAGACCCCTAAAGACGTGCTTAAAATGGCTGATGACGCCAAGATTGAGTTCGTCGACTTTAAGTTCATCGATATGCTCGGTACCTGGCATCATCTTACGATTCCCCGCAACCGGCTCGATGACGAGCTATTTGAAACCGGCCTTGGTTTTGACGGTTCTTCTATCCGCGGATGGCGCGCCATTAACGAGTCTGACATGCTCTTTATGCCGGACCCAACAACGGCTTTCATCGATCCGTTTGCCATGCACCCGACGATGTCGATCACGTGCAGCATTCACGATCCGATTACGAAAGAACGCTATAACCGCGACCCCCGCAGCGTAGCCATCAATTGCGAAAACTACGCTAAGTCTCTTGGTATTGCTGATACCATTTATGTCGGTCCGGAACTGGAGTTTTTCGTTTTCGACGGCATTCGCTTCGACAGCAAGCCTCACACCCAGTTTTATGAAATCTCCAGTGACGAAGGCGCCTGGAACTCCGGCCGGCCGCACGAGGAAGGAAACCCTAACCTCGGCAATCGCCCGAACTATAAGGGCGGATACATCCCCGTGGCCCCGACGGATACCCTGGTAGACCTTCGCAGCGAAATGGCCACTAACCTCATGAAAAGCGGCATCACTGTAGAAGCCGCCCACCACGAAGTGGCCACTGGCGGCCAGTGCGAACTGGCGATGCGTTTCAATACGCTGGTTCGTATGGCTGACCAGGCTATCCAGTATAAGTATATCGTAAAGAACACAGCGGCTTCCTGGGGCAAAACCGTAACGTTTATGCCTAAGCCGATGTTTGGCGATAACGGTAGCGGCATGCACGTTCATATCTCACTGTGGAACGCCGGCAAGAACCTGTTCTCCGGTAACGGCTATGCCGGCCTTAGCGATACGGCGCTGCACTTCATTGGCGGTGTTCTGAAGCATGCTCCGGCCATCCTGGCTTTCTCCAGCCCGACCACAAACAGCTATCGCCGCCTGGTACCGGGCTATGAAGCTCCCGTAAACCTGGCTTATTCCATGCGCAACCGCTCTGCCGCAATTCGTATCCCCATGTACCACGGCAGCGAGAAGGCCAAGCGCATTGAGTTCCGTCCGCCTGATCCGTCTGCCAACCCTTACCTGGCATTTTCGGCTATCGCGATGGCCGGCCTGGATGGCGTGCAGAACAAGATTCACCCGGGCAACAGCCTGGACAAGAACATCTACGATCTTCCGCCGGAAGAAGCCCGCAACGTTCCTCAGGTGCCGGGAAGCCTGGAAGCAGCCCTGGATGCTCTTGAAGCCGATCACGACTTCCTCACCAAGGGCGACGTGTTCAGCAAGGAACTCATCAGCGCGTACATCGCCTATAAGCGCGAAAATGAAGTCGCACCGCTGAAGCTGCGTCCTCACCCGCAAGAGTTTGTGATGTACTACGAAATCTAATGTGCTTTGGGACGGCGCAAGCTGTTCCTTGCCAACACGCCCCGGCTCCGCAAGGTGTCGGGGCGTGCCTGTTTTAAGGCATATTAAAAAGAAAAAGGAGAGTGCAAATCTGCGACTCTCCTAATGAGGCTTACGGTGTAGGTCATGCTGCTTCATCCAGGCCATCATTGCAGTTGGCCTGAATTGGGCGTGACGGTCAAGGGGAAAGTGTGGTTTTGGCTCCCAGAGCGTAAAAATCGCTGTTCTATTAGACAGATTTGGTGCGGAACAAAGCAGGCGTCAAGATTCGGCGGCGGTCTCGGAATGCTGTGACATCCATGTGCACCTCCAGCATCTTCAGGAGCTTATCCACCGGCAGGCCGACTACGTTAAAAAAGTCTCCGGATATCTGCTGCACAAGGCTGCCGCCCAGTGACTGGATCCCGTAGCTTCCGGCTTTATCCAGCGGGTCGCCCGTTGCCACGTATTCTTCTATATCTTCCTTCTGCAGTGCCCGCAGTGTTACATCTGTAGTTGCAGCATCCAACTGGGTGGCTCTGCCGGTTTCGCGCACAGCCAGGCCAGTAATCACCTGGTGCGTTTGTCCCGCCAGTTCGGCCAGCATCCGCACTGCATCACCAGGATCCAGCGGCTTCATATAAATCTGTTTATCTTTAACAACTATGGTATCAGCCGCCACAACTATAGTGCCCTTGGGCAGCACATCATCAAGGGCGGTGGCCTTCAGCAGCGCCGCCTTCAGTGCAAATTCGCGTGGCAATGTCGCCTGAAGAGCACGTTCGTCCACATCTGCCGGCATTACGCGGTGCGGAATCTGAAGAAACTCCAGGATTTGCCGGCGGCGGGGGGATCCGGATGCCAAAATGATTTCTGGCGAAGTGTTCGCGGATTCACTGCTATCTTTGATCATAAAAGGTTCGAAATCGTCTATTGCAGTAAGGTGGTTGGTGTAGTTGCCGGCGCAGGATCTTGTGCCAGAGCAGCCGAGATGCGCGCCTGCCGGCGACGCAGGCGTTCGTCTGGAGCCAGGTAGCTCTCCATGATGAAATCTGTCTGGTTTTCAGAAGCGGAGCCCACGGTCCCAGTCGTACTCTTTGGCGATGCCGGCTTTGAAAACCTCACCTTTTTCTCGTCATCGCGCGAACAGCCTGCCAGCGCAAGGCTCCCCAACACTACAAGAACCCACTTTACCGGTAGCCTCTTCCAATTAAGTACAGGTTTTATCTCAGGGGTCATGGTTTTCATCCTTACGGCGAACTGCGACAACTTTATATCTCAGGAAGTGGAAAACGTGTCCCCCCTAAAATGCTACTGTTTTTTGCTTTTCAGTCACCGGGCAAGTGTGCAGCATTAGTCGTAATGAGTGATCTGTCCAAACCCGAAGCCGACAGCGGCCTTTTTAAAGCGGCAGCAGAGAAGCTACCATCGGCGAATGCACGAGTACGGCTGCTGGTTGCGATTCCCGCGGTGATAGTGCTGCTCATGTGCCTGATGGCGGGTATTTACTTCTGGATGGCCGATGCCTACCTCGCCAACTCGCTGGAGCAACATGCCGGAGCCATGCAGGAGTTCACGCGCGACTGGCTCTTCTTCCTGGTGGTGTTCGTTATTGCGGGCGCTATTGTGGGATATATGCTGGCCTGGTCTCTAACGCAGCCTATCCAGGACATCATCCGGCTGAGCGAACGGGTAGCGGGTGGAGATCTGCGGTCAAAGGTGAACGTCACCCGTCAGGATGAGATGGGCGAGCTGGGGAGTTCGTTTAATAACATGGTGGAGTCTCTGAACCACTTTATCGAAACTCGAAACAAGTTCATTCTTGAAAGCTTTACCGGCGGCCTTGTCGTCACCGATCTTAACGGAACAATTACAGCCGTCAACTCTTCTGCTGAAAACCTGCTTGGTGTGCGAAACACCAATGTGAGCGGGAAGTCGATTCGCGAAGTTTTTGCGAATCCGCAATATGGGGAACTACTCCGGCTCCATGACCGGGTGATCTGGAAACAGGAAACGGTAATGGATCACCAGCTTTCCCTGGCGATCAATGGCCGGATCCAGAGTGTTCTTGTCAGTTTTACTACCATGCGCGACTCGGCGGGCGATATTTTCGGGGTGATCATTAACGTGCGCGACCAGGTGGAGATGGAGAAGTTTTACCAGAACATGCGGAATACGGATCGCCTTGCCACGATGGGTACTTTTGCCAGTGGACTAGCCCATGAAATTCGGAATCCGCTTGGCGCAATTAAGGGGACCGCACAGCTCCTGCTGGAAGATCTGGGGCCGAACCACAAAGCTAACGAGTACCTGCATATCATAACGAAAGAAGTAAACCGCCTGGATACGCTAATCCGCGAGGTGCAAGCTTACAGTCAGCCGGCGCTGGAAAAGGTACCCGCCGACCTTAACCGCCTGATCGATGAGATTATCTCCCTGGCGCAGTCAGACAGCCGCTACCAGGAAAAGCCGTTAAGGTTGGAGCAAAACATCAACCCGTTGCCAAGTGTGCACATCGCAAAAAATCAATTTCGCCAGGCTCTACTCAACATCGTCATCAATGCCATCCAGGCTGTACCTGAAGAAGGTATGGTGCGGGTAGTTGCTGAACATAACCCGACTTCGGTTCTGCCTATTTCCATCAGCGTTTCCAACGAGGGGCTCCCGATACCCGCAGATGTACAGCAGCGCATGTTCGAGCCGTTCTTTACTACCAAGGCAGCCGGAACAGGCCTTGGCTTGTCCATCGCATTCCAGGTAGCAGCAAACCATGGCGGCAAACTTTCCGTTAAATCGGAAGACGGTTGGAATACGTTTACATTTCAACTGCCAGAGGGGCAAAATACGTGCTTGAATGCACACCCTAACAATGTTGCCTGATCATGCCTCTGTCGTTAAACAATTACAATGTCTCAACCCACGTGAAGGAACAAGCCCGTAAACCATGTCTCTCGACACTACCTATGATATTCCCCGTATTCTCGTAGCCGATGACGAAGATAGCATCCGGTTTCTTCTGCGAGAGGTAATGCGCCGGGAAGGTTATGACGTAACTGTAACGGATAACGGCGAAAGCGCCTTCCAGTTAGTTAGAGAAAACAACTTCGACCTTGTGATACTGGACGTGCGCATGCCGGGCATGGACGGAATGGAAACCCTGAAAGCGATGCGGAAAATTCGCCCGCATCTCGTCGTGCTTATTATTACAGCCCACGGCAATCGAGAGCTGGCAGTAGATGCGATGCGCCAGGGCGCCTATGATTACTTCAACAAGCCTTTCGAGCTGGATGAGATGCGGATTGTGGTACGGCGCGCATTGGAGAAACAACAGTTTCTGGACCAGGTTGCAAACCTGGAATCCCGCCTGCAAAGGCGTGCGCGATTCGACCGTATTATCGGCCAGAGTGATGCTATGCGGCAGGTGTTTAGCCTGCTGGAGAGAGTTGTAACAAACGACATTACCGTTCTGATCACCGGCGAAAGCGGAACCGGAAAAGAGCTAGTAGCGCAGGCAGTTCATTACCAGTCTTCCCGGCGAGACAAACCTTTTGTCAGCGTTAACTGCGCAGCCATTCCGGAAAACCTGTTGGAAAGCGAACTGTTCGGCCATGAAAAAGGGTCTTTTACCGGCGCCATAGGAACTCACGTTGGTAAGTTTGAAGCTGCTAACGGGGGAAGCATCTTCCTTGATGAAATTGGCGATATGCCGCTGGCGCTGCAGGCAAAGATGCTACGGGTTTTACAGGAGCGCGAGGTCAGCCGCGTCGGAGGCAAGAAGCCCATACGCGTTGATATACGAGTGATTGCTGCAACGAACCGGGAACTCGCGGAAGACGTAGAGAAGAAAAGCTTCCGCGAAGACCTGTACTATCGCCTTAACGTATTACCGGTGCACATTCCGCCGCTGCGCAAACGTAAATCCGATATTCCCATTCTTGTGGAACACATGATTAATGTACATAATCCACGACTGGGACGCAATGTGCGGGGAGTGACTCCGGAAGCTATTGAGTCCCTTATGAACTACCGCTGGCCGGGCAACGTTCGGGAACTGGAAAACGTGTTGCAGCGCTCTATGGTGATGGCAAGTGGAACGCTGATTGAACTGTCTGATCTTCCGCCAAACATTCAGGAAGCAAGGGAACTGGCTGACGCTGGCGTTTCGCCATCAGGATTGGGCCTGCCGCCGGATCTTTTCACAAATTTCGATATACCCCTGGCGGAGAAAATGGAACAGCTTGCGGAAGTCTTTGAAAAGAAGATAATCCTTCATGCTCTTCAGCGGAACAACGGACATCGCCAGGCCACTGCAGACATGCTTGGCATTGCCCGCAAAAGCCTTCATAATAAAATGGCCAAGTATGAACTGTTTGATTACGGCGAAGCCGACGTTTCGTAAAGTAAAGTGCGGGTACGCGAAACCGCGAACCCGCACCAAACTACGACTCATATAGCGTTGTCAGTTATACAACTTTTTTACCGCTGACCATGTGGATGATCAACAGGATCAGGAAGATAACAAACAGCACACCGGCAACCCAAAGTGCGAAGTCTGCGACGCCTGCGGCACCAAGAATAGCAGCGATAATTGCAACGACCAGGAATATAATTGCCCACCTTAACATGGTAGCAACCTCCGTAACTTTCTTAAGTATTGGGCCAATAGTAGAAACTTAAACTTTTAACTTTCTACTAATTGGCTAACTGCTTAATACGTTACGGCAAGTGGTATGCCAATCTCGCTGTGAGAAGGTGAATTCACCTCGGACTACCGGTCAGAAGGATGGAGGCGGCCACAATTGAAGCTAAGCACACCTGGCAGGCT
>JAKFFN010000210.1:0-4511 GCA_036675025.1 Candidatus Sumerlaeales bacterium | reverse complement strand
ATGTTCCAGGCCGGCAATTCCATCTTCATGCGCAACTGGCCCTACGCTTTCAGACTTGTAAACGACGAGGAATCTCCCGTAGCCGGCAAGGTAAAGACAGCACCCTTACCGGCTGGTGCCAGCGGCAAGAGCGCCTCGACGCTGGGCGGATGGCAACTGTCTGTCTCACGCTACAGCCAGAAGCAAAAAGCCGCCGTCGAGTTCGTCCGCTTCATGACGAGCGCCCGCGCTCAGAAGGAGCAAGCCCTGCAGTCATCAAGGCTGCCAACACTTCTCTCGCTCTACGACGATCCAGATATCGCACGAAAGTTTCCGTTCATACCCACCATGCGGGATTCGCTCGATACCGCCGTGGCCCGCCCCAGCACCGCAACCGGCGCAGACTACAACGAAGTAAGTACCTATTATTTCCAGCACGTGCACAAGGTGCTTACGGGACAGTCTACCGCAGAAGAGAGCATGCAGGAGCTGGATGAACTGCTGCATAAGGTGCTGAAGCCATGAGCCGCGAGGTGAGCCTGCAACGAAAACAGGAACGTGCTGGGTGGCTGTTTCTCTCGCCCACTCTTCTCATTCTCGTGGTTGTCGGCCTTTACCCGCTGGTTCAGACCTTCGCCGTCAGCCTCACCGATGCCCGCATGGCCAGCGGCCAAAAGCCACGCTACGTGGGGTTGCAGAATTACGCCGACCTGTTTGATCTGGGCCCATTCTGGAGCGCCATAACCACCACAATAATCTTTACCCTCGCGAGCGTTAGCATTGAGCTTGTGCTCGGCCTGGCCATCGCGCTGGTGCTCAATAGCGGCTTGAAAGCGCGTGGCCTTCTCCGCGCTGCTATCCTTGTGCCCTGGGCCCTCCCAACGGTCGTCTCCGCACGCATGTGGAGTTACATGCTTGTGGATACGTACGGCGTGGTGAACGACATCCTTGTAACGAAGTTCCATATCTTGCCGGAGAAAGTCGCCTGGCTTGCCGAGCCGGGGCTGGCCCTGATGTCCATCGTAGCGGTCGATGTATGGAAGACGACGCCATTTGTTGTGCTGCTCATGCTGGCAGGGCTTCAGCTCATACCCGCGCAAACCTATGAAGCTGCCGCCGTTGATGGAGCTTCGCGCTGGCAGCAGTTTACAAAGGTGACGCTGCCCATGCTCAAGCCGACAATTCTCGTTGTCGTAATTTTTCGTACCCTTGATGCCCTGCGGGTGTTTGATGCCGTATGGGTGCTTACACGCGGACAGCTCGGCACCGAAACCATGGCGACATTCACTTACCGTCAGATGATTGATTTCCGCAAGATAGGTTTTGGCAGCGCAGCCAGCGTTACAATTTTTCTTCTTATCGCGGCGTTTGTGATAATCTACCTTTTCATAGCGCGGTCTGCCACCGAGGAAAACGACTGATGATCCGCCGGACATTCTTCTGGATCGCGCTTGTCTTAATGGTATTATACGCCCTGTTCCCGTTTTTCTGGGCGTTAAACGGATCGCTGCAAACACCCGACCGCCTGTTCGCCATTCCGGCCGATTACTTCCCGTGGCCGGCAACGCTGGAAAGCTACAGGACCGTGTTTGGTGATGACGTATTTGTTAAGGCGTTGCGCAACTCCGTGATCGTGGCCGTTTGTGTAACCATTCTTGCACTGACCGCCGGCAGCCTGGCCGCCTGCGCCCTGGCGCGCTTCCGCATGCGCGGACACCGCATTGCTCTCGGCTTGATTCTTTCCATGACGATGTTCCCCCAGATCGCAGTGCTTGGCGCCGTCCATTCTATCATATCCTTTCTCGGCCTCTACAATAGCCTGCCCGGCCTTATCCTGAGCTACATGCTGTTTACGCTCCCGCTTACGGTATGGGTGCTTACCGGCTTTTTCAGCTCACTGCCGCGCGAGCTGGAAGAAAGCGCCTATGTGGACGGCGCCGGCCCATTCCAGACCTTCTGGCGAATATTGCTGCCGCTGGCCGCTCCCGGCCTGGCCGCCACTGGGCTACTTACGTTTATTGCCGCTTGGAATGAGTACCTGTTTGCGCTCAGTCTTACCATCACCCCTGACGCCCGCACAGTGCCGGTTGCCATTGCAAACCTCAGCGGCGCCACGCTTCACGAAACCCCATGGGGCGCAATAATGGCCGGCTGCGTGGTGGTAACAGTGCCGTTGGTCGTGCTGGTTCTTTTCTTTCAGAAACGAATAGTAGAGGGTCTAACCGCCGGCGCCGTGAAGGGCTGATCACCTTTTCGGTTGCCACATCTCCGGCACGCTGCCACGCCTGAATCATGCCTACAAAACATCCTTCTTTATTTTCCCTGACCGCCTTTGTTCTTGCCGTCACATGCATTGCGCTGCCGATGACCGCAGCCGGCGAAGACGCCGTTATAGCCGACAATATTACCAGGCTCTCGAGCGCCGAGCCCTGCAACCGGTGCAGCGGCTACCTCTTGCCGGGCAAAACCCTTCCTCACCCAGATACCCGCTGGGGCATCATCAGCGATCTGCCCGAGAGCTTTTCGGATCATGGCGTGCTTTACGCCACCACTAAGGTTCTTCCAGCTTCTCCGGTTAATCCGGCCCCGGAAGAACTGCGCACACAGGTAACGGCCCACAACTTCTCCCACATTGATGGCGGCTTCGACGTTTTCCTGTTCCACCTGATAAAGAGCACAACGGCCACCGCACGAATTGTGGTGTACGCAAAGAACAACGGCGATGCACCGGTCACGGTGAAGCCACACCAGTCCATAAAATCAGAAGGAGTTATCGGGCGGGTTCACGATTTTGAGTCGGAGCTGGCAAATCGGGTGCTTGGCCGCATGCGCGATGCGTCTGTTGTTCCAGAAGGCGGCACATATCCGGAAGTCACGTTCCCTACAGAAGGCTACTCCACACAGGCACGGCGCCCTAAGGATGCATCCACCACGCCTGCAATGGAGATACCCGTGGGGCAGGGGCGCATCATCGCTTATGGCAAGCGGTTTGGAGCTGTGAAAGATTCCGGCTCCGATGGCAGTAACAACGTAAACTGCTTCGGCTACGTGCGCGCCAGGATTGCCAATAAAGAGCCGGTAAACCTGGATGTGTATGTAATCGCCATACCGGCCGGACCTCGCGACCAGATGCAGGCGGAGGCCGAGAAGCTTCTGAGCACCGGCGCAACTAGTACCGACATGGTGCGCATGGACCGCCCGCCGCAGGACTGCGCTGTAGGTCGCGCAGTGGGAGTGTATCCCAATTTCATTTGGCGCAATGATCCTGTCACGATCGACATCGCCAATCTTCCTTCGGGCGATGCACCAACCACCTTTCCAATGGCTCTGCCGGAGATCCAGACTGCCGGCTGCGCCGATGCGCGGCAGACAACGGATCTCGTGTTGCACCCGGGCTACACCCGCCCCGACACCATCGGCAACTATATGATCGAGCATGATATTGCCATCACCGTGACCAACAGCAGCGACACCACAAAAACTGCTGACCTGTACTTTGGCAAGCAGGACGCCGACGTGGGCCTGGCTTTTATGAGCAGCCATGCCCCGGGAAAGGTTGCGCCAGACGAATACCCGTTCAGGCCGCCCGCATCACCCGGCGACGTTGTTGTGGGAGCCTTATGGGCCGGACCAAAACAATCGGCACTGGAAAAGTCCTTTCTTCCCAGACCGGTCACTATCGGTCCCGGAGTTACCAGGACTCTCGGCGTCAAGTTTATGATCTGCGGCAACAGTTCACTGCCATTCTACATTGGGATCGCGGGAAAGTAGCGTTGGCATTCTGCTGACGAAGTTTACGCTAACACCTGCACTCAGCCACTGATGCCTGACTATACTAATTACTATTTCCTGCGCAGGAGAAATCGTGTCACCCGCCCATCGCCGAAAACAGCATCGACAATCCAGCAGCCGCGAATCCGCCATTTCCACGGAACCAACGACCTCTACTGACTTCCGTCTTCCCGTATGGATGCCGACGCTTCTCACCTGTCTTGCAGTCGCCGCGGCAGTCTTCGTCTTAACTTACCGCCCGATCACCGATCCAGACACCTGGTTTCACCTGGAGCTTGGCGAATGGATTTCCGCGAACAACACTCTCCCGCGCACTGACCCTTTCAGCTACACCGCTGGCGATACGCCGTATGTCCCCTCTGGCTGGGCCACCGCGTGGTTGATGTTCCAGCTAGACAAGATTTACCCTGATAGCAGCCTTGGCTATATCCTTATGGTCACGGTAATTATCGCACTGGCCTCGCTGTTGGTAATGTGGCGGGCGCGGAGATGTGGCACGTCTGTAGCCACCGGGCTGCTGCTGATGGCTGGTCTTACCGCTGCGGTGGTGCGGTTCAGTCCGCGCCCCGATGTGTTCAGCATACTGGGCCTCACCGCTGCGCTTACCCTGATGAGCGCACCGTGGATTTCGCGCTCGCACGATAAACGTACACCGCAATCACCACCTGCCGCGTGGCGGCACTGGCTGCTCGTGCCGTTGATCATTGTCTGGGCAAACCTGCACGCTGGTGTACTTGTGG
>JAKFFN010000246.1:0-24389 GCA_036675025.1 Candidatus Sumerlaeales bacterium | reverse complement strand
AGTGTAAGTTGAGAGTTGAGAGTTGAGAGTTGAGAGTTAAGAGACTTGAAAAACGTCCTGATCATACTTATTCTTTCTGGTCGGTTGAGATGCGCGTTTGTTGTGCAGACGTGCGGCGGCGTTACTCGGTGGAGCGGCTTTTAGATACTTTTGACTTTGTGGTTTTAATAATGCGAATTAAGAGCCTCAAGAGTTCATCAATGTGTGAGTGGATAGGTTGAAACTGGCTCGTAGTAAGGTATTCTGCTTCATGAAGGAGCATGAGCCAGTATTCGGTCTCATTGGCTTCTTTGAGTGCAATCGAGAGCTTGTGGATAAAATCTGACGTACTCTCCGCGTGGCAGGATTCACGAATGAGGGCTCCTATTGCCGTGCCGGAGCGTAGTAGTTGTTTCGAGAGAACGAACTCCCTTTTTTCCCCAACCAGGTACGCGCTTAACTTTACGACTCGCACTGCAAACTTGAAAGACTTGTCATGAATCGGTCCGGAATTAGCCAATCGGTCTCCCTTTGAAAGCATCCTATAGAACTGCGTCTCAGATGTAAGTGCTAACTCTCAACTCTCAACTCTCAACTCTCAACTCTCAACTCTCAACTTCACTTCCCCAGTCTCACGTCAAACGCATCCCTAAGGCCATCGCCCAGAAGGTTGATCGCCAAAACGGTCATGGCTATGGCAATGCCAGGGAACAGCATGATGTGGGGGTTAGTTTGAAAAGAACTGCGCCCGTCGTTAAGCATTCCGCCCCATTCGGGGAGCGGTGGCTGGGCGCCCATTCCGAGGAATGACAGAGCTGCTGATTCAAGAATGGCGGTGCCAAGGCTGAGCGTGCCGAGCACCAGTACCGGGGCGATGCAATTGGGCAGCAGGTGCAGCAGAAGAATCCGGGTGCGACCGCAGCCAAGGGCTTCAGCTGCACGGGCGTAATCGCTGCTCTTCTCTACCAGCGCAGCTGAACGTACCACGCGCGCAAATTTGGGCACGTAGACCAAGGCAATGGCAATGATGATGTTACGCATGTTGAAGCCCAGAGCAGACATTACCGCCATCGCCAGCAGGATCGATGGGAATGCCAGGATCATATCCATGGTGCGCATGGTAATGGAATCAAATTTGCCACCGAAGTAGGCAGCCGCCAGCCCCAGCGGCACCCCCAGCAGCGCCGATAACAACACAACGCACAGACCGCTCCCTATGGTCAGGTGAGCGCCGTAGAGTATGCGGTGGAAAATGTCGCGCCCCAGTTCGTCGGTTCCAAACCAGTGGGCTGCCGACGGCGTCAGCCGCACGTCGCGCGTAGAGATATAGTAAAGGTCCTGGGCGTAAAAAAAGCCAAAGACCGCCATTGCACACAGAAAGACCAGCAAGATCCCCCCGGCCATGGCCGTGTGATTGCGCCGCAGGCGGAGCCAGACAAAGTACCAGAGCGATCGACCCGCTACTTCCGGCTGGACCGGTAGGCTACCTCCAGGCTGAAGCGCGTCTGGCGGTGCGGCTGAGCTCATTCCGTGGCGCCTTCGTCCGCATCGGTCTCGACTGGCCCGAGCACATCCACATACTCATCGCTGCCCGCTGTTCCTGTCGCCGCTTTTTTACTGCTGCTTTTCTTCTTAAGCTGCGCTGTCGAAAGAGCATCGGCCAGGGTGTTATGCTCCCGCACCACATGGCTGATGGAGAACTTCTCAAACCCCTTCTTCAGGGCCATCACTTCCTGCACCTTCTTCAGGATATCAGGGTTCTTGATCTTGTACTGACCGGAGACCTGCTTTACCACAAGTTCACTGTCGCCAATCACGTTCAATACCTTCACGTCGAGGCTTTGAGCCATTTTCATGGCTTCAATAAGCGCGGTGTACTCCGCAATGTTGTTGGTTGCCAGGCCAATGGCCCGGCTTTCCTGGGCAATCTTGGTGCCATCCATGCTGAATATGGCCACGCCGATCCCGGCATCACCAGGGTTACCTTTGCTGGCTCCATCCACATACGCCTTCGCCACCCGCACCTGCCCACGTTTTGACTCATCCAGGAACGGCTTCAGTTCATCCGGCGCAAATTTTCCTTTTTTCGTGGAAGTCGGCGCCACTTCGCCAACGGCAGATTGCGTGGCCGGAGCCGCATTGCCTGCTGCTACAGTGGTTTCGCCCCGCAGGCCCGCTTCCCAGCCTGGCGTAAGTCCGGCTTCGCGTTCCACAGCCCGCAAAAGTTCGGCGCAGTAATGGAGCGCCCGCCGGAGGTCGGCTTCCTTAACATCACGGTAGCGGTTTATAGCCTTGCTGACATCACCATCGCTGGATGCCAGTACGTCAATCACCCGGTGCAGTGGCACCTGGGAATCGCGAATCTTAAGCGCCTGTTGCGCGAGTTTTTTAATTTCGGGCGTGAGAGCCATGGCTACCTGCGTAAGTGGAAGTCCGTCAGGATGCAAGGACAGGAATAAGGTTTAATACAATAACAGGGGATTCGCTGGGGACTAGTCGAGGTCGTCTTCGTCGTCGTAGTTATCATTTGATGCGCCCGTGCCAGCAGTTTCCCAGCTTGATCCGCCGGCAGGAGTTGCGTTGGAATCGCCACGCCGGCCGCCGTTACCCGGCCCGCCGCGGCGAGGGCGCAACTGCCGATCAGAAACCTCATCTGGAATTATCACAATGTGGCGGTCCAGCCCTTCACCACGGCTCAGGGTATGGATGCCGCGACTTTCCTTCACGGCGTTGTGCACAATCTTCCGCTCAAAAGGGGTCATGGGCTCAAGTGGAACCTCTACGCCTTCGCGCAGGGCGCGCTTTACGCTGCGCTTGGCCATGCTCTCCAGCCGGCTCAGGCGCTTCTCCATGTAGTTTTCGCAGTCGACAAATATCGGAAGAAGGTCACGCCCGCCATGCACCACCATGCGATTAACCGCAATCTGAAGCGCTTCCAGGTTCTGGCCGTTTTTCCCGATGATGAGGGAATCATCTTCACCGGCATGAATGTTGAGCACAACGCCTCCGCGCCGGCGGAGAACCTCGATCTGGCCATCAATTCCGATGAGTTCCAGAATCTTCTTCAGGTGAGCCTTGGCGCTGCCCACGAGTACGTCATCCTTGATGGTCAGGCGCACCGTCACGCCCGGCAGGGGTTCGGCTCCGGGCAGGGTATCTTCATGGGCTGATGCAAGCACGTCCATCTCCACGGCATCGCGTGGAATACCCAGCTGGCGAAGGCCTTCAGCCAGCGCTTCTTCTGTTGTGTCTGCGGATATATCTATCGAGATCATTCTTTCAGCAACCGTCCGTATAAGGCTTTGTAAGGCAACGCAAAAGTGCAGGGACTAACGTTTCTTGCGGGAGGCGGAACCGCTGCCAGCTTTCTTCGCAGCCTGTTCACGCCGTTCCATTTCTTTACGAGCATCTTCGGCGCGGGCCATCAGCTTACCCATAAAGCTATTCGGATCAGCAGCCTTTTTCGCTTTGCGGGGCGGCGGTCCAGCCTTCAGATGCTTCTCTTCTTCCCGGTCGAGAATCTTGTTTGTGATCAGCGTCTGGCCGATCTGCCAAGCGTTACTGGCTATCCAGTAAAGCATCAAGCCGGCAGGGAAGTGATACATCGTCACCATCACCATGATGGGGATGAGGTACACCATCATCTTCTGCATCTGGATCTGGTTGGGATCCGTGATGTTCTGGATCGTGCGAGACATAGCGATCTTTGAAGAGAACATTTGCGTGATCGCCACGAGGATCGGCAGGATGTTAAAGTAGCTGCCAACCAGCGGAATGTGTGTGCCCAGGTGAACCAGGTGATCGGCCTGGCTCAGGTCCTTGATCCAGAGAAAATGGGCGCCCTGAAGGTCAATGGTGTCGTTAGCAATGCGGTAAAGCCCGATAAATATCGGGATCTGGGGAAGCACCGGCAGACAGCTACGCATGGCGCCAAGAGGATTGATGCCGTGCTCCTGGTAAACTTTCCAGGTCTGGCGCTGCTTCTCCTGCGGGTCTTCTTTATACTTTTCGTTAATCGCTTCCAGGTGCGGCTTTACCCGCTTCATTTCAGCGGAAGACTTCGCCTGTATCTTGATGGAACGATGGACCAGCGGGAACACGATCAGCTTAACAATAACCGTCAGCAGCATGATCGCGATACCGTAGTTGCTTACGATAACGCGGTGAATCCAGTTCAGAAGGTCGGTAAGGGCCAGGTAAATGGCGCGCATCCACCACCACGACTCGCTATACATCAGCGTCTGCAGTTCGTTATCGTATTGGCGCAGGATGCTATGCTTTTTCGGGCCTACGTACACGCCAAACTCGAAAGTGCGGCTGCTCTTGGCTGCCAGGTCAAATTCACCCGTGGAGAGTTCCATAACCAGGGGCGGGGTATAGCGCTCAAGATCTGCGCGCAGCTGCGGATCAGCAACGTTTGCCGGATCGATCTTGTAGCTGTTGGGAACAAGGGTGCGGAAGTGATAGGATGTGCGCCGGGCGGCGTCATCTGGCTGTGCAGGCACCAGCAGCGCGGCAAAAAACTTGGATTCTACGCCAGCCCACTGGAGCGGGCCGTCAAGAGTAAGCACTTCGCCATCTGCTTCCGGGCGGAATACGTGGACTTCTTCGAAATCTCGGGCAACGGCGGCGTCATAGTGGTTGGCGCTGGTATCAAGGTCAGACCCGCTGCGCTGCACCAGGCCAGGTCCCCACCGAAGCGTGAGGCCGCGGTTGAGTTCGTCGCGTACATCTACCGGACTGTCGTTGTCGTTGTAGACGGTCACGCGCAGCTTGCCGAAATACTCGCCGGAAGGCATTTCCAGGCTTTTCTCAACGCGCAGCCCGCGAATGGAGGGCGACTGCATGCGCAGCGCAGACTGACCTTCTGTCTTTACCTGCTCGCTGGTCCATTCAACGTGGTTGAAGTCTTCATAGCTGCGATAGCCCTGCTCTTTGAGGGAAATCTCAAGGGGCCAGTTCTGCTGGGTAAGTTCGTTGGCGCTTTTCCGGGGTAACTCGCGAACCAACTCTACGCCACTGGTGTTTTCTGCCGGATCGAATGACTGGCTGCCCGTATCCATAAGGCTCCAGCTGTTGACAACGGCACCTACAGTGTCGATCTGGATATTATGGATATCCGTGCGCAGGGCTGCAAGCTCACCGGGATGGGTATGGACCGTGAGGGAGCTTTCGCCATCAACAGTCCGCAGAGCGCTGGTAGTTTGTGCATCACTGGCTGCGGTCAGAGTGCCAGTGGTCTGCTGCTGGGCCAGGGCCTGCTGTTCAGCCTGCGGGTCCTTTTCAGGGCGCACAAACCATATGTAGCCCAGGATCAGGAGGTACGAGATGATGAAAAATTTAAGCCATTGCGGGCGGCTGCCATTGGGCGCTGTCTGGTTGTCGCTCATCGGGTTATTAGGTTTTCACTGCTTCCGGGTTAGTAGATGGGCAATGGGGAATTCTCAGGATTTTCGGCCTGCCCAATGCACCAAAGGGCATAGTCTTTGGACGTTTGGACATTCACGCGCAGGCGAGGGAATCAGTCGGGATCAACGGGATCATAACCGCCGCGCGAAAAGGGATTACACCGCAGCAAGCGCCAGATGGTTTTGCCAATGGCTACGTGCAGCGGACGCTTGCGCAGCGCGTCTACAGCGTAGCGGCTGCATGAGGGATAATAGCGACACGCCGGGGGAAAAAGGGGCGCTATAAGCAACTGGTAAACCCGGATGAGGCCAATGAAGCCACGGTTCAGCAGGCTGTTACGGCCGAATATCTTTGCCAGGGGATTCATCAGGACAGCCGCCGATGCAGATTCTTAGTCATCACTGGCGGGCACTTTTTCATCGGGATTTAGAAACAGTCCGGCTTGCTGAAAAATCTCGCGGAGCTGCTGGTCAACTGCTGAAAAGGGCGCCATGGTGGCGGCCTTCATGGCATTTACAATGATGGTATAGCCGGGTTTCAATTGAGGAAGCATGAGGCGGAAGGACTCGCGCACGAGCCTGCGGGCGCGGTTTCGCTTTACGGCGTTTCCGGCTTTTTTTGTGACGGTAATACCAATGCGCGTCGGCGGCGGCGGAGCGTCTTCGTGCTTCAGGATGAACACGTGCACCAGCGGCCGACGGATCGGGCGGCTGTTGTTATAGGCATGCTGAAAATCAGCCCGGCGGAGTACGCGGTTCTCTTTACGAAAAAAAAAGCGGCGCGTGGCCGCTTCTTCTTTCTCAAACTGTGTCATGGTAAAAACCATTCACGCTGTGAGTTCATCAGCAGATGCTCACGCGCAGAGGTATGGTTTACCGGCTGCTCCATGAATCAGAGACCGTCAATTTTTTGCGGCCTTTGGCGCGACGACGCTTTAGCACGAGGCGTCCGTTCTTGGTGGACATCCGCTGGCGGAATCCGTGCTTGTTGTAGCGTTTGGTCAGGCTTGGCTGAAATGTACGTTTCATTATATCTTATCCTGTGATTCTTCTACCGGTTAGGGCACAACAGCAGGGTCAGGGGAAAATTCATTGGAGTGCCGACTAATGACCGCAGGGGAAAGCACGCGTGGCTGTGCGTTTCCTGTCATGCCCCAAAAGAAAAGGCGCTCCGGCGAATCCTGTGGTTCCGTCGGAGCGCACGTTTATTTTATGTGGTTATGCCGGAATTGCCGGCGGGGGTGGAGGCGGAAGAGAATGGGCATCTACTGTACCGCGCCCGGTTAATGTCCTGAAGACCTTACGAGCAATTGCCCAAAGGAAGTACATCAGGAATCCAGCGCCTATAATCATCAGGACTGTCAGCAAAAGCGCGATCGCGGGATTTGCTGCGATCATGGCAACCGTGCCGATGACAAGCCCATCTTCTACAAGGCTGGCCGCAGGGCTTACTACGGCACTGGTGCCGCTTCCGTGAGCGGCAACGCGGGCCGTGGCTTTAGTAGTATGGCTGCCCAGGGCGAGGGTGCCGCCGATGATGGCAGCGCCAATCTGCAGTTCCGGTGGTACATCGCCCAGGGCTGCAGCGGCAAGCGCAGCGCCTGCGGGCACGCGGATGAAAGTATGAACGGTATCCCACGCGGAATCCACCGCCGGTATTTTGTCTGCAAAGAATTCAACGCAGTACATAAAACAGGCAGGAACGATGACCCAGGGGCTCGCCAGCACAGCGAGGTCGGGAGGTAAATCAAACCCCGGCACGTAATGCGCCATAAGGCCTAATACCGCAATTGTGGCGTAGAGGTTAATTCCTGCACACCAGCTGGCTCCCAAAGCCAATGCCAGTTGTGCAACGATTCCGTCAAAAATTTCCATAATCAGCCTCCCACCGGAGAAATTACCAGCAAAAGCCGGGCCTTACATATTGCTCCAATGAGCAACAGCATTTGGACAATGGTATTTATAGAACGGTTTTGGAAAATCCGGCAGTTTACTGCGCGTCTACGCCAATGATAGTTCCGTAGAAGCGGAGATACTGTGTGGGATTGCCTGAAATGACCGCGTCCGCTGGAGTAAACTGACCGTTCCAATTCACGATGGCGCCGTTCTGGGTGTTGTTCTGTATGTGTGTGCGCATTGCGGGATTCGCATTGGGCCATACGCTGACATCAGATAAGGCATTTGCCTGGACACCGGACACGTTATTGCTGAAGTTGTTATACTGGAAGAACTGCGCAATACTGTTTGCTGTAGCGAAGACGCCGACGTTATTTTTGGTCGCTGTACAATTTGTCAGAAAAGCCCTTGAACTGGATTCAATAACAAATCCGTTATTCTCGTTTTCAGTGGCCTTGCAGTCATTATAGGAAATGTAGCATTGAGGCCCGGCGTTAAAACCGACGGCAAACCCTGATCCCGAGCCGGAGATACGGTTGCCAAGGGCAAGGCAGTGGTTTACGGTATAATTGCCGTTCTCCAGGTCCATGACAGCATATTTAGCATGCTGGAAGCCAATTCCTTCGATTACGACACCTGTGCACTGGCGTGCGTAGAAGCAATAATCCCGAACAGGCGCAACGCCACTGTCTGCCCCATCAATTACCACAGAAGGTATCCCTGCACTAGCGGGTGTCCAGGAGCTGTCACCCACGAACTTCAATGTTTTGCCGTAGTTCACGCTGATGCCGTGAGGGGTAACCATCTCGCGGTAAACACCTGGAAAGATCACTACGGTAATGTTACAGCGGATCTTGTCAGGCAGAATGTCCACGGCACCAGAGATTGTCTTCTTTGCCGTTTCGGTTGTCATTCCATTATTGGCGTCATTGCCGTTACTGCCACTTACATATATGTGGTAGTCTTCCAGTCCGGTCTGAATCTTCGCAAGGGTAAGATCTGTGAGTTTCTGATCAGGCTTAAGCTGCTCAAAGCCATGGGTACCGTCGTTAAACCATACGCGCAGGTTGAGGGGAGAATCTGACACAAGCACTGCACTGTCTAAAGCCGCCATACCAGGTATGGTTTTGTCTCCTATCCCTACGGAAAAAACGCCGTCTATTACCTGTAAGGCCACGGCATCTGCCGGAATGGGAACATTACTGGAATCCGATCCAATGCCTGTAGTGCCATCATTAGACCAGAGTACTGAGTTGCCTGTGGTATTTAGAATGGCGAACTTAAACAAACCCCCACCATTAAACGCCTGACCCTGAACCTTTACGCGGCCCTGGTAATTAAAGGACACGTCGTCAGCAAACGCCGAAGGTGCAAATAGCACCACCGCGACTGCCAGCGCAAAAGCTGCGGCCAACCTCAAAGTAAACTTCATGTTGGGATCCCCCTGATAAGTTTGCACCTCTCCAGGCATTTGGACAAAGGAACTTAGCGGCAGGCCCCCACCAAAGGCTGATCCGCCTATTGATAATGAGGGAGGTGCGGTGGTCAAGCTGAAAACTGTTTTTGCTTATACTGCACCGTAATTTGGTGTGCATGTCCAGGTCTGACCAGGGAGCTTTACACGGATAAAATGAACACTTTTGAATTGACGGGGTAGCATTGCCCCCGTAACCGGATGTCAGGTTAACGGAAATCGCAGCCTCGTGATTTCCTATGGCATGTTGGATCTGGCTGGTTTCGTAAGGCCGCGCCTGGCGCGTTTGTGTGGCCGTACGGAGACAGTCAGCAGACTCGTAACCCTGCGATGAAGGATGTTCGTAGGTTGAGATGGAGGGTGAAGCGTCCATGACCAAACTGAGAGGCACGTTATTTGTCAGCGCCTTGTGCCTGCTGGCGGCACTACCTTTGTGTGGTGTTGCGGCAGAAGCCAAGGCTCCGGCCGATCTGAACGTGCGTATCGTAGGTACGGCCAGTTTCCAGGGCAAGTTTACAGCCCTGATTGAGGACGTAAACACCCAGACCGAATCCTTCTATAAAGTGGGCGATCCCATCTATGGGTATCACATCACGGCCATTTCGGCTGAAGGGGTTAAACTTGAGAAGGACGGCGCGTCGAGTTACCTCGCTTTCGAAGCTCCGAAACCCGAAACTAAAGCAGCCGACCGGGAGATTGCCGCGGCAATGACGCCGGCACCTTCAATGCCATCCAGCGAGATGAGCCGCAATTTTTATACTGACAAGGCCGCTGCCAAGTCAACTACCCGCTGGGACCTCTTTACGCCGAAGAAGGAAAAGGAAGCCAAGAAACCTTCTATTGCCGGAGAAGCCGTGGAGACTGCCAAGGCTGTTGCGGCGGCGGTAACGGGCAAGTTTGCCATTCCTGTAGCGAAGTATAAACGCATGAGCAGCGGATTTGGTTATCGCAAACACCCTATCGGCGGCGGCTCTAAGATGCATAAAGGTATCGACCTTTCTGCCAATCGCGGAACGCGTATTTTAACAGCCGACAGCGGCGTAGTTAAGTTCAGCGGCTGGAAGGGCGGCTACGGCTATACTGTTGTCGTGGACCATCAGAATGGCTACGAGACTCTTTACGGCCACTGCAGCAAACTGATTGCTGACGTGGGCGATAACGTGAACCGGGGCGATCTTATCGCCGAAGTGGGCAGCACCGGCGCTTCTACCGGTAACCACCTCCACTTCGAGGTGCACAAAGGCGGCACTGCTATTGATCCGGGCCAGTTCTTCCCGGACCTGTAAGTTGGTCAGGCAGAAGGGTCAGTTCGCTCGCCAATTAATCTAAGAAGCGCAGAAGCAGACGGCCGTATAATATCAGTCCGATGACTACTGCACCTAACGCGCAAACCAACACCGCTGCGGCTGATACATCCTTGGTAGTTTTAGCCAGTGCGTGATACTCAGGCGACGCAAGGTCAACCACGGTCTCAAGCGCCGTGTTAAAAAGTTCTGCTGCCAGCACAACAGTGATCGTCAGAACTACAATGGCCAGGTCCAGGGCCGGCATCCCCAGCAATAAGGCTGCAATAATTGCTAACGCTGCTATACCCACGTGAACCCGGATATTGCATTGGGTGCGAAAGGCATAGGCCAAGCCTTGAAGCGCGTAGCCAAACCCGGCAAGGAACTTGGCGAAGCCGGTCTTATGTCCAATCGGCGGAGGGGGAGTGATCATGAAGAACGAACTGGCAAAAGCAGTGTCTCTCGTCAACCCTGGTTATCCCCGATCCATCAGATCAGTCAGATCAGTCAGATCCGACTGATCAATCGGATCAATCGGATCAAATATCCTGGTACGGCCAGCTAGTCCACATAAGCCGGCCTGCCTATTTCCGTTTCTGGCGCGCTGCTTTGGCCTGTTTCTGCCGCATCTTCTTTTCGAACTGCTTACGGTTCAGGCGTTTTTCGCGATCTGATCCGCTCACATTTCCGCCGGTGATGCTGCCCTTCATGGTGCCGTCTGGGTTCATGCCGGCTGCCTGGGCTTTTTCCTGGAACTGCATCACGCCCTTCATCATCTTCCGGGCCATCTCGAATTGCTTGATGAGCGCGTTGACGTCTGCCGGCGTTGTGCCGCTGCCTTTGGCGATACGGGCGCGGCGGGGTCCGCTGAGAATTGACGGCTCGTTTCGTTCGTCCAGGGTCATGCTCTGGATGATCGCCTCCGTGCGCTTCATCTCTTTCTCGGGCAATTCGATGTTTTTCAGCTGGCTGCCAACGCCTGGCAGCAATTCAAGCAGGTTGCGCAGAGGCCCCATTTTCTTAAGCTGCTGCATCTGCGAGAGAAAATCCTGAAGCGTGAAGCTGGCTTTGCGCATTTTGCGCTCCATGTCTTCAGCCATCTTCTCATCGAAGTGTTCCTGGGCCTTTTCCACCAGGCTGACCACGTCGCCCATGCCCAGGATACGGCCTGCCATACGCTCGGGGAAAAACTCCTGCAGGTCTTCAAGCTTTTCGCCCGTACCAATAAACTTAACCGGCTTGTCGGTGATCCACTTGATCGACAGCGCCGCGCCGCCGCGGGCATCACCGTCCATTTTTGTGAGGCAGACGCCGTCGATGCCAACCTTGTCATTAAAAGTCGATGCACTAACCACCGCATCCTGTCCAGTCATGGCGTCGGCAACGAGGAAAGTGTAAGTCGGGTTTACGTTCTTTTTGATGTCGATAAGCTCGTCCATCAACACGTCATTGATGTGAAGACGGCCGGCGGTATCCACGATAACCACATCATGTCCGTCTGCCTGGCCCTTTTGCAGACCGCGCAGGGCGATAGCCGGAGCGGGCTTGTCCGTGCCTTCGCTGTAAACAGGCACGCCGGCGCTCTGGCCAACCACGTGAAGCTGATCCACGGCTGCCGGGCGGTAGATGTCGCAGGCTACCAGCATCGGCTTAAAGCCTTCTTTAACAAGCCGTTTGGCCAGCTTGCCGCAGAAGGTCGTCTTTCCGCTGCCCTGCAGACCAAGCATGAGAATGACGTTGGTCTTGCCCTTCTGAAGACCAAACGGCTCGGTCTCGCCACCCAGGAATTCCACCAGCTCATCGTGGATAATCTTAACCATCTGCTGGCTGGGCGAAACGCTGAGCAGGACGTCTTCACCGAGCGACTTTTCCTGCACCCGGGATACGAACTCTTTAACGACCTTGAAGTTAACGTCGGCCTCGAGCAACGCCATCTTGACGTCGCGCATGGCGTCTTTTACGTTGGTTTCCGTGATCTGCCCGTGACCGCGCAGATTCTTAAACGCACCATCAAGCCGTTCGCTTAAACTTTCAAACATAGAGTCGGACCTTCAGCCTCCCGATATTTCTGGACGTGTTGCACTACAACCCAGCGACGCGATGCATCACGAATGCAAGAAAGTAGCGCGTGCATTCGGTACCCAAGGCGCTCCAGACCCACAACGGTAATGAGGGGTTGGTTGGATAGACGATTAATCAGCCTTGTCTGTCCGGCCGCTACTTCTCCTGGATATGCTGACTCAACCGGTGGAAATCGTTCAGGTAGAGCCGCATCTTCTCCAGATCCTCTGACTTGCGGGGAAATGCCCCGAGATAGCCTTCTACCGCCATGAGCACCTCCGTCGGTACGTTGCCCGACTTCTCCAGGTACTCCAGGTAGAGTTTTTCTTTCTCGGAATCTGTACTATCCGGACGCTCCAGCGCTTCCTGTATGTCGCCGTCGCTGCTGGCATTCACTGTTCTGCCGATGGCCCACATACGCCTGTCGCTGATGGACTTGCGCATGGTCCGCGAAAGCGGCACCAGGCTTCGCGCCGCAAGAACGACGTCGCCTGTATCAATATCGTCTTTCAGCCCGTAAACGCTGAACATCGCCTCGATAATCGTCTGCTCAATTTCCGCGCCGCTGAAGCCTTCGGTCGCTGCGGCAATCATCTCCAGGTCAAACCGTTCCGGCCGGCGTCCACGCTGGGTCAGGTGAATCTTCAGGATGTCTTTGCGTTCCGATGGCGAAGGCAGATCCACAAAGAAAATTTCGTCGAACCGGCCTTTGCGCAACACCTCGGGTGGAAGCCGCTCGATGTCATTGGCGGTGGCCACCACGAACACAGGGGCTTTTTTCTCCTGCAACCACGTAAGGATAGTGCCAAACAAGCGTGCGGTGGTGCCGCCGTCGGTGCTATCGCTGGAGCCGGTGCCGCTGAGGCCTTTTTCCAACTCATCAATCCATAGCACCACAGGCGCCAGTGCCTCGGCGATGGAAAGCGCGCGCCTGATATTCGATTCCGTCTCGCCTACCATCTTGCTGAAAAGGCGCCCTATATCCAGGCGAACCAGCGGGAATCCCAACTCGTTTGCCGTCGCTTTAGCGGCAAGGCTCTTACCGCAACCCTGCACCCCCACGAGCAGCAGTCCGCGTGGCGGCGGCAGACCAAACCGCGCAGCATGGGGATCCATGGCTGAGCGCCGGCGGCGTATCCAGCTTTTCAGCTGGTCAAGGCCGCCCACATTGGCCAGGGTATCCGCCACATCAATATACTCCAGCAGGCCGCTCTTCCGGATGACCTGCTTTTTCTCCGAGTACACCATCTGCGCCTCCGAGTGGGTGAGACGCTGAACCGCGACCAGGGTCTTGGCAAAAACGTTCTCAGCCTCGTTAAAGGTCAGCCCAATGGCGGCATCGATCAATGCTTCTTTGGAATCCTCGTTCAAATCAACAGTCAGGTTGGGATTGCCGGAGATATCGCGCGAAATCTGGCGCAGCAAATCTTCCATGTCCTGGCGGTTAGGCAGCGGGAAATCATAAATGGTGATATCTTTTTCCAGCTCTTCCGGCAACCGGAGGAGCGGCGAAAGTACAACCACTGTCGACAGGGACGAGCGCAGCAGCGTGGCAAGGTCGCGCAGGCGTCGCTTGATCTCGCTGTTGTTGAGAAACTCGTGAAAATCCCGCAGCACGAAGATGGATGGCTCGGCAGCCGAAAGGATTTCACGTAGCGCAATAATCGGATCGCGCGTATCTTTCCGGCCTTCGCCCCGCCCTTCGATACCCGCCCGGTAGCGGGTCAGTCCGTTACTGATCGTCCAGTCGAAAAGCTTCTTTCCCAGCGATTCCGAAATCCGGTGCAGCTCCTGCATCGCCCGCTCTTCTTCCCACGATACGATGTACAGCAGGGGGTAGCGCGCGCGAATAAGCACTTCCAGTTCATTGGGCAGTTTCAGAGGTGCGTTTGCCGCGGGTGGCGTCTGTATGGAAGGTTGTGTCTGGCTCATCTTACGACTATTACTTATGAAATAAGATGGCTGGCGTCAACCATTCAAAGCAGGAATCGCAAGGTGAGTCATAAGGATGTCGGGAGCAGTTTGGAGCAGGTCGAGTGGGCTGGGCAGCGGCCGGGCGAATTCGTCATTGTGGCGGGTAATGATATGGATGCGCCCCAAGTGCGGCGCCGGTTGCAAGTGGCGACGAGAGAAGCTTAGCTCCCCCGGAAGATCAAGATGCACTTTCAACGCGGTAGCCAGTTCCACGCGAGTGACCAGCCGCGTAGCAGTGATATGCCGGATTCCGGAAATTGTCGAGCAGGCCAGGTCGACAATGCGATCCGCCAGCAGGGGAGAAGGCATCGCGGTGCGCGACTCATCTTCAATAATTGTGACAGGCAGCCCGTTCATCAGTCGGTAAGTCAGCCAGTCGCGGTGTCCGCTTTTGCCGTCAAGCGACGGGCCAACAGGCAGCCCATAGCGGATAAGCAATGTACCGGGTCGAGTCAGAGCCAACTGCTCGGCTTCAGCCCTGATTGCCCCATACCTGCTGACCGGACAGGGGGCACTGGTTTCATCGTATGCGCCGTCTTCGCCGAACACGTGATCAGACGACACATACACCAGCCTCGCATCCGGCGGCAATGCATGCAGGGTCCGTTGCAGATTTCCTACATTAATCTCGCGCGCCCAACCGGGATTCTCCTCGCACTTGGCCACATCGCACACGGCATCACAATAAATGATGGTTGCCTGCGGCGGCAGGGCAGCGCAAAAGCGTCGCAGCTCGTCAGCATCATGCAGCGCCAGCCGGGGCCAGCCAGCTACAACGCGGTGTCGCGAGCGGGAAGTGACGATGCCGGTAACGCCCGCCTGCCGGATACTTATGTTGTAGCCGACAATGGACGTGGTGCCGAGGAGGAATATGTGGTGATCAGGCTGCTGCATTGCTCACCATAGACACCTTTTCTTGCCGTTCCATTTTACCCGCTCATGTTGCAAGTGCGGATAAAAGAGTGGAAACCGTCAACCTGATCGGCCAATAAGGCGTCTAAGCATTACGTTTGCAGCACCTACAAGAGGCCAATGATGTACCTGATCCAGCGCGGATTTACCCTCGTCGAACTCCTCGTCGTCGTTTCCATCCTGTCCATACTTACCCTGATTGCCATGCCGAACATGACTTTGGCTCTCACCCGGGCCAAGGTCGCCCGCGCCCAGAACGATATGCGCGTGGTGTCGCAAGTGTTGGAAATTTACGCAATTGATCACAACCAATACCCCGGCTACAGCAGTTTCGGCAGAGCCATGAAGCGGTACCAGGACAGCCAGGTTATTGATATCTTTTCCAAGGGTGGTCTCCGGTATGAAAATACCAAAGAAGCCATACTGGGAATGGCACGGGCCGACGAAGAAATGGACACCAGCCACACGCAGAAGATGGGGTTAAACTGGATTCTTGCTTCTGTTGGCCCTGATACCGACTGGTATAACGGGGTCGCTGTAAAATGGGAAGATGCCGGCGACACCAACAACATTTATGAACCCATCACTGCTCCCTACCGTGATTACGATCCCACCAATGGGACACTGAGCGTGGGAAACGTCTTTCGCACCAACAAGAACCCGGAGCGGATTGATGCCCCGGAAGATTTTTACAAGGATGTATGGGTGCACATAGGAACGGATACCGGCTGGGAAGGAGAGGAATAGTTTTGTGAGTGGCCGTATCCAGTGTGACCTGTGTGGATGTACGATTTACCCGGGAGAAAAGAAGTGTAGAGGCTGCGGCAGCCTGCAGGCCGACGCGAGAAAGCGGTCGGTGGCAATGCCGCGTCTCGGGCAGCTGGTTGAGCAGGCCTTTGTACCCACAATACTGGTTTTGTCAGTAATGGCGCTCGTCGCCATCGTAGCGTATGTGTTTCCAGCGCCTATCGTGCTTGGCCCCGGCAAGCGACTCCTCATGATCATCGGTATCCTTTCATTCGCCACGGCGGCTCTCATGGTAGTTGATGCTGCCCAGCCGGGGCCGGAAGGGGAAAAGGTTAACCAGGGTGAAACGCTGAAGCTCTTTATTTCCTGTGTGCTGGTCTGGTTCGCCGTGGTTCCCATGTACATGAAGGCACGCGCAGCGGTCCGCGGTCCGGGCCGAAAGTGGGAATACCAGGCGGCCGTAACTGCCGTGGCTGCCGTTCTGTTCGTTACACTCATAGCAGCCGGCTTTACCTATGCGCGCCACTACGAGCACAACAAGAACCAGAAAGCCGCGAAAGAAATCCTGAAACAGCGCATCGAAAAGCTGACAAAGCCGCCGCAACTAAGCGTTACGCCAGCTCCCTGACGTTTTCGGCTATTATGTAACCAGGAATGCCCGTTCCTCTGCGATTCCGATTTGTGCTAAGGCTCCCGAGTTGAATGCCACAAAGTCCGACTCGATTCCATCGCTGAAAATTACTCCGTTTGAAGGCATGTTGGATTCCAGGATCAGCAGTTCATCTTTGTCGATGACTCCTGCAACAATCCCCGCCTGGCTTACCTTGCTAATGAAGGGTTCCCGTACAACATAGCACAGCCGCGTATCATCCCAGCTAAGGGGCTGAGGTTTCGGGCTGGTGCTGCCGGTTATGGATTCCAAACCGGCAGCCATGTTGAAAATGCTCGACAGCCAGCCAGTGCTGCCGGCGCCTGTGCTGATAAGAACCCCGCTGCTGCTATGGTTTTCTGAGCGCCCGGATTTTTCAATGCGGTAACGCGCGGAGACGTGAGTCCGGTTCCCCACAAACAGGTCATTGAACGCCAGGAGCCTCTGCCCGTCATTAAGTCGCGCCTCCGCCAACGTAACCGTATTAACCTTTGCTTTGCCAGACAGCGCGCGCGCAACTGCGGCTAGCGCCGTGCCTCCATTGAACGGAAGTAGCACGCCGTCAAACCGGCTCGGGTCCGGATTCACACCAATGATGGGATGGCCCAGCGCATACTTGGCCGTATTGGCCACCAGTCCATCCTGCCCCACGGGAACCACCACATCCGCCGGCGCAAACAGGAAGTTCGGCAGAAAACTCCGCTCAATCACCTGCACTTTTACAGCGGCTTCAAGTTGAGCCTGCAACTGCACAAGTGAGCGGTAATATGTCTCATGCTCGCTTTCGTAATCGGCGAAGTCGGCGTTTGCGGCTTCCTCTGCATAGGCCAGGCTTTTGCCCCGCGCCACCTCGACATTCTTGCGAGCTTGGGAAACATAAAACCGCGCCTGGTCGCGCGTGTTGAACCGCGCAATAAGTTCTTCCAGGCGGGTCTTCCGCGTTACAATAACGACCTTCTGGTCGGCGATTTTCACCGGCTTCGCCTACTTTTTAGGGCTGTCGTTATAGAGCAGTGTTTCCAGCAGCTCTGGTGAAATATTAAGATTACCAATTTTTTCGGCGTTTTCGGCCAGTTCTCTGAATGCCAGTGCCACGTTATTTCGGGCGTCAGTGCCGCCCGCAGACAGCGCCATCAGAACTTTCCAGTCCAACTCCCGCACAGGCTTTAGCATCGCTTCCATGCCATAGGCCTTGGTGTCGGCGCGCTTGCGTTCGTTATCAGCCTGCTGTTCGATAAGCGCCTTGCGGCGTTCTTCAATAGCGATATCAGCCGCAATCTGCGTTTCACGCTTCGTGCGCTTTTTTTCCTCTATAGCAATCTCGGTGTTAAGCTCGCTTTCCTTGATGCGCCGCTCCTGCTCCACGGCAGCATTCCGTCGCGCATAGATGGCTTCGTCGCTTTTCTGCTGAAGCTGCTCCCGTGCTTCTGCTTCCAGGGCCTTAGCCACTTCCGGCGTTGGTGAGACTCGCAGGATCGAAAGCGACAGCACTTCAACCCCCAGCATCCGGATGGTTTCCGATTCACGAAGAGCAGCAAACACTTCAGCACTTATCTGGTCCTGCGATACAATGGCTTCTTTCAGATTCATCCTGTGCATCACGGCGCTCGATAGCACTTGCGTGTGAGCGATCAGGCGGTCGTTCAATTTCTCCGGATCACGCGACAGGTATCGCCCCGAAGAGTTAACGGAAAAATCCATAAGTTCGGCCAGCCGCCTGGCATCAGTAACACGGTACGTCATTTGCCCCTGGAGCACGATGCTCTGGAAATCCGAGCTCACTTCTTCAAAAACAAACGGAACATCAACCGTGGAAATGGGCACCGACACAATAGTAGAGTTCGGTGCATAATACCAGAATGACAGTCCCGGCCCTTCTCGTTTTATCCTGCCGTTCTTAAAGTGAAGTACGTAAGAAGTAGGGTTTGCCTTGATGAACTGAATGCCAAGCATTTGTGCTCCCGAACCGCATGATATACCTGTGGTTATTATCCAGCAGTTGAGGAACAGCATACCGCAACAGAAAACATCTTACCGATATCTTTCCTGCAAAGGCTTGTCTACGGCTATTGGGCTTCTTCTCCCAGCCACGTTACGGAGAGTATTATGGCGCCGGAAAGATTTGTAACACCCAGAAATCCGGGTTTATCCTTTTCCAGCATCATTGTGTTCTCTGCAAGTACATCGCCGCCGTCACCTTCCAGCTTCGCGTCTATTACCAGGTATGGCTTTCTCTGGTCGCGGTACGAAAGATTTACGCTGTAACTGCCTCCAAGTGTCAACCTGGACTCCCCAAGCTCGCTCGGGTCAGAGATCACCTGCACCAGGGAACGCCCCAGCTCAACTGCGCCGTCAAAACCGAGCATCTTCAGGTCCTCGGGTGTCATTCCATAGGATGCAGGTAACGCTGCATCAAAGGTGACTGACGTAGAGGCATTATTAACCGCTACTGTGGTGGCCGTACCTGCTTTACCGCCTTGCAACAGCACTACCTGAAGCCGCTGGCGGGCAGGAACAGGCTGGTCAACAGACAGCGCAGATTCTTTCGTTCCGGCATCAATCTTGTTCAGTAAAGCAGCAACTTGATCGTGGGTCTCAGGGGTAGCAGTAACGATCAGGCTGCCGCTCAGTTCGTCAGCGATTCCGCGTTCTGATACCATGGGAACTGGGCTGGCGCTTCCTTTTGGATTATCAAGCCCAAGCGGAATTTTAACGATAGCGTAGTAGCTGCCAGAATGCAGAACTTCTGCCGGGGCATCATTAGAAAGAGCCTGCTTCGGCATGACGAGGTATGTGCCCAGTTTCCCCTGAATCAACAGTTCTGCGGTCTTGGCAAGCATGCGTTTAAGTACGTAAACGCGCATTTCCAGCTTATAATCCGCTTTGAGTTGAGATAGCATTGCAGGCCGCTCAACGATCTGCGCCATATACTGCTTCGCTACATGCAGCCGGAGAGTATTGGCATCTACGATCTCGGGGATAAAGTTGGTACCAAACGATTTTTCGAGTTCTGTCAGCAACAGACTTTCGCTGCTGGAGATTGAGGGAGATTTAAACTCAACTGCATTGGCAAGTTTTTGGGTTTCTTCATTGGCGTATTCCACTTGGAACTTGTAGTGGTTGCCGAGATCTGACAGCGCAGCAGCGATGGTGGGTTCATTGTTTGCGGCGCTTGCGGCCTTAAGAAAATCTTGAGTACTAGTAGCGGCGTATAAAGTGTCTTGTGGTCCACCGTTATGGACTTGGAAAACAAACGCTCCTGTTCTCAAATCAGCACGATAAATTCTCACAGTCATATTGCCGACTGGCCGATGATCGTTAAAGTTTGATCCTATCCGGATGGTTTCGGTTGTTCCATTCTGGACCGCGACAAGCTCACCATCATTGGAGGCTCTAAACTCCCAGTCGTTAACTATCTGGGGATAGTCTTTTTGAACCATGATGTATGGGGAAGTGACTTTGGTGTAAATTACGGGTTTTTGCCTGGTCTGGATGTTCATTTCCCCAGCTGTGTAAATAACCTCGGGCTGTTGCCATCTCGTTATCTTGAATTCCCGGCCGTCGGTAAAGGCGAGGAGCATGGCACATTCTCTTCCATGGCGCAGCAGGATGTTGTCTGCTCCGGTTGTCGTCATTGAAGTGAATGTCTCACTCGACGTTGTGGGGTGCAACCACTGGTATTGTACAGATCCTTTTTTAGCCCCTAGATTCCAGGAAAGCTGTAGAGAATCGTCTTGGTAGTTTTGATTCTCCCCTTTAAATTCTTTGTACTCCAATTGCTGCATGTAGTAGAAATCTTTCAGCTTATCCCAGTTTGCTTCCTGGATAAGTAGTTCCTCATCATCAAGGCCCTGGGCCGGTTCAGCATTTTCTGTCCCTGATGTTATTTTTGAACCTGGTGGATGTACAGCAGCCGCTTTGCCAGCATCTGCCGCGAGGTTCTGTGCCTGGTTTTGCCGGCGCCGTTGACTTTCCTCGATTATTTTTCTAATCCGCTCATTGTGTTCTCTAATTGCTTCTGTACGGGTTGACTCTTGTGCATGGGTCGAGCCAGCAATAACGGCAGCAATGGCCAATAGCAGTAAAAGGCGTTTCATTGTTTCTCCTCCGATTGTGATCCTGGTGCACTGGCAAGTTCCAGTTTGGGATTGATGACCCATGTGGCGCGACTGCCGGAATTGCAGAGTGTTGTATTAATGCGAAAATGACCGTCACTGCCCTGGTAAACCTGAGGTGCGGGGCAGTCTTCTTTTGATGACGGCCTGGCAGGTTCGGAAACGGTTGCAGGCGTGACAGAAGCTAATTGAACTGGCGGCTGCGGATGAGGCTGCTTTGCGGGTTCGACTTGCTCAACCGCACCACTCTTTGCAATCCCGCTGATGTATCCTGCGGTAAACAGGATCGCAGCTGCAGCGGCCTGATATAGCCATCGCCTCAGCGGCGCTCGGCGCTTAGGATTAAGTACTGGCGGCGTGAAAGCCGATAGGGCGTCTTCCCCGGGAGCAGGAGAAAATGCCCACTCCTGCAGTGCTCTTTTCTCTTCGCCTGATAAACTTCTAAAACCATTCTCACTTTTCATAATCTGCTCCTGTGTCTACTTCTGGTGGCGGTGCGGCGGTGTCTGGTGGGTTGAGTAAAACTTTGAGTTTTGCAATCGCGCGCGCTAACTGGCTGCGCACCTGGTTTGCCGGTAACTGGAGTTCCCGTGCAATTTCGGCGGGTCCAATATCATTGGATATGTTGAGCAGAAGAATGGCTCGCTGCTGGGTACTCAGTTTCCCCGCGGCATTTTGGATTTGCAGCAGTTGCCGAGTCCGCGTCAGTTGCTCAACCGGGCCGGTGTCCGGTGAGTGGGTGGTGGAAAAGCTTAACAATTCTTCCAGTCGTTCCTGTTCTACGGGTTCTGGTGCATGGGACCGCTTGCGGCAAACGGCAATGGCTTCCCTGATGGCAATGCTGCTAATCCAGGACCGGAAGGAGCCGTGGTTCCGAAATGCGCGGAGATTGGTCGCAACTTTGGTAAAAGTTTCCTGCATGGCGTCCATTGCATCGTCCTCATGGTATGTGACCCGGTATGCCAGCCGGTAAACCATGACCCGGTATTTCTCCACAAGCCGGTGCCAGGCTGGTTCGTCGTCTGAAAGTGCGAGCCGAATCAACTTCTCATCCTCGTCGTCTACATTTGCTCGCGGATCCAACGTGTTCCTTTACGATCTGCAGTTTTATCAACATCCCGGTGTTTCCTCGACTAAGTAGACGAGACAGCAGACCGATGCGCGCACAGCCATCGCAAAATTACAGACTTTTTTATCGCTGGGGGCCAGATCACACAATCTGCCCTTGCAGTACGTTGTGCTAATGCATCACCGTCGTTTACATGCAGTCCACCAGACCCCAGATTAAGATCTATACCGACGGTGCGTGCCAGAAAAATCCCGGGCCGGGAGGTTATGCTGCCGTGCTGCTGCACCAGGATAACCGGCGGGAGATCTCTGGCGGATATCGGCGCACAACAAATAACCGGATGGAGATGATGGCGGCCATTGCGGCTCTCTCGGCGCTTAAGGTGCCGTGCGACGTGGCGATTTTCTCTGACTCGAAATACCTGGTCGATGCCATGAGCAAGAAGTGGTATGAGAAATGGCGTCGCAACGGCTGGATGACTTCGACGCAGGAGCCGGTAAAGAACCCGGATCTGTGGCAGCGGCTGATTGCACTGACCGAGCAGCACCGGGTGATCTTTCTCTGGGTGCGGGGTCATGCTGGCAACGAGGAGAACGAGCGGTGCGATGGCCTTGCTGTACATGCCGCCAAAGGGAAAGATCTTCCGGCGGATGATGGATTTGAAGCCGCGCTGGCCGGTGGCAGTGATTTGCTTTCTGGTGCAATCTAACCCGTTGTGTGTGCAAACCCCTGCCGGGGTTGGGAAGTATATATCTGGCCGGCTAAATCAGATTCCCGTCGGATAAGCTTCCGGGACGTCTTCCTGCGGACCCGGATGCCAGGTAGTGCCTTTCTCCAGCGGCTCTACGGCGTGGGTTTTGTCAAAGTGAATCATCCAGTCGAACTGCCGGGCGAGGTCCACTTCGTAATAGTGACTCCAGCGTTCTGTATCGGGGCGGTAGATGACGCCGATGGCGCGTTGAAGCCGGGGTTTGTGAAGCTCTACTGCGTCAGTCTTCACAAAGTAATCCGGGTGACCAGTGGCTTCCGCTGTTTTGTGAAAAAGTTCTTCATAGCTCCCCGGCAGGCCCGGCCGCACCCGTTTATGTTGAGCAGGCTGGTCCCATTCAGACGTCGCCGTCACTGACCCCGCGTACGTGCTGAAGCCGATAGCAACAGTCCGGTCGCTATGCTGTTCCCGTATCAGCTGGCCGAGATTCAGTTCGCCGCGGCGAGCCTGGTCTGTGGCGCGCGCATCGCCTAAATGGGAATTGTGCGCCCATACAGCAATCTTTGGCGCCTGTCCCACGTTCTGCAGGTGAGCCGCCAGGCGGTCAACGGTTTCTGCCATGTGCCGGTCGCGGATGTTCCAGCTGCTGGTATGTCGCCAGAACATTGAACGGTAGTATTTCTCCGCGTTTGAGACGACAACGGCATTTTGCTCCGCAAAGAATAGCTCCTCCTGCGCTACAAAGCCATCGCGGCGCAGGTAATCGGCAGCAGAGCGGCGCATCTCCATCAGCTGCGCGAGAACTTCTTTCTCGCAGTCTTCGCCATACCCCAGTCCGGCGTGCATTCCGTAAGATTGCGAGTCGCGATTAAAGTGATCAAAGCACGCATAGCGGTGTTTTGCAGCGGCAGCACCCTGCGGGTCGATCTTCTCCAGGTACCGGACCACGGCATCGATGCTGGTGTAAAGGCTGTAAAGATCGACGCCATAAAAACCGACTCTTTTACCTTCGGGGAACCGCTTGTTGTACTCATGGAGCCAGGAGATGAAGTTGACGACGTCGGTATTTCGCCACATCCACTGAGGGAAGCGACTGAAGTCGCCGAGGGCGGCGTTCGGATTCATGTCGGCGCACGCATTTTGAACGTAGCGATTAACGCGATAGGCATCAGGCCAGTCGGCTTCAACGGCTACGGCTGTAAAACCTTTCTGCTCAATCAGGAGCTGCGTCAGGAGCGCACGCTCCCGGTAGAACTCATGGGTGCCGTGGCTCGCTTCACCAAGCAGCACGAACTCGGCATCTCCTACGCCCCGCAGCAGATCGTCGTAGTCGCCGGGGTTGCCCGTGACCGGTTTCAGGTTTTCGTTCAGGCTGGCCATATGGCTTCTCCGCAGCCTTATAGCGAAGCGAGAAACGTACCTCTAACAGGTTTGTGATGTCAATGCTCAGCCAGCTGAGTCAGGCAGCTTCGGCATGATGAACCAGAGCAGGATGTAGAGCACCAGCCCAATGCCGCCGCCGAAGATCGTAGCCAGCACGAACAGAAGGCGTATGATGGTCGGCGATACAGGAAACTGGCTGGCCAGACCTGCGCACACGCCGGCAATGCGGCTCTCCGGCCCGCCCCGGTACCATTCGCTCTGGAGCGGGTTGCCCGCAAGCCATGAGCGGCAGTGGGGGCAGCGTCGGGCTTCCGGATGAATGCTCTCAAGGCAAAGAGGGCATCGGCGTTCGGTGAGCAGTGGCTCTGTGGCTGGCGGTACCTGGCTCATGCCGCGCTCATCTCGCGCTGAAGAGCACTGCCGGCATTCATGCGCAGAGCCCACAATGCCACGGCAGGAAGAACAATAAGATAAATCAGGCTGAGGGCACATACCCGAATCCACAGGTAGACCGACGAGGCGACTTCTGATGCCGCGGGCGACATCACTTTGCCAAAGAGTGCAGAGGCTGCAGCCCAGTCGCCCCAGAGAAAAAGCAGCGGGATAGGCAAAGTGGCAGCGGCAAGGGCAATTGTTCCGAGAAGCACCTGGGAGCGGCGGCGAGCATTAGCCTCGGCGCAAACGGTAAGATGTGCGACAGCAGAAGCCCTGGTGCGTTTAATCAGAG
>JAKFFN010000124.1:0-4561 GCA_036675025.1 Candidatus Sumerlaeales bacterium | reverse complement strand
TCTTCAACCGGCTGGTGGTGAAGGTTGTGATAAGTGGCAGTCTGCGGGAAAAACACGAGATCAATGGTGCCGATAGGGCCGTTACGCTGCTTGCCGATAATCAGTTCTGCAGGCTCTGCGACAATGTCGGCGGTCCGGCGCTCTTCGTCTTCGCCGTCTTTCTTCTCGAAATGCTTTTCACGATGAAGGAACATAACAACGTCAGCGTCCTGCTCGATGGCGCCTGATTCACGAAGATCGCTTAGCACTGGGCGGGAGTTTTTGCCTTTCCGCTGTTCGATACCGCGGCTCAGCTGGCTGAGCGCTATGATGGGCACATTCAGTTCGCGGGCCAGCGCCTTGAGGCTTCGTGAAATCTCAGCTACTTCCTGCTGACGGTTGTCGCTGCCGCGGAGACCGCTGCCGCGCATGAGCTGCAGGTAGTCGATAATCAGCAGCGAGAGATCCGGCACGCGGGCTGCCAGGCGCCGCGCCTTTGCGCGCAATTCCAGAACAGATATGCCGGGGGTATCATCCACGAAAATCGGTGCGCCGTGCAGCAGTTCCGCGTACTCATGGATGCGCCGCTGATCTGTTGCGTTCAGCTTTCCGCTTCGCATCTTCTGCATGGGAACTGTGCTGATGGTAGAAAGCATACGCATGTTGATCTGAGAACAACTCATTTCCAGAGAGAAAATACCTACTGCCCTGCGGACGCTGGGGTCCACCTTGCGGTTACGGAGCCCTGCGCCGACGTTACAAACCATGTTCAGCGCGAATGCGGTCTTACCGATAGAGGGGCGCGCGGCGAGAATGATCAGGTCGCTGGATTGCAGGCCACCTGTCCAGTCGTCCAAATCCGAAAAGCCGGTGGCAACGCCGGTTACGTCATGGGTAGACGCACTGCGGCGTTCGATCTCATCAATGGTTTCCAGGGTTAGTGTGCTGATATCCTGGAAATCGCGCGTGGTGCGCTGCTCGCTGAGATCGAAGATCATCTTTTCCGCGTGATCGAGCAGCATGCCGACCTCGTGAGACTCATTGGAGGCCTGGTCGCGAATCTTTTCTGCGATATCGATCAGTTCACGAAGCTGGTATTTCTGGAAGACGATCTTGGCGTGGTCAGGCGCGTTCTGAGTTGAGAACACGAACTGCTCAAGCCCGACGATATATCCCGGGCCGCCAACTTCTTCCAGCTGCCCGCGGCGGCGGATTTCGGCTGTGAGGGTGGTGAAGTCAATGGCGAGGCCTTTTTCATGAAGGTCGATTATGGCTTCGAAAATCAGCTCGTGGCGGCGGTGATAGAACTGAACCGGCTTAACAATTCCCAGCACCTGCTCGATCTGCTCGGCGTCCAGTATCATGGCGCCAAGCACTGCCTTTTCTGCATCGGTGGCATGGGGCCGCACGTGGTCCATCTGCATGGACATGCGGGGGGCGTCCATCACTCTTCCGTTCGGTCTCTCTTTTACTGCATCAGCCACGGCTCAATAACTCCAACGCTCTTCCAATAGTTCGGCAAACTCTAATACCTCGCGTCGACACAACCTTAGCAATGGAAAGATTCCGGTCTCGTCCACTTTTTTGGGTTACCCACAGGCTATTGGAATTAGCCACAGCTTACCCACAGGCAATGGGGATAACTTGGGGAGAAATGGCCGCGGGAACGGGGGCTAGAAGCGGGCGAGTTCTTTGTAGAGCGTATCGCGCTCTACAGGGATGCGGCCGGCTTCCTTGATCAGGCTGACGAGGTATTCCAGTGAAAGCCCCTGCGGAACTACCGCTCCGGCTTCGTGAGTAATCTTCTCTTCGAGGATGGTGCCATCCATGTCATCGGACCCATAGCTGAGAGACACCTGGGCAAGGCGCGGACTGATCATAGTCCAGTAGCCCTTAATGTGCGGGAAGTTGTCCAGCATGAGTCGAGCCACGGCTATGTTTTTCAGGTCGTCAAAGCCGGTTGTCGGTGGAAGGTGACTGATCTCGGTGTTGTCCGGGTGGAAAGCCAGGGGAATGAAGGTCTGGAATCCGCCAGTCTCATCCTGGAGTTCGCGCAGCTTCATAAAGTGCTCTACGCGCTCCTGCATGGTTTCGATGTGGCCGTAGAGGAGGGTGGCATTGCTGCGCAGACCGCACTTGTGCACGGTGCGCTGAGTCTCCAGCCACTGTTCCGGCTTTAGCTTCAGACGGAAGAGTTCCTTGTGCACGCGGTCGCTGAGAACTTCGCAGCCGCCGCCGGGGCAGCTGTCGAGGCCGGCTTCTTTCAGCGCCATGATGGTCTCTTCCAGCGGCATCTTAGAGATGCGCGACATCTGGGCCAGCTCGATCATGGTGAAGGCCTTGATGTGGATATCGGGCCGGATGCGCTTTACGTGGCGGAGCAGATCAGTGTAGTACTCAAACGGCAGGCGCGGGTGGATGCCGGCGACCATGTGGACTTCGCTGATGGGGATGCCTTCCCACCGCTTGAAACGCTCTTCGATCTCGGCCTCGTACATTACGTAACCGCCCTCTTCACCGGGCAGGCGATCAAAGGCGCAGAACAGGCACTGCTTGTTGCAGATGTTCGTATAGTTAATGTGGAGGTTGCGGTTGAAGTAGGCGATATTACCGTTCTTGCGCTCGCGAACGATGTTTGCCAGTGCGCCCACCAGGTTCAGATCACGCGAATCGTATAACGCCATCCCGTCTTCAAAAGACAGCCTATCGCCTGCCAGCACCTTGTCGTAAATCCCGCCGAGTCCCGCAGTGCGAACCTGGTCTTCCATAAAAGACGGCAAGCGGTCTGTTCCAGCGGGTTTTACTTCAGTGTTTTCAGCAACAAGCGACACGGGGCCCTCCAGCAACGTAGTTCTGGGTTCTAGTATAGTAGGGTGAGATAAACATTCGGCTGCGTCGCAGTTGGTGGAAGGGGCAGTGCGCATAACCAGTTGAGCAGCCACTCGGGCTATCGGCAGGGACACGCAGGATACCCCGTGTGTAGGCAAAAATCCGGCTTGTAAGAATGCAGTTTGTTTTTGACGGCCTCCCGCATTGATACTGCAGGGCTTATCGATTCCTACAAAGTTTTTGTTTTTGACGGGTTCCAGCGTTGATATTATAGCGGTTACGTTTGTAAGAATGGAATTTTTGAAACTTTTTTTTCGGAGGGTGAAATTTTGCAATGGGATCCGTACAATTGGGCGTGGTCCTGCTGCAGTGTTTTGGCGGGTTGTTTTTGTCAGAATTATCGTCATCATGGACGAACGTGTACACCATAAGTTAGAGCTGCACAATTCCCGCAGCAGCCCTTAGAGACCCTTACAGACCCTTAATATCCGTTGAACCTCGCGACTTGTAAGTCGGCTAATTTTTGAGCACTGACTAAAGTGCCGCTGTTGTTGCGGAATCCTTTTCTTTAGTCCTCATACCCACCTGGGTGAAGCCGGCGCGGCTTACGGTTTCGAGGGCGCTTTCGAGGGATGAGGAAGGGAGGGAGGGCGCGTATTCCACAACTATGGCGTTGGACCTGGCGGCAGAACCGGAGAGGCGGAAGAGGCGATCGCTTTCTTCTACCAGTTGGCCGTTGAGGCGCCATTCTTCATTGTTTAAGGTCAGCACCGTCATGTCGGCGGCCACCGGGCCGCCTGCTCCTGCAAAGGTCATTCCGGGCTGCACGGTTTCAATTCGGCGCAACTCTGCGATGGCGAATGCAAGCATCAGTAGCGCAAGGATGACTGAAACAATCCCGACGATGCCTGAGGGCGCCCGCTGCAGGTAATGACCCGGGATTGGCGCTTCGTGCTCAGAGCCTGCGTTCACCGGGTATCCTTTCTACCGGCTCATTCAGAGCGGCCACGGCGGCGGGGGCCAGTATGTTACGCTCGATGCTGGCCAGGCGTGCCTTTAGAAAGACGTAGCCTGTAATTGCCAGCAACGCCACGCCGAGTCCCCAACAGAGAGGTACGAACGCATTTTCGAGAGCAGTGCCCAGGTTGCGCGCCTGCAGACTCACCGGTCCTCGCCAGGCTTTATGCAGAGCCATGGCAGTACCCAGAGCGCCAACAAATGGCGCAGCGGCGTAGATGATGACGAGGGGCTGCATGGCCAAGTATGTGTGTAGGGCCGTATCCATTGCTATGACGCGCGCATCAGTCAGGGCGACGGGTCCGTGCTTTTTTTGCGCGGTGACGGTGGCTCGGACTTCAGCGGCGAGGCGGTGTACGGACCGGCCCCAAAGCATCAGGCTGGCGCGCAGGATGGTTGCCAGGGCAACGATAGAGGCGGGGACAAGGACCAGCATGGCCCAGCCCCCGCCGAGGACGTAATGTTCGAAAAGACTTTCTTCCATAACTACGGTTACCACGGCATTGCGGTCGGCGGGTTGTCAACCTCAGGTGTTGGGGTGTTGGTGTTAGGGTGTTAGGGTGTTAGGGTGGGTCGTTAGTGGGGTTGGTTGGGGTGGGTCGTTGGTGGGGGTTAGTCGGGCAGTCTGCAGATTTAGCTGTCCTTTCAGGACAGGTTTTTGGGGCGGTGGTAACCCAGGACGTCGATGCGTGCGATCCTGGCGGATCGGCGCATCTTGTCCTGGGCTTTCTTAGAA
>JAKFFN010000021.1:0-4603 GCA_036675025.1 Candidatus Sumerlaeales bacterium | reverse complement strand
AGGATAACAAGTTTCAGCGGTATGCGCTGAGTGTGACGCTGAACCGTTTGCTAGGGTACCATTTTTACCGGAAACGGCTGGAGTTTTTGAGCCTGGTGATTATGGTGATGGTGGTGGCGGCGGTGATTGCGTGGGTGCTGCGCTGACGGGCGCGTGGTGCGGATGCGTGTGGCGCGGAGGCGTGTGGTGCGGAGGCGTGTGGTGCGGAGGCGTGTGGTGCGGAGGCGTGTGGTGCGGGCGGTTTTTTTTTAAATTACCAATTACTAATTACGAATTGTGGTGCGGCTGCGCCGCGGATGATTTGGATGGGGTGATTGGTTGCGCCGCGGATGATTTGAGTGTGGTGAGTGGTTGCGCCGCGGGTGATTTGAGCGGGGTGGATGGTTGCGCGGCGGGTGATAATGGGGCGCGGGATGGTAAGAATCGGCGTAACGCTAGCTGGTGCTTTGATGCGGCTGCCCTTTCAGGGCTGGATGATTTGAGGGATCGGGACCCAGGGCTCGTCGTTTGTCCGCTGACGCGGACGCACTCCTCACCCTGGGCTATCACCCCTGGCCCTTTCAGGGCGTTTAACAATGTAGTGTGTCGTGTTAGGTCGGTTGTTGGCGCAGGGTGTCGTGGTAGGGCGGTTGATGACGCAGGATTTGGTAACGGATTAAGCGCGGCATTTTTGCGTTTGTACCGATACAGTGGAGGCTGCGTTTAAGTGGGTGGTTACGGGACGGCGGTTGGGGTTGGGGTTTTGGCGGTGGTTTGGGGGGTGGCTTTGGCGCTGGTTTCGCGCGTTCGGCATAGGCGGCTGAGGGAGAATTTGGAGGCGTGGCTTTACCTGGCGCCGGCGGGTTTGGTGCTTTTCGGGTTCTGGTTTTTGCCGGTTGTGTTTTCGGTTTTCGTTTCGTTTACAGACTGGGTGGGGGCGGCGCAGTTTGCGGAGGTGGCCTGGGCGGGGGTTAGCAATTACGCGCGGGCGATGAAAGATGAGCAGTTTATCCAGGTGCTGTATAACACGGTGAATTACGTGGTGTATAGCGTGCCGCTGACGATGGTGGCGGCGCTGGGGGTGGCGATGCTGCTGCACTCGCAGGTAAAGGCGCGGGGCATTTTCCGGACGATCTTTTTTCTGCCGTACGTGACGACGTGGGTGGCGATCTCGGTGGTGTTTAAGTATATTTTTAATGAGCAATTCGGGCTGATCAATTACCTGCTGGACGTGGCGGGGCTGCCGGGGTATGGATGGCTGAACGAGCCGCGGGGCATTGTTCAAATGATGCTGGAGGGGCTGGGTCTGCGGTTTGATGAGCCGCTGCATCCGCTGCTGGCGGGGCCGTCGCTGGCGATGTTTAGCGTGATATTGACGTCGGTGTGGCGGGACCTGGGATATTTTATGATCATCTTCCTGGCGGGTCTGCAGAATATCGATCGCAGTTATTACGAGGCGGCGGACCTGGACGGCGCGGGGGCATGGCAGAAGTTTCGGCATGTAACGTGGCCGCTGCTCTCCCCTACCACGTTTTTTATTTTAATTGTTAGCATGATAGCTGCGTTTAAGGTTTTCACGCCGATGTTTATCATGACGCCGAACGGAACGCCGGGGGGAACGACGGAGACGCTGGTGTCGTATCTGTATAAGACGGGGTTTACGGGGTTCCGGGAGCTGGGGTATGCTTCGGCGATCGCGTATATATTGTTTGTGATTATCCTGGTGCTGACGTTTGCGCAGAACAGGTTGTTTGGGAAAAAGGTGCATTATAACTAGGTGAGGAAGTGGGATTGGTTTAGCCGCAAAAAGGCGCAGAAGGCGCAAAAAAAGCAGGTACACAAAAAACACGAAAGCGCTTCGCGCGGCACAGAAGGCACAAAAAGGGGTGGAGAGGGATGTTAGTATGCTGGACGTGCGACTGGCGAGATTTTAACGCAGAGGCGCAGAGAGGGACCGGGCGCAGAGAAATGCCTGGGGTAACAATCAAGAGTTTTGACACAAAGGCCGAAAGACGCGAAGGAAAAGCAGAAGAAAGAAAAGCAGGTTCACAAAAAACACGAAAGCGCTTCGCGCGGCACAGAAGGCACAAAAAGGGGTGGAGGGTGGCGGTGTGGGAAAAAGGCGCGGGTGGTGAGGTTAGCGAATTTTGACGCAAAGGCGCAAAGGACGCGAAGAAAAAAAGTAAAGGAAAGAAAAGCTAATTTTACTTTCTCACCTCCTCACTTTCTGACTTTCTCACCTTCTCACCAGCCGCTTGTGGCGCCTTCTCACGCGGCGCAGCCGTCTTTTTCACCTTCTCACTTTCTCACCAGCCGCTTGCGGCGCCTTCTCACGTGGCGCAGCCGTCCTTCTCACCTTCTCACCTTCACACTTCGGTTATGGGCAGGTGGACTTCTACTGTGGTGCCTTTGCCTTTTTTGCTTTTTACTACGATTTCGCCGCCGCCGGCTTCTATTAGTCTTCTTGTGATGCTCAGGCCGAGGCCGGTGCCTCTTGCTCTTGTGGTGAAGAAGGGGTCGAAGATGCGGCGGAGGTCGTCGCGGCTGATGCCGGGGCCGTTATCGCTGATGGCGATAACGAGGCGGGGGCGGGCTTCGTCTTCATAGATTCGTGTTGTGACGACGGGGTCGCTTGTGCCGTCGAGGGCCTGGAAGGCGTTGAGGTAGATGTTGAGCAGGGCTTGCTTTACGTGGCCGACATCGACCATGGGCATGGGCAGTTTGTCTTCGTACTCTTTTCGGATTTCTGGAAGGCGAGTATAAGTGCTTCCGCCGCGCTTGGCGGCGAATTCGAGGACCTCGTCGTTAAGGCGTGCCATGTCTATGGGTACGATATCGTGGGCAGAGGGTCGGGCGTATGTTAGGAGTTCTTTGACGATGGCTTCACAGCGTTGGGCTTCTTTGTTTATGGCTTCAAAATCGGGTTTGCGGGGGTCGTCGGGGTTGGAATTTCTGTTCAGGAATTCGCTGTAGGCGGAGATGATGCCGATGGGGTTATTGATTTCGTGAGCGACGCCGGCGGCGAGTTCGCCGATGAGGGCGAGATTTTCTGACTGGACGAGTTTTTCGCGGGCGCGGATGAGCTCGGCTTTCTGGCGATTGATGACCTGGACGATGAACCAGGACATGAGGATGACGAGCCAGATGAAGACGACGCGGATGAGGTTATTGCGATTGCCGTAACTGAGAAGGTCGTTTTCCTGCCAGAACAGGCTGATGATGAAAATGACGGCGATGGCAGCGTTGGCGAGGAAGTTTGCGCGGGCGGTGCGGAAGAGGGCGAAGCCGCGCAGGACGAGGAGGAAATAGTAGATGTAGAAGTCGGTGGCGGTGGCGTCGCTGGCGGGGTAAAGATGAGCGTCCATGTAGATGAGGACGGTGACAAAGAGGACATCTACGTAGTAGGAGACGACGCTGACGACGCGGATCTGGCCGAGGGTGACGCGGTTGAGGAGGAGGAGGTAGGTTTCGCCGAGGTTGAACATGAAGTAGGCGGTGAAGAGGGCGAAGACGCGGACGGGCGGCGCGCCCATCTGGTAGTGACTGAAGGCCCAGAAGATGAGGGAGGTGAGGAAGATGGCCCACTTGAGGGGGAGGATGGCGCGTTTTTCCATGCTGCGCAGCCAGATGCGGAAATCGCGTTCTTCCTGGTCGATGAGGACGTCCTGAGTTTCGGACGCCTGGTGGGTGGTGGGCCACGCTCCGGACAAGGGCGGGTGGACTCCTTTGGGTGGTTGGTATGGTAGTTTTGTGGTAATGGGTGGAGATAGGCGCGTAAAGGGAAGTTTATAACGCGGGTGAGAAAGTGAGAAGGTGAGAAAGTGAGAAGAGCGGCGGAGCCGCTTAAGAAGGCTGGGACTGATCAGGACGTATAGGCATGTGAGGGCACCTTTGTTACCTGTTGTAGGGGACGGGGCCGGCTGAATAAAGCTTGGAAATTTTGCTTATGATGCGGTGCTGACTATGGCTAAAAGAGACTATTACGAGATCCTGGGAGTGTCGAAGACGGCCTCCGCAGATGAGATTAAGAAGGCTTACCGTAAGGTGGCCAAGCAGTATCATCCTGACCGGAACCCTGGCGATAAAGCGTCGGAGGATAAGTTCAAGGAGGCCTGCGAGGCTTACGAGATCCTTTCTGAGCCGGATAAGCGTGCGCGCTATGATCAGTATGGCCACCAGGGTGTGAACTTTGGTGGCGGCGGGTTCAGCTATGAGAACTTTACGCATGCGGGCGATTTCGAGGATATTTTCTCGTCGATATTTGGCAACATTTTCGGCGGCCAGCAGGGCGGCGGCGGACGTGGTCGGGGCGGTGAATCGCGGGCGGAGCGGGGTCGTGACCTGAAGGTTAATGTTGCGATTACGCTGGAAGAGGCGTTTGGCGGCAAAGAGACGGAAATCGCGCTGACGCGGCTGGAAACCTGTGGCACTTGTACGGGCAGCGGCGCGGCGCCGGGCAGCAAGCCTAAGACGTGTCCGCGGTGTAAGGGCTCTGGCGCGATGCGCTACCAGCAGGGCTTTTTCAGCATCAATACAGCATGCGATGTGTGCCAGGGTCAGGGGCAAATCATTGAGAACCCGTGTAAGGATTGCACGGGCCGCGGCCGGGTGAACAAGCGGAGCA
>JAKFFN010000324.1:0-4619 GCA_036675025.1 Candidatus Sumerlaeales bacterium | reverse complement strand
CTTCGGATACCTTTACCAGGTCGCCCTGGCGGCCGAGGCCTTTCACGTTGTCGAACAGAATGACTTCCATTGATTCTCCTTCGATGCGGTGGTGGTCGGATATGGGGTACAGCGGAGGTTAAGTTTGATTGGGCGCAAAATACGGGGTGGCGCGGACACTCCTGTCCGCAGCAACTAGTTCTTTTAACAGACATGGATATTTAACGGTACGTGGACTAAAAGCACGGAATCGCGGCTGGTTCTGAAGATTGTTCCGAGTTCTTGCGACCACGGCTGCGGACAGGAGTGTCCGCGCCACCCTGCACTCCTGCTATGATCTAGCACTTTAACAGGCGCAGACAATGATCCCATCAAACAAAGAAAAACCCGCGGAAGCTTTTGGCCGCCGCGGGTTGGGTTGTTTAACTTATTGGGTAAGGCTTAGTGAATCTTAACGCCAGGGCCCATGGTGCTGCTGATGGTTACGTTGCGCATATAGATACCCTTGGCAGCGGCAGGCTTTGCGCGCTGAAGTGCATCCAGAACGGTTTCGGCGTTTTCACGGATCTGGTCTTCGGTGAACTGAACCTTGCCGACCGGAACGTGAACGTTGCCAGTCTTGTCGACGCGGAACTCAACCTTGCCGGCCTTGATTTCCTCAACGGCGCGGGCGACGTCCATGGTTACGGTGCCGGTCTTCGGGTTAGGCATGAGGCCACGGGGACCAAGAACCTTACCTAAACGGCCAACCTGGCCCATCATGTCGGGCGTGGCGATAGCGGCATCGAAATCTGTGAAGCCACCTGCGATCTTCGTTACGAGGTCTTCAGCACCAACGATCTCAGCACCCGCCTTTTCAGCTTCAACGGCCTTCTCACCCTTGGCAAATACGACAACGCGAACGGACTTACCAGTACCATGAGGAAGGCTGACGGTGCCACGAACCTGCTGATCAGCGTGACGGGGATCAACGCCGAGACGGAAATCGAGGTCTACGGATTCGTTGAACTTGGCGTAGGCGATTTCCTTCACCAGTTTTACAGCTTCAGGAAGCTGATAGGTTTTGCCGGCTTCGATCTTCTCGGCAGCCGAGCGGAACTTCTTACCATGCTTAGGCATAGTGTTTCTCCAATGTAAGATGTGGTCGATAGCGGCTAGAGCCGGCGATGAAGCCGGGTATGCCTGCCACAGCCCGCGCGCAAGGCGCACGGACACGCCCCCACCTACGCCAAACCCTGCATTTGATTCACCCATGACGGCTGAATCCGGCAAACCTTGGCCGGTATTGCAGCCCATGCTAAACGACACAATCAACGACCTCAAACGCTCACGCGAGCGCATTCTGCAGTCCAAGGAGTATCTTTGACGTCGCTAACAAGCGGCTCGAAGTTGACCGGCTGGAAGCGGAGAGTGCTGCGCCGGGGTTTTGGAACGATAACCAGAAGGCCCAGGAACACCTTAAAAAGCTGAACGCGCTGAAGCGGGTGGTGATTCCATGGGACGCCGTTGATAAGGAAACGACCGATTACCTGGAAATGGCCGAGATGGCCAAAGAGGCGGATGACGAGGAACTGGCTGCTGAGATTGAAGGCCACGTGGACGTCATCAACAAGAAGATCGAAGAGCTTGAGTTCCAGAGCATGTTGTCGGATGAAGCTGATGTCTCAGACTGTTTCCTGCAGGTGCACTCTGGCGCGGGTGGCACGGAAAGCTGCGATTGGGCCAGCATGCTGCTGCGTATGTATTCGCGCTGGGCGGAGCGCAAGGGTTTCAAGCTTGAGCTGATCGACATCCAGGAGGGGGACGAGGCGGGCATTTCACGCGCGGTGATCGGTATCCGGGGTGAGTTTGCTTTCGGCTTTCTGAAGGCGGAAAACGGTGTTCACCGGTTGGTGCGCATATCGCCGTTTGATGCGAACAAGCGGCGCCATACATCTTTTGCTTCTGTGCATGTGTACCCGGACATTGATGACACCATAGAAGTGAACATTGATGAGAACGACCTGCGTATCGACACGTATCGCTCTGGCGGTGCGGGCGGTCAGCACGTAAACGTAACTGACTCGGCCGTGCGCATTACTCACTTGCCGACGAATATTGTGGTGCAGTGCCAGAACGAGCGCAGCCAGCTAAAGAACAAGAACAGCGCCATGAAGGTGCTGCGTGCGCGGCTCTACCAGTATTACCGAGAACAGCAGGAACAGGAGCAGGCGGCAAAGGCGGGTGAGAAGAAAGACATCGCCTGGGGATCGCAGATCCGGTCGTACGTGTTCCAGCCGTACCAGATGGTGAAAGACCTGCGCAGCGGCGCAGAGACGAGCAGCATTGCTGATGTGATGGATGGCGATATTGATCTGTTTATCGACGCCTACCTGCGCAGCCAGATGGGTGTTGCGAAGAGTTAGCTGCGTGTGAATCAGCTTCAACGGAAGTTGGAGGACTGGAATACGTAGTTTTGACACGAAGGCGCGAAGGCACGAAGGAATAAGGAAGAAAGAAGGATCAGATGCGCCTTTCGTGCAAGCTTCGCTGGATCGAGCGTCGGCTTGGGTAGAACTAATGGCTGGTGATTAGATTTGATTGTTGCAGCGGCTGAAAGTCTGTACAGTACATCGAACCTCTATAGGATTGAAGCTTAACATCATGGCTCTTACTCACAGTGAAAAAACAGAACTTTTCCAGCTTCGCCTGAAGGCAAAAATTGATTCGCGGATGACGGCGTGCCGGGTGGCGGTGGAGCGCAGCGGCAAAAGTGCTGTGGTCTCTGGATTCACGCAGTATCGCCAGACAGATGCGTTTGTGAAGACGGTGGCGAAGGATATCTTCGGCCCCGGCGCAGAGATAAAGCTGCGGGTGCTGGAGAGAGGCACGCCCAGGTTCGGCGTGGTGCTCGTGCCTTTTGCGCAGATGTGGCGCAATCCTGATGCAAGTGATCCTGAGTTGCTGGATACGCAGGCGCTGTATGGTACGGTGCTGCGGGTCTATCATCGGGAAGGCGATTTCACCTTCGTGCAGCACCCGGATGGCTACGTAGGATATATGCCGACGCAGGAGCTGACGCCGGTGACGGTGGATGGTTACCTCCGCTGGAAGAATGGTGCGCACGGGATCACGCTGGTGCCGCTTAAAGCACAGGGATTGACGATTCCTCCGGGTGCGCGGCTGAGCCAGTTTGAGGGCAGGTTGCTGCTGGCGGACGGTACGCCGCTGAAGGTGTCGAAGCGGGATTATGTGAGGTTTGATCCGTCACGGTCGAATTTCATTCATGCGGCGGAGAAGCGGGCGGAAGAGTTCATGGATTCGCCGTACCTGTGGGGTGGCAAGAGTGAGCTTGGTATCGATTGCAGCGGATTCGTGCAGACGCTGGCGCTGCAGGAGGGTATCTTTCTGCCGCGAGATGCGAGCATGCAGTGCCACGTGGGCGAGATCGTTGGCTACCTGCCGGATTACGCAGACCTGCTACCGGGCGACGTGATGTTCTTTATGAACAGGAACGCGTTTGTGTTTCACGTCGGGTTTTACCTGGGCGATAAAATGTACATGCATTCAGCGGGAAAAACGGGCCCGACGAAGTCGTCGGTCGAGAAAGACGGCCGGAATTACATGGGCCGTTATGGGTCGACGTTTGTGTATGCACGGCGGGTGCATCGGTGACTCGCGGAGCGCAGAGCGGCGAGTGAGAAGAGCCGCTGCGCGGCGTGAGAAGGGCGGCTCTGCCGCGTGAGAAGAGAGGCTGCGCCTCGTGAGAAGAGGTGCTTCGCGCGTGAGAAGGTGCGTCAACAAAGTTCCAAGTTTATCCGACCAACTCCTTAAATGCGTCAAGTCCAGCAATGGGTTGGAGAAAAAGCATGAACTGGCAGAAGGAATTTCAAATTGCTGTAATTCCCTCGCTGCTGAAAACGGCATTAAGGCGTACTTTAACGGGTATAGCCCTCATGGCTTTTGCAGCGTTGTTCATAGCATGCTATATTCTCGCTGACAATGGCAGGAGAAAGTATCGGTTCGTGGACGTATGGAAGTCTTCTGTTACTCAGCAAGAGGGCGGTGCCGCAGACCTTAGTTATATCTACCACTACAGTGCTTATCCAGAAAAACACATATGGGGCCCATTATACAAGCTTAAGTGGTACCTTGGATTTAGTATTTCAAGTGATCAACTCTTAGTAGAGGTGCTGACTTATCCAGAGGGTTCATCTCCGCGTATATTGTTGAAAAAGGACAAACAACAGCTACTGGACATCATGATAACTCGCAAGGGTAAGCTCATTGTTTCTGAATCGGACAGAGGAGCCACGTTTGCGACGCCTCTTAAACAAGTGCTAACTTCAAGTAGTGAAGAGATGTCTACGTATCTCGATCCAGACTGTGCTCATTTTATTTACACAGTCACAAAGCACATGTATCATAAAACAAGCAGGATGCGATCCGGGCATGTCTACGGGTTATACGCAAATAATCGGTATTTTGAACGGGGAATAGAAAAAGGTGGGCGATGGTGGAAGCTGATTGATGATGATGTAATAAAGCAACTGCATGCGGATTTTAGTCCACTAAAATGCCCTCCTTGTATTTCGGGCACGTGTTGGAAACAAACCCCTTCAAACAATGAGACTATCAACTAAGTCCTGCTTTTGTTATGA
>JAKFFN010000080.1:0-4624 GCA_036675025.1 Candidatus Sumerlaeales bacterium | reverse complement strand
CGAAGGTTGGGAGGTCACACGAGTGGTAAGGCCGTCCAGCGACGCAAGGTAGATATCCAGCGAACCTTCGGCTTTGCTTGCGTAGGCGATTTTCAAAGAATCATCAGTCCAGGCGATGCCGCAGGGGTTTATCGGTGGCGGAGCAATCTGCCTGGATTCCAGGGCAGCGGGGTCAGCCACCACCAGCCCTTTCTTCTCAGAAATGATGGCTGTCAGCTGGCCATCGGGCGAAAACTCGAGGCCGAAGAAGGAGTCTTCCGGCAGGCACGCGGTCAGCACTACCAGGCAGCCGCAGGAAACGATCAAGCGGTAAAGTATGGCAGATGGCTTTAGCACTGATGCAATCTGTGGGGTCCCGACTGGAGTTGTAGCAAGGAAATGTTACCTGGCAGCCACCATATTGAGTTTAATTTAGTGACATGTGGCATACTTGCAGCTACACGGATTTTGCATCACATGGGTGACATCTCACATAAAATGCGCCTGTATCTTATAACTGATGATGCGGCGCGCTCACCAGATGAACTGGCAGCAAAGGTGGCCGCAGGCATTCGTGGCGGCGTGACGGCAGTGCAGTTCCGAGAGAAGACTCTTGGTCCTACCCTTTGCGCGCGGGCCTTTTCTGCGGTGGCTGAAGTTTGCGCTTCTGCGGGCGTTCCACTTTTCCTGAATGCTGACCTACTGGACAGAGTTGAAATTACTGAGGCGGTTGCAGGCATACATTATAGCGACCGAAATCTGCCGCTGCACCCGGAAGCGCGTACTCACCTGTCTGGCTACTCTGCCCATGCGGTTGACGACGCTGCTGCTGCTTTCGGACATAATGTCGACTTTTGTACGCTCAGCCCCATTTTTCCGACGCCGTCGAAAGCCGGGATCCTGTCTCCGGTAGGCACGAATTGCATTTCGGCACTCAATGAGCGGCAGCCGGGAAAGGTCATTGTAGCGCTCGGTGGCGTGGACGAAACCAATGCTGGTGAGTGCATTGCGGCCGGAGCTGCCGGCGTTGCCACTATCAGAGCTGTAATGGATGCGATTGACCCGGAAGCAGGCGCTGCAAGGCTCAGGAGTATCGTGGAAAAGTGCCTTGCCAAGTGAACAACTTTCAGGCAGGTGTATTATAGGAATCAGCATGCGACTGAAGTCGGCGTTCCCTTAACCGGGGCGTTCAGTGGCATAGCCTGGAGCAATAAAACCGTGATGTGGAGAGGCATCATCCACCGGTACCGGGACCATCTCAACGTTGGAGATAACACACCGGTAGTTACCCTTTGTGAAGGCAACACCCCCCTAGTACATGCGGAAGCTCTGTCTGCCAGACTTGGCGACAACTTTGAAGTTTATCTGAAGTACGAAGGCCTGAACCCGACAGGTTCATTTAAAGATCGCGGAATGACCCTGGCCGTCAGCCATGCAGCAGGTGAAGGCAGCAAAGCCATCATGTGCGCTTCTACAGGCAATACGTCAGCCAGTGCGGCAGCTTACGCGGCGCGGGCAGGTATGGAATGCCTGGTTATCATCCCTGACGGTAATATTGCCCTGGGAAAAATGGCGCAGGCGCTTATGCATGGCGCTAAGGTTTTCGCCGTGCGCGGGAACTTTGACGACGCCCTGCGGATGGTGCGGGAAATCACCAGCAACTACCCGATCACTCTCGTTAACAGCGTGAATCCGCACCGCCTGGAAGGCCAGAAGACCGGTGCCTTTGAAGTGGTGGATGCGCTTGGCGATGCTCCGGATTATCATTTCATCCCGGTAGGCAACGCCGGCAACATCACTGCCTACTGGCGCGGATATGCGCAGTTCAAAGAGCTTCGCAAGTGCAGCCAGATCCCGAAAATGATGGGATTCCAGGCGGCAGGTGCGGCGCCGATTGTTCACGGCCATGTGATAGAAAATCCGGAGACGGTAGCTACGGCTATTCGGATAGGAAACCCCGCGAGTTGGAAGTTTGCTGAAGAAGCGCGCGACAGCAGCAATGGCATGATCGACCTTGTAACGGACGAAGAGATTCTTACCGCCTACAGCTGGCTGGCGCGCAATGAAGGCATCTTCTGTGAACCTGCAAGCGCTGCAAGTGTTGCAGGCCTGCTTAAGCTGGCGCAGAGTGATTACTTCCGCGAAGAAAGCACGCAGCGGGAGAAGGACCACAAGATCAGGATCGTCTGCGTACTTACCGGCCATGGCTTGAAGGACCCTGATAACGCTATCAAGCAGTCGCCAAACTACATCAGCATCCCGGCTAGCGTAGATGCCGTTCTGGAGCATGTAGCGGTCGCCAGGTAACAAGTAACAGCCGTTTAATATTAAAGTGGCGGAGCATCTGCTCCGCCTATTTTTTTACCGGGGCGAGTAGGTTAGCGCCGGCGCGCCGTCAGCACGTCCAACACCGATTGCTTGTTGATATCGCCGCGCATTTCTACGTGACCAATTCGCGTCGGTAAAACGAAACGGATTTTGCCTGCGGCAACCTTTTTGTCGCTAAACATGCGGTCATAAACAGCCTCGGGATCCATATCGGCTGCAAGGTGCATGGGAAGTTTAGCCTTCTCGATCAGGGCAACAATCCGATCCGCATCCGTCTGGTTCAGAATTCCCAGGTTTACCGCCAGGTCTGCTGCGCAGCACATTCCAATGGCTATTGCCTGCCCGTGGAACTGCTTCTCCTGGTATTCCCCAAGAGCTTCAATGGCGTGGCCAAAGGTGTGGCCATAGTTGAGGATCGCACGCAGCCCGGATTCCTGCTCGTCCTGGCTTACGACATCTGCCTTGATCTCGCAGGACCGCCGAACCACGTGAGCCATTGCCGCGGGATCAAGAGCCAGTGCTTTATCGATGTTCTCTTCCAGCCAGGCAAAGAAATTTGCATCATAGATCACGCCATACTTAATGACTTCCGCAAAGCCGCCTCGCAGGTTATGCTCATCAAGGGTCTTCAGCAAATCGATGTTCATGGCTACAAGCTTCGGTTGATAGAAAGCGCCGATCAGGTTTTTTCCCAGCGGATGATCAACGCCAGTCTTGCCGCCAACGCTGCTATCTACCATTGCGACCACTGTTGTAGGAATCTGCACGAAGTTTACACCACGAAGGAAGGTCGCTGCTACGAATCCTGCCAGATCCCCCACGACACCACCGCCCAAAGCGATGATGCAGGTTTTTCGTGTATACTTACCTTTCACCAGGAAGTCCCACGCAGCAGAGGCTGTTTCTACAGATTTGTACTTTTCGCCGTCGCCCATCTCCCAGGCGATAGCATCAACGTCATTTTTCTGCAGTGCTTCTAAAAAAACTTTTCCATAAAGATCCGAAATAGTTTTGTTAGTAATAACTACAGCCTTTTCAGGACAGTAGGCTTTCACATCCGCTGCAATTTGATGCAGGGCATCGTAGAAGTTTATATCATAACTACGAGCATCAAGTTCTACACGAACAGGTTTGGGCAAAGCATTTGCTTCCGACATGGAATTTTGTAAATCTATACATCGATTAGGATTCATTGCTATTTCCGTAAGATGTTGAGAGGGAAGTTTTAGTTTTATGAAGCTTGCGTACCTTCAGCAGGGGTTTGGGACAGAGTTGCCCCTGATATTGCTGCATCCTTATCCGTTAAATTCCCGGCTGTGGTGCCACCAGCTGGCCCGAGTTTCCCGAAACAGACATGTGATTGCGCCCGATTTCCGGGGCTATGGCCGGTCAAGGCCGGAGCCGCAGGAAGGCTTTACTATAGAACAATTTGCCAGCGATATCCGGAAAACACTGAAAGGCGCACAGGTGCCTAAGGCGGTGTTTGCCGGATGCAGCATGGGAGGGTATGTCCTATTCGAGCTTTGGCGGCAGGATCCGTCACTAATCGCCGCAATGATGTTTATAGACTCTAAAGCTGACCCTGATGACGATGCGGCCCGCGCAAAGCGTTTAGAGGCTATCGATACGGTACGCGAAACAGGCACGGCCAAACTGCCGGAGGTAGTGGCAGGCATGATGTCAGAAGAAACCCGTACAAACAAGCTGGATGTGGTGAGGGACGTTTCAACGTGGGCCACAGAACCATCCTGCGAAACCATTATCCGGTCAATCGAGATGCTTATGAACCGGCCGGACTCTGTACCGACACTGGCAACCATAGACGTGCCGACGCTTGTTCTTGTTGGCGAGCATGACAAAGTCACACCATTGGAAGTAGCCCAGACGATTCACGATGGCGTTGAGGATTCTGTACTCAAGGTAATCCCCGGAGCGGGCCACTTGTCTCCAATCGAGAATCCGGAGGCAGTAAACCGCGAAATGTCGGCGTTTTTAGCTGAAGGCGTTATGGCCTGAGACGCGGGTTCAGGGCGTCTTGAAGCGCATCTCCGATTAGATTAAAGGCGAGCACGGTGATGGCAAGGGCCACCGCCGGAAATGCTGCTGCCCACCACTCAGAGGGGAAGTCAGAGCGACTCAGCCCCATGTATATCATTGTGCCCCAGCTAAGACTGTCAGGATCACCGAGCCCGAGAAAGCTGAGGGATGCTTCACCCATGATAGCACCGGCGATACCCATGGCAAACCAAATAATGACAGGCGCTACGCAGTTGGGCAAGATATGGCGGAAAAGAATGGCACTGTGACCGGCCCCCAG
>JAKFFN010000377.1:0-4627 GCA_036675025.1 Candidatus Sumerlaeales bacterium | reverse complement strand
GTATCAGCAACTCAGCCACGGCAGATCGGTTCGCAGTTTTTTCCAGGGGAGAGACCAATCCCACCTCGCGAGCCCGGTGAAACGCCTGATTTGTTTCAGATGCACTCATGTCAAGTTCAGCAGCAAGCTGCGCAAACGTAAACTTTGCATGCTTCTCATCCAAGAGTTTCAATGAGATTATAATGTCCTGCGGTTTAAGGATCATAATAATTTGGTATTCGCGAATAGCGAATAAATTTATATGCGCTTAATCAAGACTAGTATAATCAAGCATAATAAAGCAAGCTCGCTATTCGCGAATGGCGAATAATGCTATTATGAAACGCCGCATCGTTTTTGCCATTGTTTCGCCGGATGATTATCTCAGTCTGACTGTTTGCCGCTGTATGTACCTCTTAGACCTGACCCTGCCAACCCCTGAAGAGAACCTTGCCCTGGAGGAAGCGCTCCTGGAATGGGGGGAACAGAACGAGGCGGAATGCCTGCGGCTGTGGGAGAGCCCGGTGCATTTTGTGGTGATGGGGGCGGGAAGCCCGATGAAGACGGATGTGAACATAGCTGAGTGCGAGCGCCGGGGCATCCCCATTTTGCGGAGGTGCAGCGGGGGCGGAACAGTGATGCAGGGGCCTGGGTGTTTCAATTATACGCTGGTGCTGGACCGGGAAGCGCGTGGAGAACTGGGTACGATCAAGAGTTCGAATGAGGAGATCCTGGGCAAAGTGGCGGAGGCGCTATCGCGGTGCGGGGTGCCGGGGGCTAAGGTGCAGGGGACGAGTGACCTGACGGCGGGGGATCTGAAATTCTCAGGAAACTCGCAGCGGCGGAGGAAGCGGTATCTGCTCTTCCACGGGACGGTGCTTTATGACTTTGAACTGGGGATGGTGTCGGAGTGCCTGGGGAGTCCGGAGAAGATGCCGGAGTACCGGGAGGGCAGGGAACATGGGCGGTTTGTGACGAACATACCGGTGGATGCGGAACGGGCGAAGGCGGAGATCGCGAAGGTTTGGGGGGCGGCGGATGTGCTGAAGGATTGGCCGCGGGAGCGGACGGAGGAGCTGGCGCGGGGGCGGTATGCAGACCAGGAGTGGATACGCTCAATCTAGTTAGAAGTTGGCCACGAAAAGGCACAGAAGGCACAAAAAAACGGGATTGAGATCTAGCCGCAAAAAAGCGCAAAAGGCGCAAAAGGGGCTGATAGGAATCCTGCCGTGGGATCTGCATTAAGGATGGTGAACACCATTAACAGGGACAGCAGGCCCAGATTTATTTCTAATACGGCAAAGCTCTGGCAGATAAAAGGTAGTGCAGGTGCACGCTTGGTGCACCTGCACTTTGAGGTTACTCGTAGATGGACCAGGTGCCCACTTCCGAGGAGGTATTGCCGATTATGACAAGGGATGCGGAGCGGAGGGTGCCTTCGTTGCCGCTATTGATGTCGATGACGGTGAGTTTCCATGTGCCGTTGGCGTCTTCGCCGGCGAAGCGGTTGAGAGTTTCGTAGGGGCGGAAGCTGCCGGTGTAGGGCGATGCGGCGGAAGGCGCAGAACTGATGGCAGGATTTGCGAGTTCGTCATCAAACACGGTGTTGCAGAAGTTTGCGCCGGTTGCGGCGGACGGGTTCTGCATGATCCAGCACTGCGTACCGCGGGGTGATTCCAGGAGTATGGCAAGATCAGCGACGCGCGGGTGCTCAATACCAGTGCCTGTGGTAACGGAGCAGTCGGCGCCCTTGAACTGAAGATTCACATCGCGGATGGTGCCGGGCACGCCGGTGGCGTTTATATTAACGGAAACGCCATCGTAGTCGGCATCGGGAATGGGCGTTGTACCATTCCAGTCAAAGGTCTTGGGAGGCGCAGGCTGGGCAACGCGGGCTGACACGCCAAAGGTATAGTTTGGAGTATCGGGATCGTTTGTGGGAATCGAAATCGTTCCGTAATAAGTGCCGGCGATCATGGGATTAAACAAAACAGAGAAGGTCGTGGATTCCCCGGGAGCAAGGGTTCCTGCGGCGGGTTGGCTGGATATGCCCAGGAGGGAACTGCCGCTAATGGTGGCGCGGGTTGCGCCGGTGAGTATCAGGGGTATAGTGCCATCGTTCCTGATGTTAAACTGGCGGGCGGTGGGCGTGCCGCCGACCATCTGGGCTTCGATGAGGGTGCCGTTGAGGGTAGTGGTCTGGAGGGATCCATTGGGGATCAGAACATTTTGCGCTCCGCCTTCGAGGAGGGCATTGGGCTGATTTGGATAGATGCCCACGCGGTTGGACCCGGAGATCTTTGGGGCCATCAGGGAGATGCAACGCTCGTGGAAAACCATGTTGATATCGCCGCCGTTACCGAACTGAAGGTGGCAGTAGCTCATAATGGTTCCGATGGCAGGGCTGGCGGCGGTGCACCCGCTGCAATCCGATTCCACAAAGCAGCAGTCGATAGCCGGGAAGTAGCAATGGGTGTGGGGGCTGCCTACGTTATGACCGATCTCGTGGGCGGTAACCATGGTATCCCAATAGTAGGTGTTGATGTCCGACGGAAAATCACTGTCACCATAGATGTTGCTTACGCCGAATCGAAAGGTGGGGAAGGAACTGCCAAGTACATCTAGCCAGGCGATGCCGCCGTATGACGGATTATAATCGAAATAGTGGGCGAGGTCGTAGTTGGTACCGCGGCGATTGGCGTTTACGAAGTCGCGATACTGGAAGAGTTGCTCACTGGTGTTGGCACCACTAAAAGGCTCTGGGGTTTTCCAGACGCTGAGGTGTTTGATGGTGATGTTGGCTTTAACGTCGCGGCGATAGATCGTATTTACAGCGCCGAAGAGGTCAGTGAGGTAGTCAAGCAGGCGGAGGCTGTTACCCTGGAGTCTTTCGTCGAGCTTGTTACCAATATCCACCATGAGTTCAATTTCATACAGAAGATCGGCGCGCGGTTCGGCGGCGGCAACTTCCGGTTCCGGTTCCCCGGTGGGAACAAGGGCGGAAATAGAATCTGTGCCGCAGAAATCCATGGCGGGGATATTGCCGGTATCAATGCGGTAGCTGGCAGTGCCGGGGTTTGGCGAAATTACGGTGACGGAGGTATGCTGGTCGCCTGTGACCATTACCTTTACGTTGCCATCCGCATCGGCCGAAGCAAACAGGGCGCGGTCGGGATTGGTGGGATCGGTGCCGTACCAGGTGCGGATATCGGGAAGGGCGACGGAAGCGGTGGTTCCATCGGCGCGGATTTCGGATATTATGGTGTCGGGCGCAAAAACGGACATTTCTGTGAGAGTAAACTCGGCCGTGGCTCCATTGACAAGGGGTACGCCCGCCAGCTTTACCACCGGCGCGTCACTTCTGAGCTGATCAACGGCTGCCTGGTTGATTTCCATGGCGCCGGAGCGGGACGTGATTCCGGTGGGAAAGAGTTCGACGGTGTTTAAGGAGTCGCCGGCAGCCCAGCCTGGCAACAGGCCGATGAAAATTGATGCCACAGATGCTAATGATTTGAACTGCATGGTGCAATACCCCCACATGTTTTTTCGATAAAACCCCTGCATGCTGATGCGGTGAAGGCCCGTGGGAAACGGAAGCTGGACCGGTCAGCGCAGTCTGGTAGGTAGCAGAGGGAAAAAGGGAATGTCTACAATAATAGTGGTTAGTGGGCAGTGGTTAGTGGCTAGTTGGGGACCGGTTGACGGCGACGGGGGGTTTTGAGTTGAGAGTTTTGAGTTGAGAGTTGAGAGTTGAGAGTTGAGAGTTGCCACTGCCCACTGTCCACTGTCCACTGTCCACTGTCCACTGTCCACTGTCCACTGTCCACTGTCCACTAGCCACTAGCCACTAGCCACTAGCCACTAGCCACTGTCCACTAGCCACTGCCTTTTAAACAAATCTGAGGCGGGTGGGTACAAAGGGTGCATCGAACTTAGCGCAGGGGCTTTGTGGTCTTGCGCGGTCGCATCCTTATAATGTTAGCAGGCTCCATGATCTTTTCCTATCTGCAGGGCATCATTGGTGTTATCTTCGCCTTTTCGGTGGCCATATTTGTGCATGAGCTGGGGCACTTTATGTTCGCCAAGCTGTTTCGTGTGCGTGTGGAAACGTTCTCCATTGGCTTTGGCAAAAAGCTGTGGGGGTTCAGGCGCGGCGAGACGGAGTATAAGATAGCGGCGATTCCTTTTGGCGGCTATGTGAAGATGGTGGGCACCCTGAGCAAGGAAATGGAAGATGTGCTTGAGGGGAAGAAGGATGCGACTGAGGAAGAGAAGGAATCGGTAAGCGAGGCGGCGGAGGAACTGAGCGCACCGGCGTCGGTAAGCCTGGCCGAGGGAATCCAGGATGAGGTGAACGCACTGCGCAACAAGCCTTACTGGCAGAAGCTGCTGGTTTTCAGCGCGGGCTGCATCAATAATATCCTGACGGCGATCCTGATTTATTTCCTGGTGTCGTGGATCGGGTATAACCGTCCGCCAGCACCGGAAGCGGTTATCGGTGATGTGCGCGAGGTGTCGGAAGCGGCTTCTCCGCTGAAGATAAACGACAAGATCGTTTCTGTGGCCGGCGAGCCGGTAGATGATTATATTGATTTCCTGAACTGGTACGGAGCCAAGGGCTCGCTCGAGGATTTTAAGGGTGCTGTTG
>JAKFFN010000017.1:0-4635 GCA_036675025.1 Candidatus Sumerlaeales bacterium | reverse complement strand
GCCAGGGCGTGACGCTGATGTGCACGGCGTTTCCGGATGACGAGTGGCGGAACAAGCCGGTGATTTATAACCTGGAAAAGCCCGTTCCGAATGCGCCGATAACTGCGGCCAAGGCAGATATGATTACGATTAACGGGTATGATAATTACGCGAGCGCAGATATCAACGGCATGAACGTGCTGCTTCGGGATGAGGGGCGGAGCCTGCTTTATTTTGGCGACTTTAAGAACTTTGGCGCTGTGCGGGTGGCTGTCGCCGATGCCGGGGCTACGCGGACTTTCGAGATGGCCGGCACGGTGCTGGAGGAACCCCTGGCGGTGAATGACGTGAAGATCCTGCGGGATGCCACCGGCAAGAAGCATTACCTGATGGGCCTCCACATGAACCGGGGGGCGCTGTATTACACGTTGTCTAATGATCCGCTGCGGTTTACCAGTGCGACGCAGCTTTTGCAAAGCTCTGGCGGTGCGGACAGGTACATGGTCGCGCTTGGATGGGTGACGGATAAGGACACGTCTGCAGATGCAGCGCGGCCGGCGGGGGCGCGTCGGGTTTTGGGGGTGCTGTATGGTGCAGGGGCGGCGCCTTCGCTTGATGCCAATCGAATTTTCGCGCAGTGGTTTCAAAAGCGGCTGGAGTTTACGGGCGGCGGCGGTGGGGATAAGGTGCCGCAGGTAAAGGGCGCGCTGGGGCCATCGACGGCGGTGGTTGCTATGCCGGCGGGTGAGTGGACGGGTATTATGGATGTTAGTGTTGGGGGCGGCAAGGTGGGCGAGAGCGAGACGTCGATTACGCTTAGGGCGGGGCGGGTTTATGAGGTTTTCCGGCAGATGCCGTATAGCGCAGCGTTTAGAAATCGGCGGCCCGGGCATCAGCAGGGACAGCATGAATTGGACTGCGATTGTTTGGATCGGCCGGTGTGGGTGCGACCGTAAAGGCAGTGGCTAGTGGTTAGTGGCTAGTGGTAAGTGGATAGTGGTTAGTTGGTAGTGGGTGGTTGCTGGTGGCTGGTGGCTGGTGCGGGGTAGGTAGTGGTTAGTGTGGGTGTTAGGACTATGAGGTGGTGGTGGGTGATTGATAATTGGTGGGAAGTGGGCTAGTGGCGCTAGGGTTCTCTTTAGGAGACGCTAGTGCAAAAAACCTTGTCGGATAGAGCGTTATCAGACTTGCCTCGGCTGACGAATTGTAGTGCTGATTAACGCATGAAACATGGTGCGCCATTGCGTGTTGGCCTTGTTGGTTGCGGGGCTATTAGTGAAATCTATATGGAGAACGCGAAGCGTTTTTCGTCGTACTTTCGGATAGTTGCCTGTGCGGATATTGATGCGGCGCGGGCGGGGGCGCTGGGGGCGAAGCATGGATGCCGCGGGTGTGGGACTGTGGATGAGCTGCTGCACGACCCGGAGATTGATATTGTTCTAAACCTGACGGTTCCGGTCGCGCATGCGGAGGTAACCCTGGCGGCGCTGCAGGCGGGCAAGCATGTGTATAGCGAGAAGCCGCTGGCGCTGACTGCTGAAGATGCGCAGCGGATACTGGACCTGGCGGCGGAGAGCGGTTTGCGGGTTGGGTGCGCGCCGGATACGTTTCTGGGCGGAAGCCACCAGGCGGCGCGGGCGGCTATTGATGAAGGGGTGATCGGGGAGGTGATTGGCGGGTGCGGGTTTATGCTGACGGCGGGCGTGGAGATGTGGCACCCGAACCCTGAGTTTTTTTATAAGCATGGCGGCGGACCGCTGTTTGATATGGGGCCGTATTACCTGACGGCGCTGGTGAACATGCTGGGTCCGGTGCGGCGGGTGTGTGCTTCGGCGCAGACGCATATCCATACGCGTACAATTACGAGTCAGCCGCGGGCAGGCCAGGAGATTTTGGTGGAGGTGCCGACGCATGTGGCGGCGGTGTTGGATTTTGCGGGCGGTGCGACGGTTACGCTGACGACGAGTTTCGAGGTGCAGACGAGCAGCTTGCCGAACCTTGAGCTGTTTGGGACTAAGGGCAGCATGCAGGTTCCGGATCCGAATTTCTTCGGGGGGCATGTTCGGACGCGGCGCGCGGGGCAGCGGTGGTGGCGGAAGCTGCGACATCGGCGGGCGTATACGGGTAATGATCGCGTGATTGGGCTGGCGGATATGGCGGATGCGATTCGGGCGGGGCGGCCGCACCGGGCCAGCGGGGAACTGGCGAGGCATGTGGTTGAGGTGATGGAGGCGATCCATACTTCCAGCGCTGAGAAGTGGCATGTGGAGATTGGGTCTGGGCCAGAGCGGCCGGCGGCGCTGGGGGGGGGGATGTTCAAGTGAAGTGAGTGTTGCGAGGGAAGGAGGGATGCTGAAGCGGTTGAAAGCCCGGCTGAAGCCGGCTGCTGGGTAATATTGGGATGGGGGTATCACCCCGCCTAAAGGCGGGTGCAAAGAGGGAGCCGGCTGAAGCCGGCAAGGGGATGGAGCCTTTGGGTGAGGGTGAGTTGGGTGCGGCTGTCGGAGTGCTGAAGCCGGCAAGGGGAGAGTGGCAGTGTTGCGATGTTCTGGTTGGTGGGCCTGGCTGGTGCAGCTACTCAGTCTCTTTTAGTGGTGGTGATATAGACATGGATGTTACTCGACCTTAAGGGATGGCCGGATTGAGGTTTGCGTTTCGTGCACGTGTACGTTGTTCTCTGTTTGGTGAAGGGACAGGAATGCCTATCCTACTTAATATGCCATCTCCATTGTGTTCACCGGTTCCTGTTGACGAAACGGGATTGGTGCTGTTGAGTTGGTGGGTCGGTTAGCAGCTTACAGAAGTTCCAACTTAAGAATGAGGCAGACCATTGAGCCAGTATAACGAAAACGATCCTGATCGCCCGCTGGAAGGCACCCCGCAGGAGCCGCTGAGCGGTGGTGCGGTTCCGCCTCCGCCAATGGCAGAGGCGGGCGCAAATCCGCCTCCACCGCCACTTTTTTCGCAGGAGCCGGGGCCGCAGACCAGCGCTGGCCCTGTTCCGCCTCCACCGCCCGGGGGCAATGCCACGCCGGTCTACGGCGCCAACAGTTATGGGTCCGCCGCACCGGCTGGCACGCTGACAGCACCTACGCCTGAAGAGCGCAACTGGGCGATGTTTGCGCATCTCTCGGGAGTGATTATCGGGGTGCTTGGCGCCGCGACGACTTTGCCGGCCTGGGGTTTTATCGGCCCGCTGGTGATCTGGCTTATCAAGAAAGATCAGTCGCCGTTTGTTTCGGACCAGGCGAAGGAGGCGCTGAACTTCTGTATCACGCTGGGCATTGGGATGTTTGTGCTCTGGCTTGTTGCGCTCGTGCTTGTATGGACAATCATTGTTCCTATTTTGGTAGGCGTTGCCATGGTGGGAATTGGAATTGGGGCAATAGTTCTGATGATCATGGCAGCCGTGAAGGCGTCGGAAGGGCAGCTCTATCGTTATCCGTTCACGCTGCGGTTGATTAACTAGAGCTTCGCTGATAATGGTAATGTGAAGGCGGCTTCGGCCGCCTTTTTTTGTTTACCTGCGTCGTCAGATGCCGCAGGGTTTCCGCCATGGCTGTTGAATCGAAAAAAGCGAAACGCGAGCGCGCGGAGCGCATTAATCGTGTTCTGACAGAACACTACCCCGATGCAGAATGTGCCCTGCATTTCCGGACGCCTTTTGAACTGCTGGTGGCCACCATTCTCAGCGCCCAATGTACTGATGTGCGGGTGAACATGGTGACGCCGGCGCTGTTTGATCGGTATCCTGATGCTGAATCTATGGCGGAGGCGCCGCAGGAAGACCTGGAAGAGCTGGTGCGCACTACTGGCTTTTTTCGCAATAAGGCGAAAAGCCTGAAGGGCATGAGCCAGGCGCTGATGCGCGATTACAAAGGCAAAGTGCCGCGGACGATGGAGGAGCTGCGGCCACTGCCGGGGGTGGGACGCAAGACGGCGAACGTGGTGCTGGGTAATTGTTTCGACGTGCCAGGTCTTACGGTAGATACGCACATGACCAGGGTAAACAATCGGCTGGGGCTGACGAAGAATACGGATGCGGAAAAGATTGAGCGGGACCTGATGGAGCTTATCCCGCAGCCGGAGTGGACGTTGTATAGTCACCGGATCATTTTACATGGGCGGCAGATCTGTATCGCGCGGAAACCGAAGTGTGAGATTTGTCCGGTGAGGGAGGACTGTGAGTACTACCAGAAGGTGGTAAAGACGGGCAAGGCGGAGACGGCGATGAAGGGGGTGAAGGGGACGAAAGGCGCGAAGGTGGGAAAGCCAGGGAAGGTGGCAGAAGTGGTCAAGGCAAAGGTGGCCAAGGCGGTGACGGGTGTTGTTAAGGAGTTGGAGGCGAAGGCTTCTGGAGATTCTGGTGCGAAGCCGCGCCGGAAGTAAATGGAAGTAAAGCTATGAGGTCTAGTGCGAGATTAACCGCGATTTTGACACTAAGGCACAAAGGCACAAAGAAGGAAAGGAAAGGGGCCGGATTCAAGCAGGGCCAGATTACATTGGTCTGTTTGGATGTTGCTCTTTGCGGCATTGTGCCTTTGTGCTATTGTGCCTTTGCCTTTGAGTCTTTGTCTAAATCCCCAGGCAAAAGAAAAGACGGGACCGGTAAACCGGCCCCGTCCATCAACTATCAACTATCTTCTATTTACTAGC
>JAKFFN010000142.1:0-4639 GCA_036675025.1 Candidatus Sumerlaeales bacterium | reverse complement strand
GGCCATCATTGCCTCCCGGATGGAACAGTCAGACGCAACTACGCGACGAATGGCAATGGAAGAAGGCGCACGGGAACTGCTGACGGGCGGCTGCACGGCGGTCATCGACTGCACAACAGATGACAGTTCGTACGCTATTCTTGAAGATCATGGCCTGAACTACTTCCTGTATTTCGAGGTGCTGGGTCTGACCGCTGAGCGTGCTCAGTCAGCATGGGCAAACCTATGGCAAAAGTTTGTGACAGTTGAAGAAGGCGAACAATGGTTACTGCTGGCCGGGATTAACCCGCATGCCCCTTACAGCGTCGGACCATGGTTACGGCAACAACTTCGTGATTTTCGCTGGCATCCGGGCACGGCGCGCCTGGCTTGGCACCTGGCAGAAACCGCCGATGAGAATGCGCTGTTTCTTACCGGAACAGGTTCCATCGCAGATTTTTTCAAGTCTGCAAATATGCCGCTGCCATTTGATGCCGTTCCAGGTAAAACCGCCGCGGGCTATCTTGAGGATGAAGGTTTACTGCGATTATGTGATATCGCGTTTCACGGAAACGTACTCACTGATGAAGAAGCCGGATTTTTTAAAGCACCGCGGGCGCTGGTGCATTGCCCATCAACGCACAGATGGTTTTCACGGCCGCCGGTGCCGCTATCAAAGTGGCTGAGGTCAGGGGTTAACATCTGCCTCGGAACCGACAGTCTGGCCAGTTCTGATACCCTTTCCATGTTGGAAGTTGTTCGGATGACGTTGGAGGATCACCCGGAGCTAACGGCAGACGAGGTGCTGCAAATGGCTTGCAGAAATCCTGCTGAGATCCGGAACATCGACATGGATTACAACTACGGAAAACTGGAACCTGACCTGGATGAACCGTATGCTGATTTTATAGCTCTACAGTCGCCGGTTAGAGATAACGATCTGCTTTCCGTGCTTCGCTGCCCCGACACCACGGTTGAGCAAGTTTGGATTTACGGGATAGAACGACTTCGTCGGGAAAACGTGCCGCGGCCACAGCGTACAAAGAGCCTATATTTGTGAGCTGCTGCATTGATGCCAAGTTTCCCGCTCAACTTAAGCTACAATTAAGGTAACACCGTTTTCCTTGAGAGCCGACTCTATATTCTTTGGGGGTTTGGAATCAGTTATAATGACATCAATTGCGTTTAGCTCGCACAGCCTCACCATGGCAGCCTTATCAAACTTGGAACTATCCGCCAGTATGGCGACTTTTTCCGCCCGGTTTATCATTTCCTGCTGCGTATCGACAACCATGCCGTTCGAATTGTGAATGGCTTCAGCGGTGATGCCGTGGCAGCCGAGGAACGCCCAGTTAGCGTGGTACTGCTTTAGCGCCTGTACGGTTTGCGGGCCCAGCAACACTTCACTTTTCGGGTAAAGGTATCCGCCGGTCACATTGACTTCGGGTATGGGATTTTTATCGCTGAGCGGCTCATTGAGGGCGCTGGCCAGGGGCAGCGAATTTGTGATAATGCGCACCAACGGAGAAATGTAGCGCGCAATGGGTGCGGTGGTGGTGCCGCCATCAATAATGACCACATCGTTGGGCGAAAGCAACTCCGCTGCTTTCTGTGCGATGCGTTCCTTTGCTTCCGGGTTGGTAACCTGGCGGCGGCTGAAGGGCACAACACCCATGACCGGCGCATCATCTATGCGGTGGATACCGCCGTGGCCGCGTACAACCATCATCTGGTCAGCAAGATCGGCAAAATCGCGACGCGTGGTTGCCGGACTCGACCCGAGTAGCTTCTGAACCTGCTCAACCGTAAGGAAAGATTCTGTTTTGAGGAGTTCGAGGATATGGCGCCGGCGCTCCAGCGAGTGCATGGTTTTTCTCTTAGCGGGCCTGGCCATGTCCATTTACCGTCCCGACGCTAGTCGATACGGTAATGCCCTCCCCTGCTGTTGCGGTTTTCCAGGGCCGCATAGAGCACGGCAATGCTGGCCTGGGCGCCGTTGCGCAATCCAATAACATCGTCGTTCAACTGCGCGCGCTCATAGAAATACTCAATCTCGGTAAGGAGTTCACGCAGAATGTGGCGGGCCCGCTTCAGGCGGCGCGCCGAGCGCACAAGGCCCACATAGTTCCACATGGTGTATTTGATCGTAAGCCAGTCCTGGAGGATTAGGGCCGGATCTGCGGGTTCATACTCGTAACGCCAGGGGGCGATCTCAGGCATATAATACGGTTTGCCGCCGTTGGCCGCCTTGTCTTCTACGACAGATTTAGCGACTTCCACGCCCCAAACCAAGCCTTCAAGAAGACTTGTGCTTGCAAGACGATTTGCGCCGTGAAGCCCGGTGCAGGCGACTTCACCAGCCGCGCGCAGCCGCTTCATATTGGTCCGGCCCTGCAGATCGACGGCTATCCCGCCGCAGGCATAATGAGCGGCAGGCACCACGGGAATGGGCTGCTGGGTCATGTCGATGCCGATGCTCATGCACTTTTCGTAAATGTTCGGAAAGCGGCGTTTGATCCAGTCGGCCGGGCGGCAGCTGATGTCCAGGTAAACGCAGGGTTCCTGGTTTTGCAGCATCTCCATGTGGATGGCACGGGCTACCACATCGCGCGGAGCCAAAGATTTTCGCGGGTGGTAGCGGTCCATAAATTCCTGGCCATCGGCGCCCACAAGAATGCCGCCTTCACCGCGAACAGCCTCGCTGATGAGGAAGCTTGGGGTGTATTGGCGCACAGGACCGGAACTGGCAGGGATATACAGCGCGGTGGGGTGAAACTGTATGTACTCCAGGTTAAGCAGCCTTACACCGGCGCGGTAGGCCATGGCAATGCCGTCGCCGCGGGCGCTCCTGGGGTTTGTGGTATGGAGATAAAGCTGGCCGAGACCGCCGGTGGCCAGCAGCGTCTCATCAGCCATGAAGGCCTCAACCTTACCGGTTTCCAGAATGAGAGCGTGCACGCCGACACAGGTGAGGTCTTTGTACAAATCTTCAGGGTTGGTGCTGTTGTGGGAGAGCGTCAGAAGATCGACGGCTGTGGCTCCTGTGACAAGCCGGACATTCGGCAGTGTCTTCAGGTATTTGACCATGTAATCTTCGACGGCGCTTCCAGTAAGATCGGCTACGTGTATGATGCGGCGCACGCTGTGGGCGGCTTCTTCGGTGATATCAAGCTGCTGCTCAGCATTGCGATCAAATGGCACGCCGACCTTGTTGATCAGGTACTCCTCAACGTATTGCGGTCCGAGCTTCGCGAGCTGCATAATGGCTTCCATGCGGCCAAACTCGGCGCCGGCGCGGTAAATATCCTGGGCCAGGAGTTCGGCGGAGTCATTCTCGCCCCGGTAGATGATACCGCCTTGCGCCCAGCGTGTGGCTGTGAATTCGCGGGGATCAAGGCTCTTGGTCATGATGGTGACAGTGAGGCCCTGCTCTGCCGCAACTATGGCAGCAGCGCACCCGGCAATGCCACAGCCGATTATAAGGAGATCTGATTTTTCAGGAGTCACAGGAACAAACCATGAAGCCCGAAGAACAAAGACAAGGGAAAATCAACAGACGCAGGGTAGTTGAGCAAATAGCGGTCACAACCCGTAGGCGAGGCGCTCGGCCAGCTCGGGCGGAAGCCCCTGCGATAAAATGCTCTCCTGGGCCCCACTCATATCATAGCTGGCCCGGCGAATTTCGATAACGTGGGTTTCGCGGTCGTAGATGGCGTAGCAGGCGGCAGGATTGCGATCGCGCGGTTGCCCTACGCTGCCAACGTTTACCAGGTATCGGCAGTTCTCCCGGCACTGGGCGCGAGGTGAATCAGGGCAGGTGAGATTTCCTTCATTGTTCTCGACTATGAACGGCGTGTGGGAATGGCCGATAAAACAAACGCGCTGAGAAAAGTGCTGGAAGCCAGTTCGTGCCTGCCCCATCGTGATGATATAGTTCCAGCTTTCCGGATTGTTGGGCGACGCATGGACGAAAAGCATGTCGTCCATTTCAATGGAAAGCGGAAGTTCTTTCAGAAAGGCGATATTATCCGGCGAGAGTTCCTGCCGCGTCCAGAGGATGGCTTCGCGCGCAATGTCGTTAAAATAGGTGATATCGACGAGATTAAGGGCAGCGTAGTCGTGATTACCGGCTATGGTCGGGATCTGGCGTTCGCGCAGGAGCTCTACGCAGTCATTGGGATTGCCCCCGTAGCCAACCACATCGCCGCAACAAAGCATGAAATCCACCTGCTCAGACTGCAGCTCCTCCAGGACACTTTGCAGCGCCTGTACATTACCGTGTATGTCTGAAAATATACCAACCCGCTTCGGGCCCGAGATCTCAGATCGCATAGTCTTTACCGGTGAGCTTTTTCAGCATTTTAACGGCCTGCCTTTGGATCGCCGGACTTGGATTTTTTAAAGCTTCTTGCCACATCGCTACTTCTTTCTCATTGGTTAGTTCCGAGTGCTGCAGCGCCGGACTTGAAGATTTTTGAACGCGAGGTGTGGCGGCAGGTTTTGTTTTGGCAGTAGATGCCGGAGATGGGTTTGTTTTTTGAGCAGCCCGCTGATGATGTTTGCGTCTGCGTCGGACGCTGCTGCGTTGGTCGTCGAACGGCTGGTGCTGTGGGCGCCGGACGTTTTCGGCAGGCTGGGCCGCGTGCATGTGGCCATTACC
>JAKFFN010000061.1:0-4681 GCA_036675025.1 Candidatus Sumerlaeales bacterium | reverse complement strand
TCATCGATGACAGCGGTCGGTTCACTGCCCGGCGACGCAACCAGCTTCAGCTCCATGCAGTTTGCCCCGAGCGCCGGCACTATGCGGGCACAGGCGCCGGTCTGCAGATCACGCAGTACATAGACCGTTTGGTCGTGGTGTTTTTCCGTGATGGTTTGAAACCGTGTCATAGATTGCTCGTCTTTCAGGATGAGAAATTCGGTGCGGGTCCATCGCCATCGGCAGATATAGGATGCCCTGCCTGCGTGCGCTTTATGACCTTCTTAACCTTCTTCTGGCTCTTAATGATGCGCCGGCTGATCGTGCCCATGCCGAAGGAGATAAGCACGGTAGCGCTGACGAGGCTGATAAAAAGCCCCAGGCGCAATGCGTATGGGCTGTAGCGCAGGCGGATGTTGTGCTCACCGGCGGGCAAAACAACACCGCGCTGCAGGCCATTGACCGGCACTACCGGCAGCTGCACTCCTTCCGACGTTTCAGCCATCCAGCCGGGAAAGTAGGGTTCCGAAAGTGGAAGCAGTGCGCGCTGTCCCTGCTCGCGAACCGCTGCGCGGGTGCGAAGCCTGATCTCGTGAGGCGACCACCGCTGCAGCAGCGCTTCGGCCATCTGGTTGCCTTCATACAGGTTGTGCCGGCGAACGTCATACTCTGAGACCCGTGCCACGTAAGGCTGCGCCGGGGGATTCTGACCTTCAGGTGCCGGGGCGGCCAGGCTCGTCATGGCGATGTCTCGCAGGGTGGCACTGGTGAGCGACAGATCATCTGTATCCACCTTCACCAGTTCCGCCTCGTCGCGCGAGTACGGCGTTGGGTAGGCCCGCTTCCAGATTGTGCTCTGGCGGCCGGAGGTGCTATGCTCTGAACCAGGCAACCAGTTTCCCGCCGCCGGAGGCTGATCACCAAAGGTGCGCGCATGATTTATAAAAAACAAGGCGCCGAACTCATCACTGCCGGCAACCAATGTATCCATGGCATTAGCATAATTGGCCGCAACAATGGGATGATAGCCGGTCGCGCTGCCAACCTTGTAAAGCATCTGCTCGTTTTTAAGCTGGTTTTCTTCGAGGAGGCGAATGGGCTGAGGTGCTCCTGATTTTGACAGCGAAAGCAGGTCGGGCTGGCGGGTCAGGTGAGCCATGTAGGGCATCAGCGGCTCAAACTTCAGGTAATGATAATTGTGATAAATCGGGAAGGCCACCGCGATAAGTGCGATGGCCACGCCGCCAATCCACGTGCGCAGGCGGAGCAGCAGAATTGCAAACAAGGTAGCCATAATTGCCACGGCCGCGCCGGCTACGCTGGAGTATTTATGGTAACCCAGCAGTTCGGCGTCAGTGGCAATTTTGAGATCCACGTCCCAGTTTTCAGCCAGGGCAATAATAGCACCCGCAAGCGCCGCCACTGCTACTGCAGCAATGAAGATCAGCATTGCGGGGCGGCCCAGCCACGGACGGTTTTCCGTGTCCCAGGTAAAGTTCGATGATGCCTGCCCTTGTGGCGGCTCATAACTGTAGCCGTAGCCCGGATCATCAGGCTCATAGCTGTAGTCATAGTCGATCGACGGGTTCTGCGGGGGCGTGTCGTTATCCGAAGTTGTTATTGCATCAGTGCGAAACGGCTGCGTTTCGTCCGCGTCGGGGGTGTGATTGCCGTAAGCCGGCGTTTCACCCCTGTACTTTGCAAAGGCCGATGGCTTTGCGGTTTCGGTTTCACCGGATTCGCTGAAAGATGAACCCCACCCTTCATCGTTTACCGTGCCGGCGAGGCTTACCAGGTAATCGAGGCCAAAGGCTGCCAGACCCACAAGGGCGCAGTTGGCAAGAAACATGAAAGTGCCGGGGGAGCGGAAATTGTCGAAGCCCGGCATCGCGTGGTACAGAAGCCAATAAACCGGCGTATATCGCCCGAGCCCCACCAGCACGCCAACCAGCAAAAGGATCAGCAGGAAGTACCGGTAGCGGCGCTTGCTGCCGAACAGGCCGGTCAGCGCCAGGAACAACACGGGCAAGCCAATATAATCGCTGACGATGCGTTCGCCCCACTTGCCAAAGTATGGCACCGCAGACTCGCGTACGCTGTCTCCAAACACACTGGGTATTGCGTACTCCAAAAGTTCCAGCGGCGGGTAGCTTGTTTCAACGGCTTCGGTAAAGCTGACGCCGTCGGCGCGGTTTGATAGCGATGACATCTCCCAGGTTGGAAAAAGCTGAACAGCGCTGATGACGGAGCAAACAACGAGGGCCAGCAGGCTCATGGCGATGGCGCGGCCGACCGGGCGCAGGCCCTTTGCCGGCTTTACAGCGTCGGCCGGCCTGGCGCTGGGCAACAAGCGCCGCCAAGGCACAGCTGCAAGCGCCATACCCACCAGCTGCAGCACACAGGCCGCCGCCGTCGCGTAGAAAATCTGCGGGTGGCTGGCCAGCATCTGCATCGCCAGCGCCAGTCCCAGCAGCGCCGCAGCTTTATACCGGCTGCTGTGGCGCACCCCGGTTTTCCCCAGGCGAACCAGCTGAATCGTAGCGCCAAGGGCAACCGGTGTCCAGCCGAGAGCTATCATTTTTTGCAGGTGACCCGCGTGGGTCAGTGTAAGGAAATGGCCTGACACCATATAAAGAATCCCGGCCCAGAAAGCAATAGAGCGCCGATGGCCGACCGTGCGCATCCACCACGCCGCGCCAATGCCGCCGACAAGGACGGCCAGAACATATTGAAGCGTAAAGCCGGTATTAAACGGAAGGACCAGGTAGAGCCACTGGCTGGGGTAAAACGGGCAGATAGCCGCGCTGGCAATCATGGGGAACCCGCTGAAAAGGTACGGGTTCCACAGGGGTACCTCACCAGCCTCGCCAATGGATTTTTCCCAGGCATAGAAGTGCATTATGTAGTCATGGCTGACGGTATCAGTGCCGAAGATAAACCGCGAATCGCCCAGGGCAGGCGCATACAGGATCAGCGCGAGGAGAAACAGCGCCATTGCTGCCAGGCCCCGCAGCACCTGTCGAACCAATGGCCCCGGGTCGTGCTCACGCACACTGGCCAGGAATTGTTTAAACATGTCGCCCATGAGTTTTTCTCTTACCGCCCTTGCGTTTCCCGTTCTGACTACAACCCTCAAATTGAGATGAAATGGATTTCCACTATAAAGAGGACGTTATTCGGCGTGTTGGTTGCTGCCGGGGCTGTTTACGCACGGGCGAATGAACCCATCACGCTGGAATTCTGGGATTTTCCTCACATGCCGGAGACGTCTGCGTGGGTACAAAAAGCCCTGGCAGAATTTGAAAAGGAGCATCCGGGGGTGGGGGTGCGCTTTACCCGTCTGCCATGGCAGGATGGCCAGCAGAAAGTAACCCTGGCTGTGCTCAGCGGTCAGCCGCCGGATGTCTGCTTCCAGGTCAGCAATAACATCAGCCAGTTTGTGGCGCAGGATGTATTGGAGCCGCTGAACGATACCCTCGCGCCAGAGCTTCACGATTTTCACAAGTCATACATAGACGCGGTTTCCTTTAAAGATAACATCTACGCCGTGCCATGGTACAAGGCCTGTTATGTGACGGCGCTGAACCTGGATGTGTTTGAGCGTTTCGGTGTGGAACCGCCAAAAAACGGGCGCTGGACCAACGACGAATTCCTGACGAAGATGAAGGCGCTCACCCGCGTTGCGTCAGTGCCGGATAACCGCGTACAGACCGATGCCGCCACAGCACCCACAGAGCAGGTGCAGTATTATGGGCTGGTGACGAACCTTGGCCCGGCGGAATATGAGGCCTACTCGATCATCTACAACTTTGGCGGGCGTGTTCTGAAAACATCGGCGACAGGTGACGTCATTTCCACCGTTGATGAACCGGATTTTGTTAATGGCTTGCAGCATCTGCAGGCGCTGGATTTTGAACACAAGGTGGCTGCGCCGGGCATTGGCGCTTTTACCCAGGAGCAAAGCTGGAAGCTTTGGAAGGAGGGCGGAACAGTAGGGGCGACCTTCCAGGGCGGGTGGGTCATCAGCGCATTGAACAAGGGAAACGAGGAACAGCTGCGGGCAAACGCGCGGCTGGAAGCAGCCGGGCGCGGGCGCGAAGCTCGAAAACCGTTCCGCTGGGCGCTGGCCGCTCCGCCGACGGTGGACGCCGCAACCACACCGGTATTGGCATCGAGCGGACTGGGAACTTTTGTGGTGTTTGATAACAAGGATGAGCGCCGGGTGAAGCTGGCGAAAGAGCTGGCGCTGCAACTGGTGAAAGGTGAGGGGCAGACGGTTCTGAAGCAGGAATGTGTGTATCCGTCGAGGATCAGTGCGGGTAATCCCTACGCCGATAACCCCATGATCGGCCCGGTGTTTGAGCTGTTTCCCGAGGCTGTGTTGTCACCACTGGTGCCGGGCGGTGAGCGGATCGATCGGGTGCTTCAGCAGGAAATCCAGAGGGCGCTATTGCGGAAATCCGGCACCAACGAACCTCAGGCCACGGCGGAGCAGGCGGCAAAGGCCGGCGACCGAAAAATTGAAGCTGTACTGGAGCGGGCAAAGCGGCGCTTCGGCGAGTAAGTACCATTGGCATCCTTCAAACAGTGGACGCAACGGCGCGAAGTAAGATGGGCACTCCTGCCCGTCTCAGTGGACGCTCACGTTACCCACATCGCCTGCACGATCCCTAAACTGTTTCAAAACCAAATAGCCGAATAT
>JAKFFN010000101.1:0-89812 GCA_036675025.1 Candidatus Sumerlaeales bacterium | reverse complement strand
GCACCGGCAGCGCCGATGCCGGTTCCAATGGGATGTGCGCCCGGCGTACCCGTGAGTGGATCACGGTGTTCATGATGCTCATGGTGGAGATGCTCTTTGGTTTCCGGTGGCCCGGCCGCAGTCACGCCAGGTTCAAAGTCGTTCCGTTTCGGGGTATCAGCCATGATCGCCCTCCATTGCAAATATTACGATATAATTAATAAAGGCAATGGGTGTGCCATTGTTACAATGGTAGAGGGAAGCGCCAGAGTAAATAGAAAAACCGCCGGGGTTATGAGCCGACCGGCGGTAAAGTGGTGAAACGTTTAATAGCTTATTTCGCTATGGTGAGCTTTTCCTGGCCGGCGTTCAGGTTCAGGCGTGCAGGTGCGGCGCCTTGGGGGCCGGGGGCTGCGTAGCCGGGGGTTTCAAGATAGGGGCCACCGGGGGGCAGCGGGAATTCCGGGTATTCGCGCGGGCACGGCTTGGGGCCGGGGGCGCAGTGGGGATCACCATTAAAGCCAGCAAAGATCTGCGGGCCACGGGCTCCACCAGAGCAGCCTGCCAGCAGGGCGCTGGCCGCAGTGGTGGCCAAAATTACTTTTAAAGTTTTTCCTAACATCTAACCTCATATCCTCCTACAGCAAGCAACGCGCAATACCTGCGCCATGCGGCGGGTGCGGTCAACCCAAAAGTACAATTTCTTAAGATTTTCTGGAAACCTTTTTTAAGGAAAGATGTCACGCTATATTTCCTGTTGCAAAAAGAGGGGCCGACAACGCTATCTTTCGAACTTAAAACATGAACGATCAATTATCTACATATCAGCCTATCCTGGTGACAGGGGCAACCGGGCATACGGGAAGGCGCCTGGTTAAAGCCCTGCTCGGCCGCGGTGTAAGGGTGAGAATTCTCACGAGAGACCCTGCGCGGTTCAATATTGAACTGCGGCGGCAGGTCGAAGTTTGCAGGGGCGACGTAACTGATCCGGAAAGTGCACAGGCGGCTGTAGCGGGGTGTGGGGCGGTTGTGACGGTTACACATATCAAGTTTGCGGCGGCAATAATTGGGGCAATGAAAGCAACGGGGGTTCGCCGGGGTGTGTTTATGTCGTCAACGCGGCGGTTCACGCGCTTTGTTGAGGAAACGGCGCGGCACGTAATGGCGGGGGAGCAGGCGGTGGAGGAGTCGGGGCTGGACTGGACAATCATCCGGCCGACGATGATCTATGGCGGAGCGCAGGACAATAACCTGGAGCCGTTGCTGCAGACGCTGAAGAAGTGGCCGGTGTTCCCGTTGCCGGCAGGCGGGAAGATGCTGTGGCAACCGGTGTTTACCTGGGACGTGGTGGCGGCGCTGATCGCGGCGCTGGAGCGACCGGCCTCAATTGGGAAGGCTTACACGATCGCAGGGCCGGAAGCTATCACTTACCGGCAGATGATCGAGACCATGCTGAGGGAGGCCGGACTGAAGCGGCGACTGATTCCGCTGCCCTTAGGGCTGGCCCGCGGGGTAGTGACGCTGCATGAGAAGACAACGCGGTACCCCATGGTGAAGGTGGACCAGATCAGGCGGATGGAGGAGGATAAGAATTTCGACTTCGGCGAAGCGCGGCGGGATCTGGGGTTTGATCCGATCAGCTTTGAAGAGGGGATCCGGCGAAAGGTCAGGAAAGAGGTTTAGGCCCGCGAAGTCTGGGATTGTATCTATAAGTAAGCAGAGTCACGCTACATTGACTACTGTCGCTGATTCGAGAATCGCTCTTTTCCTGATCGGGTTACGGCTTTTTTCTACGCCGTTGCGGCTCAGCAAGTCGACTTTTCTGCCTAACATCTGTTGCAGTTCCTGGTGCATGTTTGCCATATCAAATAATGTCGGGCGTGACGCTGGTTCAAAGGTTACCAGTATATCAACATCACTGTCAGGACGAAAATCGTCCCGAGTGACGGAGCCAAAGACCGCAAGTTCCTTGATCTTCCAGCGTCTACAGAACATTGCAATTTCTGCATCTGATATGGGCAGTTAGAAATCCATTGGAGCTGACTTAGTATAATGTACCGCTAGGTTGCAAGTCTAACTCAACGTTTCAGGACCATCGTATAACTACCGCAAAATTCCACTCAGTGTCATAACCGTAACCCATATAACGCCCGCTCCGAGGATGTCGAATATCAGGCCGGTTTTAACCATCCGGGTTATGGGGACGTAGCCCGTGCCGTAGACGATAGCGTTTGGCGGTGTGGAAACGGGGAGCATAAAGCCGAAGCTGGCGCCCATGCAGGCACCGAGAGCGGGGGCCAGGGCATCAACCTTCGCGGCCTGGGCAACACTGATTGCTACGGGTATTACCATTGTAGCGGAAGCAGTGTTGCTTGTGGTTTCGCTGATGAAAATACCAAAGATTATCGCGAGCAGGGTGATCATTCCGAGGCTTGAGACATTGGTTCCCTGCAGGATGCCCTGGCCTACATGTTCCGCCAGGCCGGTGGAAAAGGCGAGCTTACCAAGCGCGATACCGCCGCCGAAAAGAAGGATCGTTCCCCAGTCAATCCGGACAGCCTGTTTCCACGTGAGGGTGAACTCGTTATTTCGAATATTGATGGGCAGTAGAAACAGGAGCCCGGCGGCAACTACAGCGACCACGCCTTCGGGCATAATCTTGTCATATCGATCAGCATAGGCGCCTACGGCCTCGCCGGGCAGGAGGGCAAGCACGCCAGGCAGCACCCATAGCACCACGGCGGTAAAAAAGGCCACCAGCGTGTTGATCTGACCGCGCGTCCACGGGCCAAGGTTCTGTTTACGGTCTTCTAGATACTCAGCCAGGCCTTCGATTTTCGATATCGTCGGCCGGTACATCAGAAGGATGATAAAGTACAGGGCCAGGAACATAACCACAACGGCGGGCAGGGCGAACATCATCCAATTAACAAAGGTAATATCCACAGCCAGCTGATCACGGATAAGGCCAATGCCGATTAGGTTTGGCGGGGTACCGATGGGCGTGCCGAGACCGCCAATGCTGGCGCCGTAGGCAAGGATAAGCATGAGTCCGGTGGCCAAGCGGGTGTGGTCGAGCTGGGACGTCGGAGTCTTCTGGCGGGCAAGCATTTCACCCATTTCTCCAACAATACCCAGGGCTATTGGCGCCATCATGGCGGTAGTTGCCGTGTTGCTTAGCCACATGCTCAGAAAGGCAGCGATGGCGCCGAAGACCAGAAAGACGCGCGGGACGCTGTTCGCCACCCAGTCAATACCCAGCAGGCCAAGCGCAATGCGGCGGTCCAACCCGTGGACCATCATTGCTTCGGCCAGGATGAAGCCTCCGATAAAGAGAAATACGATGGGGTCGCCGAAGGACGCAAAAAGTTCCTTTGCTCCTGCAATACCAAGAATCACGCACAGGGCAGGAGCCAGTATTGCTGTTATGGGAATGGGGACGGGTTCACACATCCACCAGGTGAGCGTAAGGGCGAGTACGGCGGCCAGTTTGGCGGCTTCGGGGGTAAGGCCGGGGATTGGAAAAAGCATTAATAAGATGAACAGAACTGGCCCAAGCCACAATCCCACCTGCTTGCGGATATGTTCAAATCGCTGTTCGCCGGGGGTGAGCATGGCTTCATGGTGGGTATCAAGGGGATGGGAGTCGATCATCTAGGCGCCTTTTTTGCATGTTAAGTGGTAAAGGGGGAAGGGGTGATGATAAGGGCTCAAGAGTTTTTATGTTGGGAACTGCTGCAACGGAGTCAGTTTTAGCCCTTGAAAACGCAGTCAGGCGGGAACAGCGTTGGCTACGTCCTGATGTTTGTGTAAAATCAACCTTGGTTAGAACATCCGTGGAGGCAAAGATGAAATCAGTGGTGCTTATGGCAGCGTGTATGCTGGCCGGCGGATTGGCTGCGGCGGCTGTGGAGACGCAGCAGGTGACTTATCGCATTGGCGACAAAGAGTTTAAAGGCGTAGTTGCGCGTGATACTTCTATCAGCGCTGAAAAGCCGGGAGTGCTGGTGATTCCAGAGTACTGGGGCATGAATGACTATGTGACGAGCCGCGCGCGGATGCTGGCGGATCTGGGTTATGTGGCATTTGTGGCTGACATGTATGGGGACGGGAAGGTCACCAAAGACTCTAAACAGGCGGGGCAATGGTCTGGCGAAGTGAAGGGAAACCGCAAAATGATGAGGCGGCGCGCCATGGCGGCCCTGCGGCAGCTCAAGGCCCAGCCAGGGGTGGACAAAGACAATGTGGCTGCCATTGGGTATTGTTTCGGGGGTACGGGAGTACTGGAACTGGCGCGCATGAACGCGCCGGTTAAAGGCGTTGTGAGTTTTCATGGTGGGCTGGACCCGGGAGACGGAACGACCAGTGAGACGGTAAGGCCAAAGGTGCTTGTGCTGCATGGGGCAGATGATCCCCATGTGCCTCCGGCCCAGGTCACGGCTTTTAAGCAGGAAATGCAAAAGGCGAACGCAGATCTGGATTTCGTGGCTTATCCGGGTGCCGTGCACGCGTTTACCAATCCCGGTGCGGGTAGCGACGTAAGCAAGGGCGCTGCGTATAATGAAAAAGCTGATAAAGAAAGCTGGCAGGCTATGAAAGCTTTCCTGGAGCAGGTAATCGGGTCGGGCTCAAATTCTTAGAAGCTGAACCACAAGAAGCACCAAAAGGGGCGCAAAAAACACACAAAGTAACGCGATATGTCCCCCCTCAAAACACGGGACAGTTTCCCTAAAATTTGTTTCTGGCCATGATGGGCCTCCTTTTAAAAAGAGGCACAAGAACCGGTTGGTCTTGTGCCTCTTCTCTCATGAGGAAGTTGATTTGTAGATATCAGCGCTGGTTTGCCGGCGGGCCTTGCTCACGCAGATAGATGAATGCCTGCACAATGCCGCGCAGTATGCCGTTGGTGTCCAGGGTGATCAGGTATCTACTGTCGGCGCTTTTCTGGCGGCCGATGATAAGCGCGTCACCCGGATGAATGCGGCGGTCCGCAAACTCTACCAGCGTTCGGCAGGTGCGGTTTTCGATGATTTTGCCCTCGATCTGGATGATCGTATGGCCGGCACCGAAGCCTTTGTTGTAGCGCTGCTCGGGGTCTCCGCTGTAGATTTCTGTAATGCGAGTTTCTAGCGTAAGAGCTTGCGGACGTTTGGCGCTGAAGTAGGCATCGTCGGAGACAAACTGAAAGATACCGGCGCCCTGGAGATTAACGGTCAGTGAGTTCTGCAGGTGTTGACTGATCTGAGTGGCAATAGCATGATCCATCTGCGGGTTCCGATAGTAAGCCGAAGGATCAATGCGCGTGGGGGCGATGTAGAGAGTGCGGTAGGCGCGGATGTCGAACGCCGGATTAATCCAGATCTGTTCGAGAGGCACACCGCCCACGTGACCAAGGCGATGGTAGTCCTGCAGGAAACCAGTCTGCTGGGCAGAAGTAACCTGGGCAAAAGAAGTCGTAGCGGTTGCCAATGTGGCACCAGCAAAAATAGCAGTCAGCAAGCGAACGTTCATGGCAACGCATGGGATGAGACGCTTGGTCAAAATACAAGTTAAAAGTGACAAAATCCGCTGAGAAACAAGAACGGGCTTTAGCGGCAGGCGAGTGAGAGTTGCTGCTGGTCGGGTGTGACGCCTTCATGTTTTAAGAGGAGGATCTTCCACTGGATGCCACAGGAAAAGCCACCAAGTTCCCCATTACTGCGAACCACGCGATGACACGGGACAAAAAGCAGCAGGGGATTGGCGCCCAACGCCTGGGCCACGGCGCGTACCGCCTTGGGGCTGCCGACCTCCCGGGCCAGCCATGAGTAACTTCTCAGTTCTCCCGGTGGAATCGTGCTGGTGGCTTTCCATACTTCCTGCTGAAATCGGGTGCCATCCGGCGCCAGTTTAACCTGGAACTCCCGGGTGTTACCCTCGAAGTATTGCCGGAGTTGTTGGGCGGCTTCGCGCAAATTTGAGTTGGAGACATGTTTCTGGACGTGCCCGGGTTTTTCTTCCAGCCGGCAGGCTGTAAGCCCGCGACTATCACCCGTCAGTTCAATGCTAAACTCGACGCCATCTACAATAAAATTTTCTGAGTAAACCTCAATAGCCATAAGCCGGACCCGCAAAAAACTCAAATTCAGTTGGCAGTTAATTCAATTGCCTTAGGCCTGAAGTATTGGCAACAGGAATCTGCAAATTGTTGCGCTGCAGCCTGTTTGCCGAGCGATTAGTTTTAGTAGAGAGATGAGATCAGTTATGAAATGCCTTGTTACAGGTGGTTGCGGCTTTATCGGCTCGGAGTTTATCCGGCAGGGATTGCAAAGCCGGGATATGCAGATTGTGAACCTTGACCTGCTGACGTATGCGGGTAATCCGGAGAACCTTCGGGGTGTCGAGAATCACACTGGCTATACTTTTGTTAAAGGCGATATTGCCGATAGCTCTGCTGTGGCGGATCTCATCGATAACTCTTTCGACCTCATTGTTAATTTCGCGGCGGAGAGTCACGTTGACCGAAGCATTGAGGATGCGTCGGCGTTTCTGCGGACGAACGTATTGGGCACGCAAGCCCTGCTGGATGCCGCGCGGCGGGCCGGGATCTCACGTTTCATCCAGGTAAGCACAGATGAAGTTTACGGTTCACTGGGTGAAGACGGTCAGTTTATGGAAACGACGCCGCTGTCGCCGCGGAGTCCCTACAGCGCAAGCAAAGCCTCAGCGGACCACCTGGTTATGGCTGCGCATCACACCCATGGCATGGAAACTGTCATCACGCGCTGCTCGAACAATTACGGGCCATACCAGTTTCCTGAAAAGCTGATTCCGTTGACGATTCTCAATGCGCTGCAGGGTAAGGATATTCCCGTGTATGGTGACGGCCTGTATGTTCGCGACTGGATTCACGTGGCGGATCATGCACGCGGCGTATGGCAGGCGGCGCTGGAGGGGAAGCCTGGAGCGGTGTATAACATGGGCGGCGATGCCGAACGGGCAAACCTGGAGGTTGTACGCCTCATCCTGGAGTACACGCAGCAGCCGGAGAGTCTCATCAAGCACGTGACCGACCGCAAGGGACATGATCGTCGCTACGCCATGGATTTTACCCTGATCAGGGAAGAGATCGGGTGGGAGCCTAAGGTCGTGTTTGAGCAGGGTCTCAAAGATACCGTAGACTGGTATCGCACCAACGGCGAATGGCTGGATAATGTGACCAGTGGCGCCTACCAGGAATATTACGAGAAGATGTACGGCGGGCGCAAGACCATCAGTTAAGCGAAGAGAAGCGGTGTCTGGTCACGCAAGGATTTCCTCAAGGCTCACGCGGAGTTTTTTTGTCTGGGCAAGGCTCAGTTTGTTGAACTCAAGATCAGTGATGTAGAACACATCGACAACCCGATACGCCTCAGTGGTGATCATGGCAAGGTGGATGTAATACCCCTGTTCGTTACAAACGCTCGTAATGTCGTAGAGCAGGCCAGGGCGGTCGTAGGCTTTTACTTCGAGTATCGTATAGTCCGGGTTTTCGTCGTTGTTGAGGATTACCTGCATGGGTTTTACCACGGCCACATCGCGGCCGATGCTTTGGGGACGCTTGCGAATAGGAAAAGCCTGGGCTGCGGTTTTCTTTTTCTGCAGTACGCTCGTTAGTTCCTGCTTTACCCTGTCGAGCCGCATGCCATGGGGGAGTGGGTTGCCGCGCAAATCCGTTACCTGGAACACATCAATGGCAAATCCGTCTTTAGTGGAAAACGCCTGCAGCGACAGGATGTTAATATCCTTGCTGGAGAGGGCGCCGCAAAGCATGCTGAGAAGCCCCCGTACATCGGCGCCGACAGTGGTGATTTCTGTGTAGTTGAGACCGTGCGAATCGTCTATGTGCCATGCTACCGGGTTTTCGTCGTTGGTGCTTTTCTGCAGTTCGATATGGCGAACGATTTTTGCAGGAGGAAGGGTAGTAAGGTATTTGGGCGAGGCGTTGTTAAGGAACTGGGAAATTTCGGTGTCTGTTATTGAAGCGGGCGCTTCGGATCTTACATCATCCTGCAGTTTCTCGCGTGCGGCTTCATCCATGGGTGGGATGGGGTTAGTCCCTTGCAGGTAGAGAACGGTTTTTCGGTACAGATCTGATAGAAGCATGCCCTTCCAGTCGCTCCATGCACCAGGCCCAACGGCGCGGGTATCGCAATAGGTAAGGATGTAGAGCATGCGCAGAAGCTCCAGGTCCGGCACAGTGCCGGCCATTTCTGCAATTACGTGTGGATCTTCGAGATCGCGGCGCTGAGAAATATGGACCATTTTCAGATGCTGCAGGATCAGCTGGCGCACAACTTCCTGGTCTTCAGGCGGAAGCCCCATCCGCTGCGTCATCTTCTGCGAAATAACTGCACCGCGAAGCACGTGACCATGGCCCTCTCCCTTGCCGATATCGTGGAGCAGAAGTGAGAGGTTCAGCAGATCATATCGTTTTACCTGACGGGCTTCATCTGCCAATTCCGGCCGTTGTTCTGCGCCCGTCTGGTACAGGTCTTCCAGTTCGTAAAGAGTCTTAATGAGGTGCTCATCCACGGTGTAGCGGTGGTAATGGTCAATGCGGACGAGACAAAAGAGCTTTCGGAATTCCGGCATGTAGTCAGCCAGAATTCCCGTCTCATGCATGGCATGGAGAGTAGGGCCTGCGCCGGATTTCTGCGCCATAATTTCCATAAAAAGATCGCGGCAGCGTGGGCTGGTGCGGAAAGCTTCCGTGTCTGTTACATCATGGCAGTCTTCAAGGGTCTGCTTCAAATCTTCGCTAAGCTGCACACCAGCGAGGACCGCAGTTCGAAACGCTTCCATTACGCGCGTGGGATCTTTACGAAACCAGCTGGCGTCCGGCCGCTTTTGAAACAGCACACCGCCACGTATAAAATAAACGTCGTTGAGAGATTTGCGGCGCATGGCATCAAGGACACCGCCCACCAGTTTGTGAGATTTCGCGGTAATATTTCGCGTAGCTTTCAGGCTGTATCGGTCGATGAAGCGGGCATGCAGATAATAATCCTTCATCATCTTCTCTTCAGCGAGAAGGATTGTGTCTGATTCATACCCGAGCGCCTGCGCAACCAGCGGTTGCTTGGTAAAGGCGAGTGCATCTATTTTACGGGCTTCAGATAGATGAAGGGCAGTGCGTACGCTCAGGAGATAATCCATGGCCTCGCCAAGGGCTTCCAGTTCAGACTGTTGCAGAACGTCGCGCTGCACGAGAACATCAAGATCGCTTGAATCGAGGAGGGCGTAGCTCAGCCATTTGAGCGAGTGGATATCACGCAAGCCGCCTTCGCCTTCTTTTACGTTTGGTTCCAGCAGGTAAATAGAACCGCCAAACTTCTCTTTGCGGTTTCGACTTTCGTTCAGCTTGCTGACGACAAACCATTTTTCATAGGAGCCACGGACAAGGCTGGCGACTTTCTTGCGGACTTTCTCTACCATCGCGTCACTTCCAAAAAGCGTACGCAATTCCAGCAGCGCGGTGGTGGAATCAAGATCCTGCCCTACGCACTCGGTAGCTTCGTTCACGCGCTTCGTTGCGTGGCCCAGTTCCACTTTATTAAGATCCCAGAGCAGGTAAAGTAGGCTTTTTACAAACGCCTGCTCACCGGGGCTCGGGTTATCTGGCATCAGGATCAGCAGGTCGATGTCAGAAAACGGGTTCATCTGCCCGCGGCCATAACCGCCTTGCGCCACGATAGCGATGCGCGAGGTAATATTGGTGCTGGTGGGGGAATTTGCTACAAGCCACTCACACATGGCGCGCAGCATAGTATCAATGGCGTTGCTGAACTCCCTGGCGGCGATACGGCCTTTACGTTCAGATATGTATTCCGACTGCTTTTCGCGGGCGGTCTGAAGGCTGCGGTTGCACTCGGCCAGGAACTCGCGCCTGTGCTCCGGATTTAAATCCAGCTGGAACTCTATGGTTTTACTGGGGTTCTGGTACATTGTTTTGTCCGTAGGCTAAAGTGGGCGCGGGCATAACTTGCCATCGAATAGCTGTGCATTTTCGTGCAATGTTTAATCAGGATCATCCGTTACCGGCCAACCTCATATCTGCTTATTTCCCTGTTTTTAATATGTTTTATAGCTTCGTGTATACATGACGGAGCGAGAGCATGTGAAAAACGAGCCGCAGACGTGAAGGTGCTTACGAGAATGACCCGGGTATTACTGGTAGAAGATAACGAGCTTAACCTTGATATGTTGAGGAGAAGGCTTGACCGGCTTGGATTCGAAATCCTGGTTGCTACAGACGGATTGCGGGGAATTCAACTAGCCGAGACAGACAACCCGGATATTATCCTGATGGATATGAACCTGCCAGTAATCGATGGATGGGAAGCTACGCGGCGTCTGAAGAATAACGAGCTGACCCGTTCTATTCCTGTAATTGGATTAAGTGCTCATGCGCTTTCTGAGGACAAAGCAAGAGCTCTTGAGGTTGGCTGTGATGAGTATGAAACAAAACCTATTCACCTCACACGTCTGCTGGCCAAGATTGAAAATTTGACTGCGAAGGATGGATCCGATGAAAACGGTGACCGGCCGCCTGCTGGTAGTTGATGATAACGACCTGAACCGGGAAATGCTGACTCGGCGGTTGAGCCGCAAAGGTTTCCAAGTTGAGATGGCGGACGGGGGACGCCGCGCACTTGAGCTGATAGAGAGCGACAGCTTCGACCTTGTTCTGCTGGATATCATGATGCCTGAAATCACAGGTATGGAAGTACTGGAGACCGTGCGGAAGCGGTTTAGCCCTGCGGAACTACCCGTGATTATGGCAACAGCTAAAACGCAAAGTGAAGATGTCGTTTCTGCGCTTACGCTGGGCGCTAATGATTACGTTACAAAACCCATCGACTTCAGTGTGCTGCTGGCGCGCATTGATACGCACCTGAAGCTGAAAGAACTGTTTAAGCTTAAAGACGAGTTCCTTGGGATGGCGAGTCACGACCTGAAGAATCCGCTGTTTGTTATTGTGTGCCAGGCCTACCTGATCGCCAACAAAGTGCCCGTAGGCAGCGTAATGTCTGAAGAGGCAATGGACATGGTAAACCGCATCGCCCAGCATTCGAAAAATATGCAGAAGATTATTGCGGACTTTTTGGATTTCCAGGCGGTGGAAGACGGCCACATCAAGCTGAACCCAGAGCAGATTGACATGAACGAGTTAGGCCGTAAAGTGGTGGAAAACTACCAGCCTTATGCCGCGGAAAAACGGATTAATCTGACGTTTGCCGGGAGCTGCACCGACAAATCCGCACTCACGGTAGGAGACCCCGCACGGCTTGAGCAGGTGATTCAGAATCTTGTGGGCAACGCGCTGAAATTTAACCCGCCCGAGGGGCAGGTGCAGGTCAGCATCGGGTGCGGCGGGGACATGGTACGGTTCATAGTGCGCGATCATGGACCCGGGCTTTCGGAAACCGACCTGGAAAAGGTGTTTGTGCATATGGGCAAACTCAGTAGAAAGCCAACAGGGCCAGAAAGCAGCAGCGGGCTCGGGCTTGCCATTTGCAAAAAGCTCATTGATCTGCACGACGGTGAAATCGGGGCAGAAAACAACCCTGAGGGCGGAGCGTGTTTCTGGTTCGCGCTAAAGCGGCAGGTGGAAGTTCCTTCTGCTGTGCCCAGTGCTGACGAAGCGGCCGCTTCACGGTAGAGTTGGGATTTCAGCGCTGACTGTTTTAATCTGCACCTTCTGAAGCTTCCCTGGCGCGAAAAGCCAATGCCTCCGACAGCCGCGGTGAGCTTCCGATGGGGTCAGTGATCGTGATTTCCAGGTTTGGGTTGCGCGCAGCTGCATCTGCCAGGAGTGACGGTACATCCAGGACGAGATGGCGGCCGGCATGGAGGAACCATGGTAGCGCAATAACACGAGTGATTTCCTCGTGTGCGCATTCTTCAATAGCCTGGCAAATGGCGGGTTCGTTGCATTCCATGTAGGCGACCTTAACCTTGCCGTACCGGCCACTTTTTTCGAGTTGGGAAGCCAGGCGGATGGCCGGCGCATTAGCCTCTTCACGGGGGCTGCCATGGAGAATCAGGATGAGCGCAGTGCGCGAGTTATCGGGCATCGGTCGATCCTTTCCGGCAAAGCGGCGAACCATAAAGCGGGCAGTCTACCCGAAGTTCGCACAACTCATGGGCCCGACGAATCGCGCGTGTCTGCCAGTTCGCCGGCGGCACGGCTGTCTGCACCAGGTCTTCAATTGCATCTGCCAGGGGAGCGGCATCTTCAAGGGCGCGCGCCAGTGTGAACCGGATCTGCGAGTAATCTGCGGTAGCGCGACGTAATCGGTCTGGCAAGTCTTCAACCACAAATTTACCTGCGACGAGAAAATAGGGGACGATTATTATATGATCAGCACCGGCGGCAGCACAGCGGGCAATGGCTTCTTCAATGGCTGGCTTTGAGTAGTTGAGGTAGCCCGGTTCTACAGTAAGATAACGTCCGCTGGCCCTGAGACGATCGGCATGAGCGTTGATCGTGATTCCCGAGCCGCAGAGCAGGGAGCCGTGGCTGAAAAGAACAAGCGCAGGTAATGAAGGCTCAGCTTGCAGGCTCATATTCTGGTTTCTAAATCCCGGCGGAGAATCTCAAGGGTTTCTTCGAAGGGTACCGGCTTACTAAAGAAATAACCCTGCGCCCAGTCGCATTCCATTTCCAGCAGCGCCTGGTATTGCTCGGCTGTTTCCACGCCTTCGGCTGTAACCGCCAGGCCAAGCCCGCGCGCGAGGGCGATCATCGCATTGACAATCTGGCGGCTCTGTTCCGCCTTGCCCAGGTTGGCCACAAAACTGCGGTCAATCTTAAGCATATCGAGAGGGTAGCGGCTCAGGTATGACAGAGACGAATACCCGGTTCCAAAATCATCGAGGTCGAGGCGGAAGCCGGCATCGCGGAGAGTGCGGAAGGTATCGGCTACGTTCTGGGAATCATCCAGGAGGCTGTTCTCGATTATTTCGAGGATGATCTGTTCGGGCCTGGCCCCTGCATTCTGAACGCTGGCATTAAGCCTGGAGAGCAAATCGGGCTGGTAGAACTGACGTGGGCTGAGATTGATACTGACGCAAATTGGCGGCTGATCATCACGGTTTTTATTCCACCGGGCTGCTGCACGGATGGTTTCCTCTATCACCCACCACCCGATGGGTATTATAAGTCCGCTCTCTTCACAGATTGATATAAAGTCGTTGGGATAGACCAGTCCTTTTTCAGGATGGTTCCAGCGAATGAGGCCTTCGAACCCACTGAGCCGGCCTGTCTTAAGTACGTAGACAGGCTGGTAGTGCATGACGAAATCCTGCCGCTCCACAGCGTGACGCAGATCAGCTTCCCACTGCAACTGTTTCATAACATTGGAATGCATTTGCTGATCAAAAACCTGGTAGCGGTTTCGCCCGGTTCCCTTGGCTCGATACATTGCAGTGTCAGCGTCGCGCAGCAGATCGTCCGGCTTGGCGTAATCGGGTATGTCGAAAGCGATGCCAATGCTGGCGGTCGTCTGTACGTTGAACCCACTGATATTAACTGGAGTCGACAGGGCGGATAGAATTCTTTCGGCCACGCGCGTTGCATCGCTGCGATGGGCAATGCCTTCGAGCAATACTGTAAATTCATCTCCGCCCATACGCGCTACGGTGTCGCCGGGCCGCACGCAGGTTTCCAGGCGCTTGGCCATTGTTATGATAAGTTCATCTCCAGACAGGTGACCCAGGCTGTCGTTGATGACCTTGAAGCGATCTAGATCAAGGAACAGCACCGCAAAATGATCTGCGCCGGATTTCATCCGGCGGCTGCGAGCCATTGCTTTGCCCAGGTGATCCAGAAAGTAAGACCTGTTTGGCAATAAAGTCAAAATGTCATGGGTGGCTCCGAAATGTAGTTTCTCTTCCGCTAGCTTCCTGTCTGTGATGTCGCTCATTGATCCGGCCATTTGCAGCGCCTTGCCAGCGCTATCTCTTACGCACAGGCCACGACACAGAACCCAGCGGTAGGAACCGTCGGCGTGCAGGATTCGGTGCTCATCCTGCAGATGAGGCGTTCGGCCGTTAATGTGGTCTATAATCTTTTCCCGCAGTTGAAGCAGGTCGGCGTAATGAACCCGCTGTAACCATGCCTCCGGGATGTTGCCGCCTTCTAGATAGTCATCGGATTTTCCGACTATGGCCCACCAGCGTGGCGACAGGTACATTTTGTCAGTCTCGAGGTTCCAGTCCCAAATGCCATCGTTGGCTCCCTGCACGGCCACAGCATACCGTTGTTCGCTCTCTTTAAGAGCCAATTCTGACTGGCGTCGGCTGGTGATGTCTCGCGAGATACCAAGGACGGCTTCAACCTTACCGGTTCTGGAAAAAACCGGACTGATGACAGTTTCTGTACAGATCATTTGTCCATGTATTATTGCATCGTCATCATAGGTGACGGGCTGGGCCGAGTTAAAGACATCCACAATGTGTTTAACATAGTCGGGGATATTTCCGCCGTAGAGCTCAGGAATAGTCATTCCAATGCGATCTGCGGGAGAAGCATTATATCGCTTTTCAACCGCGGAGTTCACATGTATGAACCGGAGATCCTTATCGAGCATAAATATGTAATCTTCACTTCCATCGAGAAGTGCCTTGTATCGGGCGTTACTGCGGAACAATTCTTCTTCGGTTTGTCGCCGCTCCGTTATATCACGCGCAACCATCAGAATCGTATCATCGGAAAGGGGTGACACTGTGGCATTATACCATTTTTGACTACCAGGCAAAAGACTGATGTCGTATTCAACAGTCAGGGTTTCCCCTGTATCTATGGCCCGGTGGATAAGTTCCAGGAAGTAGTCGGCTTTTTCCTTCGAAAAGATATCGTAAAGCGATTTGCCGGTGAGATCTTCCCATGGCGTAAACAACAAATTGTTGCCGGCAGAACCGTGGTTTACGTAGTGTCCCTGCCTGTCTAACACGAGAATAATGTCAGTCATCGCGTTGAACAGTGTCCGCAGTTCTGCTTCAGATTTCTGGAGCTGCTCCTCGTAGATTCTCCGTTCACTGATATCACGGATCACTGCAAAGGTGGCCCGGCGCCCCTGGAAGTTTTCCATAATGCTGACATTTGCTTCCACGGGTATGGTCTCGCCGTTCTTTTTCAGAAACAGGGTTTCATAACGGTTGGGAACTTCAGCGCCTGCTGCCCGCAAGCGCCCCCGCTCTTGCAATATTTCGAGACCCTGGGGCGAGTAGATATCTGTGTATGACCTGGACTTCAACTCTTCGAATTGATAGCCCAGCATTTCCGGGAATCGCCGGTTAAAGAAGACAAACCTGTCATCCTGGCTGATGACAATTCCATCGTTAACGTTTTCCACCAGCAGCCGATGATTTTCCTCGCTGCGCTTGAGGTTCTCTTCAGCCCATGAACGCTCGAGGGCGCCGCTGCAATAGTCTGAAAGCCCGCGGGTAATCTCAATTTCATCCGATCCATAAGAGCCCTCGGCGACCGTCTGAAGGCAAAGAATGCCGATAATCTTACTGAGGCTGCGGATGGGAGAGAGAATCACAGACGAATGCAAGGGCAGGCAGTCGCCGAAAGGCGCCAGCTTCTCGAGTTGCGCGGTCGACAATGCAGGAACGTCAAAAGAAACCACTTCTCCCGCAAGCACATCCGCGATGAGTGAATCACCATCAGGTACCCGGTAAGTTCCTTCACCAAGGATCCGGCAGTTCTTTTCCGTGCGATCCAGGCCGAGCACCATGTAAAGTGTTTGCTGTGCATCATCGTAAAGGTGCAGCGAAATGAAATCCCAGCCAATGAGCGACGAGGCTGTATTAGCGACGACGCGTGCGACGCCGGCCGTGTCGACAACCTGGTTAAGCCGTTCACCCAGAGTCAGAAACCCATGGATGCGCTCTTCAGCGCGGCAGCGCAATAGAGTCGGGCCAACGGCGTCAGCAATCTGGGCGAGAAAATCGCAGTCGAGCTGCGTAAACTTGTCTGCAGCGTAGCTCTGAATGGAAATGATGCCCGCAACTCGATCAGCAACTCGAACTGGTGCATACGCCAGGCTGAGAGAGGATGTTTGTGTGCCGAAGCAGTTAGCAGAATTCTCGTGCGGAAAATTGTGGCGGTTTATTAGGACAGGGTTACCCTGCAGCAGAGCGTCGTAAGCGACCGAGTAGCCGGTGTGGGTTTCGTGCCCGCATGTGCAGTTAACTTTTTTACCGTTAATAGTATCTATGAGCAGAACAGAACGGAAGTGCTGGCTGCCGCGTCCACGCCTGACAGTAAAAACGAACGAGTCCCAGTTCCACAATTTGCTGCAGAACTGCTCGATCATAAACCCGACAGTTTCTAGGCTGTCTGCCTTTGTAAGTTCTAACGTAAAGCTGGAGAGTAGTTCGGCACGTCGAATACGCGGAGAAGACCCGGTTGTTGCCGTGCTTGCCGCTGGACTGGATGTTTCATGCCCTTTGGATTTCGTATCCAACTCTTGTCTCGATCGCTTCAAGGTCGCTAAAGTAAAAAGCGCATAATTGTTGGAATGGCTGGATGCGAAGTCAATTAATTTCACTTATACCTGAGGGTGGGTTCTAATACAGAAAGAAATGCTCGATGCCGGAGTTGCCGGTAGTATTGGTGTCTACCCGGATACTATCGATCCAGGTACCTTCACGGTTGGCGGGGTTGGGCCCGCTGGAGTGGTTTTCCCGGAAGCCGATTGTGACGCCGCCGGCGCAGTTCGTGAGGGCAGTGGGTACAGGTCCATCGTATAACAGGTGTGATCCTACCGTAGCAAGCGCCCGATTGCCTGGTACGTCCAGCACCAGGCGGAACGGCTGCCATGAAAATGGTGTCGGAGAGGCGGCGGTTCCAAGTTGAGATGCTGTAAATCCGCTGTTGCCGACGCCCGCTGAGCCGGATGAATCGGCAACAAAGAACCTTGCCTGGCCGGCAGCGTCTGGAACTCTTCCGCCTTTAAGTCCAACGCCAGGGCCGTTCTGATACTCAAGGTAAAGGCCGTGTTCCATTCCAAAGCCGGATGTGGTGCTGAACCAGGCAGATTCAACGCGGGTGCCTACGCCAATACCGATGGACCAGGCTTGGGTCGAGACCGATTGCGGAATCCAGAGATAACCCTCCACATTAAGCTTGTTGAAATTGCCGGGCAGGTACACGACGTCGCCACCACCTGAACTGTCATAGACTTCGAGCACATTTCCACCGGCGGGGGCGGGCGCCTGGGTAGCGGGTTTGCCTGCAGTGGCCGGGGTTACCGTGCGAACGGGTCCATCAAAAGCGGGGCGCCATTCCGGCCGGGGACCGGTATTAAAATCATCAGTAAAAGGCAGAGGTACATTGGCGGAGTTCGCGGCCCCGGGAGAAGGCGGTGCCATGGCAAAATCGATGAGGTTACTTCCAGAATCGCTGCCATCAGGGAGCCGGGCGAGTACTGCGTTTCCGGGATCTGTGAGCGAGCGGGACAGTCCGCGGCCGGTGCCGCCCTCGGCGACGGCAAAGCCGGTATGGCTGCCGGAAGCGAACGCGCTGTCGGCGCGGTAGTTAAGGGAATCGACCAGCATTCCCTGCCCAGTTTTTAAAACGATTGCATCCGGTGCGCCGTCCTGGATGGAGTCTGACCATCCCGTATTATATTTCACCACGTTTCCGAATACGAGATTGATGGTGGCGGAATTGCCCAGCACAAAATAGCCGCCCGCGGGAATCGAGGAGCCCGGCGGCAAACTCACGCTTGCCGCTGTTGGCTCGCCGGTTCCGCCGTTGATAAGCGCTACCTGCCAACCGGATATATCGACTGGGGAAGTAGAGTTGTTTTTTAGCTCCACGTATTCCCCAAGGTCGGCCACGGCGTACGCTTCGTATAGCACTTCATTTACCACAACTGGCGGCGGGGGTTCCACGTCTCTTACTACCAGGTCAAAGTTAGCATTGGCGGATACACCATTGCCATCGGTGAGACGGACGTTTAGTGGGTAAGTGCCGGTCGACGGCGAGGTGCCCGAAACCGCACCGCCTGCAGTGATATTAACCCAGGCCGGAGATCCGCTCAGCTTCTGCCATGTAAGACCCTCAGCGTCGCTTTCCCCCTGCAGCATGAAGGCAAATGACTGGTTCGGTGCTACAGCGGGCAGACTGGCAGTGTTGATGCTCGCAGCCCGTTGTTTGAAAACCCAGTTTTCCGGATCGAACTTTGCCGACACCGGGACGAATTCCCCAAGATGTATGTCCAGGCTCGCCGTTCCCATGGGGAGCCGGACGGTAGTCGTCTGGCTGTCGGCGCTTGTAAAACGGACGTCGATTGGCATCTGAAATTGTGTGCCGCCCTGGTGCTGCGCCATACGGATCTGGGCACGTTGGCTTGCTTCATCGTAGGCCGCCGAAAAACTATAGCTCGGTCGTGCTGCGTAGCTGCCATTAGGGCTGTATAGCCACTGCGTGAAAAATGGAGCGAGCGTTCCCGTCGTCAGGCCGGCGCTATGCTCTACGACAGACTGAAAATTTTCCGGCGCACCCGGTGGCTGTGAAACGGCTGTTGTGTACCCGGTGCCGGCGTAGTCGCGCAGTGCATTAAAGAAAGCCTCGTCGCCTAACACATACCGCAGCATGTGAAGCACGACGGCGCCCTTGTGATAGACGGTGCTGTTGGAGAACCTGTCCGAATTCGGGCCAACGACGGGTGCCGTTACACTCGGATTCCATTGGCGAACATAGCTGAAGAGCTCCTGTCGCCCAAGCAAATGCTCATAGAACAGAGCCTCGCAGTAGGTGGCAAAACCTTCATTGAGCCACGTATGGTCCCAGTTTGCGCAGGTGACTTTGTTTCCAAACCACTGGTGCGCCAGCTCATGTATGTTCCGCCGGGTCAGGCCATTGCCCACGCCAGAGCTGATACCGGCAGGCATGCTCGTGGCCGTCTGGTGCTCGATGGCATAGCTGATGTTCCATGTAGCCGTCTGGTATTTCTGATCCAGGAACGGGTATTCTCCGAACTTGTCGGCAAAGAAATTCATAACCTGGATGGTCCCCAGGTAGCCGTTGCCCTCGATGCCCTCGTTTTCCGGATATATCCAATGACCCACCGGCATGGTATCCTGCCCGTCGCGGGATGTGTAGGTTCCACCATGGTACTCGTAGTCGCTGATGGCAAACGACATAAGGTACGTGGCGATAGGGTAGTCGTTCCTCCAGATGTAAGTGAGAGTGGAGCCGTTATCGATCACGTTTTCGAGGACGCCATTGCTGATGGCCCTGAGTGTGTAACCCGTTGTTTTCGGCACTACAATCCGCTGAACCGTTGTGGTTGGCTTATCTGAGGGATGGTCTTTGGACGGCCACCATCGGCGCCCCCCGTAGGGCTGGCTGACACTGTACACCACGGGTCGCCCTGCGCCAGTGGTGGAGGCATACATAGGGTTTGTGTTGAAGAGTTCGCTGGGAGCGTCGCTGTTGGGCGCGCCGTAGTAACCCACACGCACCTTAAACTCACTACCCGCTGCCAATGGCGTCGGCAGGGTTATGTGTATGCGGAAGTTCGCGGAATCGTAAGTCCAGCTTAGTGAAGGAGTTCCCGGGCCGGAATCTACGTAGCTGATAGTCATCGGGGAACCGCCGTTGCCGGAAAGGTTGCGATCGAAATCCAGATCAATCGCCTGCAGATTCCCGGCGATTGCCCGCGCTCCCATTGTCATTTCTGATCCCGGATCCATGCGGGCGCTGTTGATGCCGGGCACCCACGTGCAGTCATACCAGAGAACGTCGTAGCCGGTCTGTGCGGGAGACGGCTGCACATCGCGCGTTTCAAGGGCGGCGGCGGTTGCATCAGGATCAGAAAAGACTTCCGCAAAGTGCGCTTCCTCGATTGAGTCGCGAAGGGAGAACATTGAAAGCCCTGACCATGACTGCTCAGCAGACCTGTCGATGCGGACGGCGTTTTCGCCCCCGGCCAGGTACATGGAGTCAACCAGGTAAAGTTGCCCATCTGCCCGCTGCAAAGGTACTATGGGCAAGGTGCGGCCGTTCAATGTTACCGTTGTTTCCGCTTCACCGGGTACGAAGAGAGCATAAGTCTGGTGAACTGCATCGGCAGGAATTTCCGGCTTTGCCAGAACTGACCGCCCGCCTGGGAGGAAGCGAGATTCCAGCGTACCCGTTAGGATACCGGCATCAGTTACGAGGAAAGGAACGTTCCTGCCAGACAGGTCAATTCCCCTGGCAACACCATTGCCATGTAACAGGTTTAGAATCAGCGCAGCTACCACGTACGACCAATGTTTCACATCGAATCTCCTCAGGTACGACTGCCAGCGCTATGGGATTTCGGGTTAAGTTGGTATTTCCACTGCGACTACACCAATATGCCCACCGAAGCCCAGCGAGAGCTTCAAAAACCGGTGAACCGTCTGAAAATTGCCATTCCTCGAAACGAAGTTCAAGGGAATATCAGGGTCTGGCTCTTCAAGCCCGAGGGTGGGGGGTATGAAACTATCCCGCAGGGCAGCAATGGAAAGTGCCAGTTCCACTGCCGAACTCGCCCCGAGAAGATGACCGACGTATGGCTTGATGCTGCTTACGAGGGGAGTGGAGACGCCAAAGGTATCACGAATGGCTTTACCTTCCACCAGATCGTTAAGGAGAGTGCCCGTGCCGTGGGCATTTATGTATTCAACATCAGACGGCTCCCAGCCAGCCATTGCCAATGTTTTCTTTATGGAATGAACCACGGTAGTCGCTTCCGGATCTGCTGATGTAATATGGTATGCGTCAGACCTCTGGTCCCAGCCGACAATCCTTGCAAGTATCCTGGCGCCCCGTGCCACAGCATCAGTCTCACGCTCCATCACGAAAACAGCAGCGCCCTCACCAGGATTAAACCCGGCCCTGCGGCGGTCAAACGGCCGCATGGGAGCCGTACCCAAAGCACCCATATTGTGAAAACTCGCCATTACCAGCGCCTTGCCGCTCGCCTCGCCGCTTCCTGCCAATGCCACGTCGGACTCATCGTGCTGGAGAGACTGCGCCGCTCGGATCATGCAGACAATGCCAGTGGCGCATGCGGCCGGATAGTTGAGGATAGGGCCGGAAACCCGCAACCGTGTGGCCAGCGCCAGCCCGAGGGTGTTACCTGGAAAAGTATTAGGATCGAACTGTCTGCAGTGAAGGTTTGCACCGCTTCCCAGCAGGTTCGCCAGGCGACCTTTACTGGACCCAACAATTGTTGCAACTCTCCATGGATCTGGATCAGACAAGCCCGAACTGGCCCACGCATCCTGCGTGGCAGATAAGGCGTAATCCACAGCCATGTCACCACCGTGTCGCGGAAACTCTTCAGTTGACACCCGGCCCATAAGTATAGGCAGAATATCATCTAGTGTAACAGGCCTGATCCCGGACTCGCCTCTTCGCATCGCCTCGGTCACAGTGCCCAATTTATGGCCAAGTGGAGTGACGAAACCCATGCCGGTTATTACGATAGATGAGTATTGAGCCATCAAGAGTTACGAAGATCAATTCAGCAGGATATTGCTGGAATTAAAGACCTGTTTGACCATCCATTGTGATTTATAACGCAGAGATAGTGGTAACTCAGGGAAATTAAATTCACATCAGCCAGGAGCGGAGATGAGTAGGAAAGTCCAGGCGAGTGCCATCAGGCGTAAGTATGCACTAAGACGTGACCTGTACCAGGTGCGTAGTCTTATGCAGAAGCGCAGTAGCGGGGGGCAGAATGCAGCCGCTGCGTCGTCCGCTGATGAAGCCGCTCGTGCAGAGGAAATGACGCAGCTTCGGGAAATGGTTGTGAGGCAACGGGCTGAATTTGATAATTTTCGCAAGCGAACGCAGCGCGAGAAAGACCAGATCCGCGACCTGGCCGGCGAAACTGTGCTGTCGAAATTGTTGTCGGTGGTAGATAATTTCGAGCGCGCCCTGGCCAGTGCGGCCAATGCGACAGATGTAAAGCCAGTACGGGATGGCATCCAGATGATCTTTACACAGTTGCAGCGTGTACTGGAAGCAGAGGGTTTACACCAGGTTCAGGCCCTCAACCAGCCGTTTAATCCAAACCAGCATGACGCACTGGCCTCCGAAGAGCGTACGGATGTGGCGGAAAACCACGTTTGCGAAGTTCTGTTGCCTGGCTATATATACAAAGAGAAGCTACTGAGGCCGGCAATGGTAAAAGTGGCGAAGAGTCCGGCCGGCGACCGGGTAGAAACCGGTGGATGATAGCTTGACGGGCTTTTCCAACATCAGGTAATCCGTTGTTGATTTGGCAAATTCTCACTTAGTAAATCACAGTTCAACTGATCGTCCGCAGGGGAGATCCTTAAGTTTGGGATGTCTCGCGGAAAGGAAAATTATTAATGCGTAACCTACTTATCGTCGCTTGTATTGCTATGGCCGCAGGTGCCATTGCACAAAGTGCAGCGCCATCAGGTGCTTCGTCAGAAGAATCCCGCGGCCTGCTTTCGCGCTTAAGGAACAGCGGACCGTCTACACGCCAGCAGATCCAGAATCCTTCTCGCGAAGTGGCTCAACCTGCTTCCGCGCCCCAGGGCTACCGCCCGGGCGTTACTTACCCCCAGCAACAGCAGCAGGCTCAGCAACCGCAGCAGCCCGCGCAGCAATACCCGGGGTATCCGCCCTATAATATGCAGGCGAATCCCTATTACCCGCCGCAGCAGGCAGCTCCGGCACCAGGACGTCCCACGCCTACGCCGACACCGGCATCCGGACGCCGCAGTTCCAGTGACGACGATGATGATAACCGCGGAAGCCGGTCTTCATCTTCAAGCAGCCGCTCGGGCAGCAGCAGCTCCCGGTCTTCTTCATCTGACTCCAATGAGCGCAAATCTTCCTCTTCAAGCAGTGACTCGGAGAGCAAGAAACCCACCTCCTCCTCGTCCAGCCGCAATTCGGATTCTGAAAAGAAATCCTCAGATTCGTCCAGCGACAGCAGCTCGAAATCCTCGGCGCTTGAGAAGATCGCAAAGAAAGTCGAATCAGGTAAGGCCGGAGAAAAAGCAGAAGACGAAGATTCCAAGAAGCCAACAAAGAGCAAAGAAGAGCTCGAAATAGAAAAAGAGCGCGAAGCAAAGTTGCAGAACTTGGACAAAGCAACGAGTGTAGTGGCCGAATTTATACAGCATGCCTATGATGGCTCCTATAGCAAGGCCCATGATCAGCTGGCGCCGACAGTGCAAAAGTACTTTGAAAGCGAGATGAGCGCAGCAAGTGGGAGCCAGAAAGCTGTTTTGGACGCACTAACAGGCAACGGAACTGTCAACATGGTTACCTATGTGAACCGCGCTGTTCGTGGTGAAGGTGCCGAAGTGGAAGCCGAACTGGGTTATGAAGACGGGCGCACGATTCGCCATACATTTGATCTTATTAAAGTAGATGATGAGTGGAAAATTGTGTTGCCGGTTACGCCTGGTGCAACGGCAAGCCGCCCGAGTGCTGCAACTGCTGCGGCAGCTCCTACGCCTGCTCCTCAGGCCGTAGCACCGCCTCCATCGGCGGAACAGGCAGCTGCCAACGCACCCCTGGTTCTGGCTCCCGGGCCGGTTTCAATGGATGCTTCAACCACTGACACTCAGTAGTAGTGCTCAACAGATATGAAAGAAAATCCCCCGAGTTTGGCCCTCGGGGGATTTTTAGTTAAAAGTAAGATTTGTTGCGGTGAAACGGTAATGAATTCAGGAACGCCATGCCCAGTATGAACCCTTCTTCACTGTGATCCGTAGCGTTGTCTTTTTCCCGGAAGGCACAATTACGCTATCAATGAGTTCAACCGGGATTCGAATTGCTCCCGAATCCAGGCGAACTACCGGAACGCTATTGAAGTTTGTATTATGCTGATCCGCATGTTGCTGGTATTGTTTCATCTCTTCGCCCGCCTTTCCGTTATCTAGTGGAATTGGTAGCGCAACCGCCATGCCATAGACGTTTTTTGTAGAACGGGCCGCTATATCAATCTCTGCGCTGCCCCGGTGCTGTTGCGTTACCATGAAAGTGTGCAGTTTTAGTCCCTATTCACAGCTAGGCGTGCTTTACGGCGCACACTCGCAGGTGCTGCCGGTAGCGGATCGCGGAGAGTGGTTCGCGCCACTTTAATCTTGTATGGAATACAAAATGTTATTTGCAGGTCAACTGCAACAATCCAGTGTCCTGACTGTCAGGATTGCGGATTATATGCTTCACCTTTGAAAGGATCTCTAACAGTAATGAAAAGCTTCAAACTCACCGCTTTAGTTCTGCTTACATGCCTGGTATCAGCAACGGCGGTTGCCCAGGGCGAAGGTCTCGACCTTCTGCGCCAGATGGAATCAAAGTTTGCCAATGTTAAGAGTGTGGCTGGCAGCTTCAGCCAGAGCCGCAAAGATCCGACGTTTAAAACGGAATCCACCATTCCGGCCAGTTTCCAGATTTTAAAGCCGAGTTACTTCCGGGCGGTCTACCAGGCGGAGCAGGGTCAGAAGCCGTCAGTGCAGCTGATTTCCGACCGCATGTACTATCAATACGTGCCGGAATTTAACCAGGTTAATACCTACCAGTTCAAAGGCGACAGTAACGTGCGCGACCTGAACTATCTGCTTCTGGGGTTTGGTGCGAAGGCCGACGAAGTGAACAAAGTCTATAAAGTATCGAGCCTGGAAAACGGTTACGGTGTTCTGCTGATCCCTCGGAACCCGGCTGAAGCCAGCTTTAAGTCGATTGCCATGGAAGTGGACAAGCAGTCACTTTATCCCGCGCGGTTTACCATGCGTCAGCCGGACAATACAGACCTTACGGTGCGCCTGAACACCGGCAGCCTTGAGATCAATCCTTCGCTTTCACCGTCGGATTTTCGTCCGAATTTCCCCGGAGCCAAGCAGGTCCCGCTGGACTAGCTTTCCGTGGTTATGAAAAAATTGCGGCGCGTTCACTAAAATGAGGAACGCGCCGCTTTTCTTTTTGAGCTGGAAATGATCCAGCGCAATTACATTGGCGGTGCGCTGCCGTCGGCCGGCATGGTGCCATCGGGTGACATTGCGGGGTCCACAGTCATTGCGGCTTCGCCAGTGGGAGTTGTCACCTTATCCAGAGTCTGCTTAAAGTCAGGGTGCCAGGCCAGGCCATCCTTCGCCTGCAGCAGAAGTTCGCGCGCCTGGTCGGTCTGGCCGCTCTCAATGAGCTGTTTGGCCTGTTCAAGCTGCTGGGCCGACTGGGCTTCGAGACTTTTCTCCGCTTCAATGGCCGTATAATCAAACATGTTTAATTGCGCCACCCGCTGGATGTCTGGAGCATTTTCCAGTGTTGGATTGGCCGACATGTTGCTGAGCATGTTCAAGGCGGGGCTTTCAGCCAACTGATCGGTCAGTGCTGCCGGCTTACCCGTCGCGCTTGCATCGCCCAGGGCATTATTCTGCTCCTGCCACCATGCATAGGCCAGCCCAGCCAGGATCAGTGCCAGTACGGCAATGACGATCTTGTCGGCATTCTTAGCTAACTTCTTTTTTGTTTGTGCGGATTTTTCGCTCATTGGTTACCTGTACGGTTTGCTTTGTGAATTTGGTGGGGATGCAGCTTAAATCATCATTCCACCCATCATGCCCATTCCCATTCCCGGCGTGCCAGTGGAAGCAGGCGTGGGGGTCCAGTTGCCGGGGGTGAGAGTGACGCGTGCGGGAGCCAGACGGGTCTGCTTCCAGGGAATCTTAGCCGTGATGTAGAAAGCCACCTGGGTTGCGCCTGCAGCTGGATTTGCGGCAGCGGCGCGCGTGGTGGTCACACTTGCAGGATCAATAAGATCAGGCGTGGTGGCAAGGGCGTTAAGGAAGCTGGTGTAGGCCGGATCGTTCTGGGCCGTGCCTCCGATGCGAATGGTGCCATCGGGCTGCAGCTCCATTCGATCAAAAGCAACGCCGGCAGGTTTCAGGCTTTCCAGAATCGACATTAACTGTAGGAGGAAGCTGCGGTCGCCCAAGGCTGCGCCAACAGCTTCTATCTTTGTGGCTGCGCTCTGGCGGTCAGCCCGGGCTGCTGATAGTAATCCGGCGTCGGTCCTGGCTTGTGAGAGCTGTCCCTCATTCTGGGTCAGCCAGCTGCGCATGTTGCTGATCTCGCTGGTACCGATCATAGTGCTGAGACCGACCATGGCCAGCAGAATGGCCGCCATTATTGCGAGCTCAACCTTCTTCTTTTTGAACTCACGGACGACCTTAAGATCGCGCGGCAGGAAGTCGGACCTTACGTGGCCATATCCAAGGCCGCTGAGGCCAAGACCGAAGGCCACAAGGAACGAGGTTAGCGACTCCTTTTCTGGACGTTCAGAAACGGTAAGGTCCGGATTCTGCGGCTCTTCGCGCAGTTCTACGGGCACGCCCAGGCGATCTTCCATAAAACTGGTCAAACCCGGTAGTTCGGCGCCTCCACCGCTCAGGACGATGTTGTCTACTGCCATGCCATCGGGTTGAGCAATGTAGAAGTCGAAGGACTTCCGGATTTCCAGGACCATTCGCTCGGCCCACTTATTAGCGATTTCCGAAGCTGGATTTGAGGCTGTTGGTTCCAGGTCAGCGCTGCTCGGCAGGCTGATTTCGGTCCGTTTAAGCTGCTCGGCCTGGGCCGCGTCTATGTTTAACTGCTGCATCAATAGCCGAGTAAGTTCGCCGCCGGCCCATGGCACACTGCGCGTAAAGCCCAGCATTTTGCGCTTACCATGGCGTGCAATAGCGAGGTCGAAAGTCTGGCTGCCTACGTTAATATACGCTTTAACTTCTTCGAACATGTCATCGGCGGGTGGCAAGTCTTCAATGTGAAGAACTTCGCTTTCCTCGGGAGGTTCAGCAGACGCAACGTCTTCCGCATCAAGCTTCTTCTTCTTCCCGAACGACATCTTCGGAAGCTTCATGCCCTTCTTTTTGCCCTCTTTGGCTGGCTCGGCTGCGGCAGCGGCAGGAACCGCTGTGGTTGGCTCCTGCGATTCCTTGATGGCCTCGAGCATCTCAGCAAACGGGGTGCTATCAAACACGTGGAAGTTAAACAGGGCCAGCGATGTAACCGAAATCATGACAGGGCGAAGACCGCATTTGTTTACGAGCTTCATGAAGTCCGTAACAATATCCGTCTTAATCGCGGCGAGCAGTACTTCGACCTCGGCTGAATCACCGTAGTCAAAAACCTGGTACTCCATCAGGGAGTTTTCAGGCGGAAAAGGGATTTGCTGCTTAGCCTCGTAGGCAACGATGCGGTGCATGCGCTCTTCATTAGTGCGCGGAAACCGGATGCGCCGGATGAACACGTTCTGGCCGGGGACAGAAAAAACGGCATCTTTCGTAGATATCTTGTTGGCGCTGATGATCTGCCGGACAACCTTGGCAATTTCTTCCATGCGCGCAGCATCAAGAGGACCCGGCGGAAGCGGAACCTCACCGCGGAACATTCTGGTTACGCGTGCTCCACGCTTTTCAGCCGTAAGCTCTGCAATCTTAACACTCGTGGTGCCAACATCAATACCCAGGCATTTTCTAGGCGCCATAGCCGTCAGCCGCCCTCCAGACTCAATTACTAGACTTTAGACAAGTTGGCCGATTAAACGGTTCAATCAGCCGCTGTCCAACACTTTTCTTGTGCTGATAAGGAAATTGATAACTCACGCCGGTTGATGTACAAGGGAAAAGTTTCCAAGGCTCAATAGCGCCGCGATTCAGGATTGCTGTGGTTCTTCTACTTGTAAAGATACCGCCGCAGATTGTCAAACACCAGCCGGTAGCCCTCGCAGCCAAAGTGCAGGTAATCTCCGTTGCCGCGATAGAGGGGATAGCGGATGGTGCCGGTTTCACTGTCCCAGAAGAAATCATACTCATCAATAAACTTAAAACCGTAGCGGTCATCGTGACAGGTTTCATAGAGGAACGCATTCGCCTCTCGCACGGCCCGGTTAAACTCCTCCACGTTTTTATGGTAAGCCCAGGGGCATTCAGGCGGCGGATCCATGGGCTCTCCTGGAGGAATTGAGCGGAAAATGATCTCGCACTGGTTGATGTCGCGAAACTTGACGAGGCGGTTGAACAGACTGTAATACTGCTCGCGCGTGGCATCGGGAAAGCTGTTAAAGGTGTCGATGACGCTGCGGAGAAGGTCGTTTGTGCCAATCAGGATTACCAGGTGAGATGGCTGGAAGGTTCGATCCCGGTGCCGGAATGACTCTTCCAACTGATCGATAATGAAGTGGGCGTCGCAGATCCGGGAGCCGAGGATGCCGCAGTTAAAGGTACCCGGGAGGTCTGGCAGGCAGTCATAGCACCTGGCTATGTCTGAAAGACTGTCGCCAATAAAAGGTATATTGCCGGGCTGCCATGTTTCAAAAAGCGCCGGCTCCAGATGCTGATACCGCCATTCCACGTACGGGCGCAGGGTTGAGCGGTCGCAATTCTTTAAGGGATTTCCGGGGTCACCAAACAGGAGCCGGTCCAGGTGTTCTGTACAGCAGCTTGGAGATTCTGTGTCGGCTGGGGATGATAGAAATCTGCGGTAGAGCATGGGCGACCTCAAAGAAGATTGGCGATGATGACCTTTCCTCTGGGGGGCAGGCGGATTGGATTGTCAACCTTATCAGCGCACCTGTTGCATTGCACGGATAAGTTAGCACGTCTCTATTGGCTGCGAATGTCGCCCCGGTATGGAGATATAATCGGGAGTTATGACGACCAACGAAACTGCCGCCACGCGGGAACTTCCTACCCGCTACGATCCTCACGCTACTGAAGCCCGCTGGTATCCCCATTGGGAACAGCATGGCTATTTCAAGGCCGACGTTAATGCGCCGGGCGAGCCGTATTGTATCGTCATTCCGCCGCCAAATATTACTGGCATCTTGCACATGGGCCACGCCCTAAACAATACGCTTCAGGATATCCTGATCCGCTGGAAACGCATGGCCGGCTACAATGCCCTGTGGGTTCCGGGCACTGACCACGCCTCTATTGCCACGCAGTATGTGGTGGAGAACAAGCTGCGCGCGGAAGGCATGGAGCGTCCACGTGAGGTTCTCGGCCGCGAAAAGTTTTTGGAGAAGGTCTGGGAGTGGAAGGAAAAGCACGGCGGCATTATTGTTAACCAGCTGAAAACGCTAGGCTCGTCCTGCGACTGGAGCCGCGAGCGATTCACCATGGACGAGGGCCTGAACCGCGCTGTCCGCACTGTGTTTGCTAAGCTCTATGAGCAGGGGCTGATTTACCGCGGCAATTACCTGGTGAACTGGTGCCCGCGCTGCAACACCACCCTGGCAGATGACGAAGTGGAGTATAAGGATTCTGCGGGCAAGCTCTGGCACATCAAGTATCCCATTGAGGGACAGGAAGGGCGCTATGCTGTAGTGGCGACCACGCGTCCGGAGACGATGCTGGGTGACACGGCCGTAGCTGTTAATCCCAAAGATGAGCGCTATACGGACCTGATCGGCAAGTTCTGCGTACTGCCGCTGATCAATCGCCGTATCCCGATAATTGCCGATGACTTCGTTGATCGCGAATTCGGGACAGGTATGGTGAAGATTACTCCGGCCCATGATCCCAATGACTACCAGGCTGGCAAACGCCACAATCTGGAAGAGATTAACGTACTTACACCGGACGCACATATTAATGAAAACGGTGGGCAATACCAGGGGCTGGACCGTTACGAGGCGCGCAAAAAGGTGGTGGCTGACCTTGAAGCGCAGGGCCTGATGGAGAAGATTGAAGAACACCCGCAGCGCATTGGCACGTGCTATCGCTGTGCGAGTGTGGTTGAGCCGTACCTGAGCCTGCAGTGGTTCGTGAAGATTGAGCCTCTGGCCGTCAAGGCACGGGCCGCCGTGGCTGATGGCAAAATCAATTTCTACCCGGAAGCGCGAAAGGCGGACTATTTCCGCTGGATTGATAATCTGCGCGATTGGGCTATCTCGCGACAGCTCTGGTGGGGACACCAGATCCCTGCGTTCTACGAAGCTGATGGCACAGTTGTGGTGCCGACGACGGATGAAGAGTACGAGGTCCTGCGTGCCAGAGCGGCTGCAGGAGATGGTCTGCGGCAGGACGATGACGTTCTGGATACCTGGTTCTCCAGTGCGCTCTGGCCGTTCTCTACATTGGGCTGGCCCGACCAGACCGATGAACTTAAAAAGTACTATCCGACCGCCACACTGGTAACGGCTAAGGATATTATCTTTTTCTGGGTCGCCCGCATGATCATGATGGGCGAGCACTTTATGGATGAAGCGCCCTTCCGCGATGTTTACTTTAACCCGATTGTGGGTGACGAACACGGCAAGAAGATGAGCAAGAGTAAGGGCAACGCGCTTGACCCGCTGGATCTCATTAAAGAAAACGGTACCGACGCGCTGCGCATTACGCTGGCCGCCTATGCCGGCCGCGAACAGCACATTGCTTTCAGCCCGAAAGAGCTGGAAGGCTACCGCAACTTCATGAACAAGATCTGGAACGCCTCGCGTTTGATCCTCCAGAACCTTGGCGATCTGCAGGAGCAGAACATTAAATGCGCCGGGCCTCTGGTGGAACATGATCGTGAAGAACTTGCACTGGAAGATCGCTGGATACTCTCGCGATTTGCGGAGACGGTAAAGACGTATAATGCGGCGCTGGAGGCGTTTGATTTCGACCAGGCCGTAAAAACTTTCCGTGAGTACTTCTGGAATGACTTCTGTGACTACTACCTGGAACTGGTAAAGCCGCGGCTCTATGCGAATCCGAACAACCTGAGCGCTACCCCCGAGGAAATCCAAAGCCGCACCAGCGCACAGGCGCTGCTGTTTACCCTGCTGGAGGCGGCCATGAGGCTGGTTCACCCGGTTTGCCCCTTTATCTCGGAAGAGATATGGCAGGTACTCCGGGGGATGGTTCGCGATGATCTTGGCTTTAACTCGCCGGGCGTTGACATGGCAGACCGGGTGGCTCCGCCGGAGTTCAGTGCGTCGCAGCAAGATATTATCGAAGGCGTTGTGCACCCGAACGGCGGGCATTCTGATACTCTGGGCCAGCGTTGCCTGACGGCGCTGGATTCGAGCAGCATCATGATCAGCGCCTGGGTTGATTTTGACACTGCGGCGCTGAAGGATGAAAAGGCTGAAGCCCAGGTGGGCGTGTTGCAGGAGGTGCTTTACGCCATCCGAAACATCCGCGGTGAGATGCGCATTCCGCCGGGTGTGGCGGCGTCCATTCTGCTGGTAACGCCAGATGCTGGCGCGCGTGAGCTTCTGCTGGAACGCGGCGATTTCTTTACGACCCTTACCAATGTGAAGAGCCTGAAGGTTAAAGATTCTGCCGAACCTCCCGCCTTTTCAGCGACAGCTGTGGCTGCGGGAGTAACGGTGTTTGTTGAATTGCCTGAGGAACTGCGCGGGCAGGAGAAGGAGCGTCTGCAAAAGGAAGTGGCGCGGCTGGAGAAGGAGTGTGAGCGGCTAATTGGCAAGCTGGCAAACAGCAACTTCACATCAAAGGCACCGGCTGACGTTATCCAGAAGGAACAGGAAAAGCTGACTGCGCAGAAAAACGAGCTGGATCAGCTAAAGGAAAAGCTGGCGCTGTTGGGGTAAGGGCAAGACCGTTTACGCTACAGTTGTGACAGATTGTTCAAACCCGCTGAAAAAGCTTGTTAAATTAGCTTGTTCTTAAGTCGTAATTAGTTGCATGAAGACTGTACCTGCTACCAAATTCAAGAACAGTGCTGCCGAGATTCTGGAGGAGGTTTATACTTCCGGGATCCCTGTTCTTGTTACCAAGCGTGGTGAACCAATCGCACAAGTACTGCCTCCGCCTCAATCGGCCCGGCCAATGCGGTTTGGTGGAATGAAAGGTCGGGCGCAAATTCTCGGGGACATCGTCGAGTCGGTGAGTGAGTGGAATCCGGATTTTCCGGACGGGACTGATAACGACTGAAGATGCAGTATCTGCTGGATACGCACGTATGGTTGTGGATGCCGTTGAGCCCAGACCGCCTACCTCCCAAAGTACGAAAACTGCAACTCCTCCCGGAAAAGGAAAGGCCCGTTTTCTTCCTGTCAGCTATCTCATTTGTTGAAGCTGCGATGCTTGTAGAGAACCAGCGGGTTAAACTGGATTCGCCCTTCGAGGAATGGGTGCAAGACGCACAGCAACAAGTTCGCGCAGATGTCATCCCTGTTACTCGCAAAATCGCTTTAAAGACCGCTTCTCTGGAAAACTTCAATCACTACGATCCCTGCGACCGAACTATCGTTGCCACGGCTTTGGTTGAAAAACTACCATTAATAACAGCAGACAGAGTAATCCGCGCTTATAAGTCAGTTTCTACATTCTGGTAAGAGCTTGTTCTAAGCAATTCCTTCAAGCAGACAAAGTTGTGTTGCACGGGGGCGACTGGAGAGGCTCCCTGCGCAAATAACATTCGACGCCGCATCTCGCGGCGCAACCTGAACATCGATTTCCGGACGCCCCGCTAGAATGTTGCTGGCTGTTTTTTTTGCGAGCGCGGGACGGTTGTTGTCCTGCGAGAGATGACTCAGCAGTAATACCTGGAGCCGATCGCTGCAGCAGTCGCGTACCATTTCGGACGCTTCGCTGTTTTCCAGGTGCCCATGGTCGCCGCTGATGCGAGACTTCAGGTGGTACGGATAAAACGGGTTGTTCTCCAGCATCTGACTGTCGTAGTTGCTTTCCAGGAAAACCACGTCCAGCTCGGCCAGGCACTTCTTCAGGGCCGGGAAACAGTGCCCGAGGTCTGTAAGAATACCAACCCTGTACTGCCCGTCATCCACAATGAAAGCGCAGGGATTAGCCGCGTCGTGAGGCGTTGGAATTGTTTGCACGTTTACATGGCCTACTCTAACGGTGTCACCTGGCACAAAATACTCAAAAGCTGACGGTGCGACTTTCCCGAGCCGGTTGCTCATGACCTCGTGGGTATCCCGTGCGCAGAAAATCGGGGTTTTCAACTTGCGATGAAACACTCCTGCACACGCCGTATGATCTGAGTGGTCGTGGGAAATGAACAAACCATTAAACGTACCGCAGTCTATGCCGCGGTCTGCCATGCGCTCACATGCACGCCGAAACGGAATGCCCGCATCAAACAGCAGTCGCACTTCGCCGGATTCGTAATAATAGCAGTTCCCGCAACTGCCAGACTGAAGAGAAAATGTTTTCATCACAACCGGTACAAAACAGCCTTTGCCTGGGGGCTTGTGCAACAGGAAAATGGATCAAATGTACTAGAAAATGGACCCGCACCGGCATTTCTGATAGACATTGCCCCTCGCGCGAAGGATAAGCCAGTGCAGTTGTTGAACCAGAACTGATGAGCCGCCGCGTAAAAACATACCGTTGGGAGTTTCGAGACCACCAGGCTGAACAGGCGCGATCGTTGGCTGAGCGGTATCGGCTGCATTCTGTTGTCGCGTCAGTAATGGCTAATCGCGGTCTCGCCCTCGAGCATGACGAGCTGATGGGCTTTATCAAGCCACAGCTCAGCACCCTGCATGACCCGTTTCTAATGGCTGACATGACAGCCGGCGTAGAGCGGATGGTACGCGCTATTAAACAGGGCGAGTGCATTGTCGTGTTCGGCGATTACGACGCTGACGGAATCACCAGCACCTCCATCATGCTGCGAGGCTTGCGCCATGCGGGGGCAGATTGCACTTTTTACGTTCCACACCGCGTGGACGAGGGCTATGGGATGAGCATAGCGGCGCTTGAGCAGCTTGCAGCTCGCGGCTTTCATCTTGTCATTACAGTAGATAATGGAATCAGCGGCATCGAGCAGGTGCGACGGGCGCGCGAGCTTGGTATGGATGTCATCATAACCGATCACCATCAGCCGGGTGACGAGCTTCCTGATGCGCTGGCTATTATCAATCCAAACCGCCGCGACTGCCCTTACCCCTGCAAGCACCTTACCGGTGCCGGAGTTGCATTCAAGTTCATCCATGCCCTGCTCAAAGCCATGGGCAGATCGACCGAGGAATCGGTAGCGTTTCTCCGGTCATTGCTCGATCTTGTGGCCATCGGCACCGTAGCTGACTATGCGCCGCTCGCCGGTGAAAACCGGGTACTGGTATCTCACGGCCTGACCCGAATTGCACAATCCAGCAATGTAGGTGTGCAGGCCCTGCGAAATCATCTGAAGCTTACAGGGCCGATTTCCACTACTCACATTGGTTTCCAGATCGCCCCGCGCCTTAACGCCGCGGGTCGCACCAGCCACGCGGAAATCGGCGTGCAGCTTTTGATTACCGATGATCTGGACGAGGCTGCCAGCATCGTAAAAGAGCTGGAAAACTGCAACAAGTCGCGCCGCAAGATGGAATCCCACATCCTGACGGATTGCCTGAAATTTGTATATGAGCAAATTGACCTGGACGAAGAGCCGGTTGTAGTCGTCGATGGCCACGGCTGGCACCTGGGAGTCATCGGGATAGTCGCCAGCCGGATCATGGATGAGGTTGGCAGACCGGTGGTTGTGCTCACGCACAAGACCGATTGTGTAAAAGGTTCCGCGCGCAGCTTTGGATCGTTCAACCTGTTTGAAGCCCTGACCCACTGCAGCGAACACCTTGTCGCCTACGGTGGACATCCAAACGCTGCGGGCCTCACGCTGCTGGCTGAAAACGTTCGCACCTTCCGTGATGCAATAAACAGCTATGCCCGAAATGACGGCAGCTGCGACGACTTATGCCCGCCGCTGGTCATCGATGCGGAGGTTGATTGCCGCCTGCTTGACCTCCAGATGATGGAACACCTCCGCTACCTGGAGCCTTTTGGCCAGAGTAACCCCCATCCCGTGCTCGCGTCGCGCGGAATCAAGCTTCACGCGCAGCCGCGGGTAGTGGGGGATAAGCATTTAAAGCTGCAGTTTGCCCGTGAGGGCGTGGTCATAGAGGGTATCGGGTTCAACATGGGCCATTTGGCATGCGAATTGAATCAGGCCGTGGGTGCGGAAATGGATGTCGTTTTTTCACCCTCAGTTAACAACTACTGGGCTGTTCCGCGTGTCGAAATGGAAGTGAAAGACCTGAGACGGACAACAATTTAACTTTATGACAGATAAAAAACCACCGGAAGCTGGCGCTGCCGGGGGAGATAAGCCTAAGCTTCCACCCAGATCGGGCGACTGGCAAAGCGGTCTGAAACGTGAAGAAACTGGTGCGTATAAACTCACGGCTTCAGATACGGTTTCCGATTTCCTCGTGAGCCAGGGAAACATCGAGGCCAGCAGCATCCATGACAGGCCGGAAGGATACGAGCCGGAGAGAGAACCGCGGGAAACTGTCGAATTTTACAAAAGACGAACCCGCTTTTCTGACCTCCTGATCGCCCTGCTGCTGTCGCTTCTGGCTTTTACATCCGTCGTCATGACGTATAACGGATTTGGCCATAGCTGGGATGAGGCACTCTACCTCAGGCCGGCCGAGCGAGCTGCTGCCTGGATGGTTGGCGTGATTAACCTGGGCGATGACGTGATGCTCCAGCACGACGCCGTCGACAGACACTGGGGCAGATTCCTGGACGGGCATGATCCGCTGCATCCTGAAGTGGCGCCGGTGCCTAAGCTGCTGATCGGTGCCGGACTCACTTACCTCAAAGATTTTGTAAACGATCCGATGATCGCAATGCGCCTGCCGCATGCTCTGCTCTTCGGTCTGACAGTGGGACTGTTGTTTCTACTGGGCACCCGCGAATACGGCCGCATCGGGGGTTTTGCCGCTGCGCTTATGTATGCACTTATGCCGCGAGTTTTCGGTCACGCCCACATTGCCGCCTCTGAAACACCCCTAACCTTCTTTATCGTCCTTACCGTCTACTGTTTCCTGGTCTCTAACCGCTTCTGGCCGTTTGCCCTGTTTACAGGAGTGGCATTCGGTTTGGCGGTGGCCACTAAGGTTTCAGCACTGATGCTGCCCATACCGCTGATGATCTGGGGACAGCTTTATAAGCGGCGTGATTATGCTTCTAATATCTTTGCCATGGCTTTTATCGCACCTGTCATAATGCTGGCCGTATGGCCGTGGCTTTGGTACGACGGATTCAAACGCTTCTTTGCCTACCTGTTGTTCTATCTGGAGCACCAAAAGACCGCCGTGTATTATCTCGGGCGAATCTGGGGCTATAATGGACCCGACGCACCGTTCTACTATCCGCTGCATATGGTGGCCGTGGTGGTGCCGGTCTGGATCATCGTCTTTATGATCCTGGGTCTGCTCCGGGCGCTTTTCTCATCCGTGCGGCGACCGGCGACGATACTGTTTGTTGTGCTCGCAGCCTGCTGGATTGGTTTGAGTATGCTGCCCACCGCGCCGCGCTACGACGGTGAGCGGTTGTTCTTTCCGGCATTTGCATTCCTGGCTCTTGTCGCCGGTGGCGGCTTTTCTCTTCTATTTGACGGCGTGAGACGGCTGCGACGCCGGCGCAGTGGAGACGTTGCGGTGCGCGAGACGGGCTATGTGGCGGCAATTGTGCTGCTGCTCCTCTCAGGCTACGGCGTGGCAGACCTTTACTTCTCCCATCCAAACCAGCTGAATTACTTTAACTGGAGTGTTGGTCGTGCCAAGGGCGCCTACGAACGCGGCTTTGAAACCTCCTACTGGGGCGAGGCTGTTAACGAAGAGGTGACTGATTACCTGAACACGATTTTGAAGCCGGGCGATAAAGTCAAAACCCTGGCGCTTAATGAACTGGCATTTGAAAACCTGCGCCAATGGGGAAGGCTGCCGGCGAAGGTGGACTTTTCTCCTGATGAGCCGCCTTTTGACTACGTAATTCTGCAGGTGCGCCAGGGTTTCATGCGGAGCCGCGAGCGCAGCCTCTTTCGCACCAAAGAACCGATGCGCCTGTTTGAGGCCCAGGGTGTGCCTCGCATAGCGATCTATGACGGTGAAGCGGCTGCGTCATTGTTCCCCGCACCGCCGTCCGAAGAAACCACACCGACAGTTACTGCGGCGCCTGAAATCGTTCCGTCTGATACCGACGAATCAACCGCAACGGCACAACTGGCGCAGCCTACAACCGGACCCCTTGCAGTGCTTGATCCGCTGACAACCCAGGCAGGGGTAACCACAGATACAGCCGTGACAACGGCCCCGCTGGTTCTTGATCTGACGACCACACCTACAGAGGCACCGGCATTTGAAGATGGTCTCAGCACCGTGGCGGAAGAACTGCTATCGCTGGAAGATGTTCCCACAAGCGCGCCCGGGATGTACCAGGGCGAACCACCCTCTACCGGCACGCTGCTGACCGCCCCGCCGGAACCGCAAGAGGACGAGTAAGCGCCGGCTAGAAGCTGCTGCCTGAGAGAAAGCGGCTGACCAGTCCTTCACGAACCCCGGCATCGCTTACCACGGCTTCTTCCAGGCCCTGGAACGCCATCACGCCCATGAGGATCAGCACACCCGGGACGATGATCATGGCACGGCTCTGGTCGATGCCCGTGCCGGCAACCATTTCCTCCGGGCGTAATCTTATCAGGGCGTGAAACGAGTCGACTACTCCCTGGAGAGTCAGTCGCTGTTCGTCTGTGATAAAGTTTTTACTCGCCGCAAAATGGGCAATCGCGCGGGCCGTACCGCCAATGGCAATGCCGAAGTCGCCATGGTCGGTACCTTCTGAAAATCGATTCCGCAGCACCTGCCCGATTTTCTCCCGCAGGGTCATAATATCTTCATCGTCGTACAGGTCCGGCATGCCGGCTTCCTGGGCGAAGCGAACAGCACCAAGAGGCAGGCTGGCCTTTTCCAGGATGTAGCCATCTGGACGGCAGCGAATGACCTCAGTGCTTCCACCGCCGACGTCGAAAATGGTACGGTTCTGATCGGTGTCTACCGTGGCGTTGACCCCGGCAGCTATGAGGTCAGCTTCTTCTTCGCCGCTGATAGGCCGGAGGGTAATCCCGGTTTCATCGGCAAGGCGGCTCACAAGTTCGGCGGCGTTAGCGGCATCGCGGATGGCGCTGGTGGCTACGGCTGGTAAAACACTCACGTTGTGTTCTTCAGCCAGTGCTTTGATGTGCTGAAATGCCTCAACTGCTGCATCAATGTCGGCAGGTGCCAGGCGGCCGTTCGCAAAAGTACCGGCGCCAAGGCGGACCGGATATCGGCGCGCCATGATGGCCTTGGGCTTCAGGTTATCATCCAGCCTGTAGATGCTGAAGCGGATGGCATTGCTGCCGCAATCAATTGCGCCGATGTGGTCGCCGGGCGTGGGTGTTTTTGCCATGTTACTTGATAGCCCGGCGGTAGGTGCGCAGGTCTAGCCAGGCGTGGCGCAGGTGAGTTTTCAGGTTGCGCCAACCCTGGCCGCCGGAGCTGCCCAGGTGGGTGCGGCGCGATTCGGCCGCGTCGTCGCGCGTCAGTTCTGCTAAATACCTCAGGCGACTGATCGTGCCGTTGTGCAGCATCAGGAAGATGCCGTTTCGAGTAAACGGGTTCATCTTATCGGCATCGTCGGTGGCTGTGAAGAGCCGTTTATACGCCACAAGGCCCAGCCTGCGGAAACGTTCTCCATGCGGAGCCTGGTCCAGCACTTCTGGCGGAACCGGCAGCTGGCCTGCCAGGCCGCGGCTGAGCGCCACCAGCGGAATCCAGAAGGCCATGGGGCAATGGGTGGCATTGGCGCGACTAATTACCGTCTGCCAATCAATGGCTGCAGAGAGCGAGTTGTCACCTGCAACCAGGCGCTGTATCCGGAAAATATCGATCGCCAGCTTCAGGCCGAAACTGTACAGGTGAGTGGTGCTGTGGATGACTTCGTGGAGTAGCATGTCTTCCGGCGAAAGCGTAAAGAAAGGGGACCATCCGGGGAGTGGCCGGGCATCCGCCGACATCTGCTTTTCCGGCAGTCCCCAGAAAGAAGGCATCACGCCGGTATGGATTTCGACGAGAGAGTTTCTCCAGACAATAGGCGCCAGGTGATGGGGTCCGGTTCGCGGCGCATCGGGGTCGCCCTTGAAGCCATCTTCGATCAGATAACGGCGCAGTTTCGCGGCTGCCGCGGGATTTTCGATCCATAGATCAATATCACCCGGGATGCGCAGCGGGTTCATGTTTGCGGCCTTCTCACCCAGGTAGAGCGCGGCCCCTTTTAGCAGCACCCCTCGCAGGTTCAGGGCGCTCAGCGCCTCGTGCAGCTTAGCGAATGTTTCGCGATGGCTGAGTTCCCGCAGAGCATCCCGCATCGCGCGCTTCTGTAGTGTCTCGGTAAAATAACCGGGGGCCCAGCGTGCCAGCTCCTGCTGACCTGCTGCCGTGGAAAGCGCATTAGCCAGGCCACACCCGGCCAGGTAGTGGGCGATATGGTCCCAATCGATATCGGCGCGGCCAAACAGCTTTTCCGCATGAGCAGGCCACTGGCCGGTGGTAGTTCTATCATAGAAGACGCTGCAGATGCCAGGTCCATTCGCGTGGTCGCGGGTGAGTTCGCCGGAGGCGCGGGCGGCATTTATCAGGCTCCACTTTGCCACGCGCATGGCCTGGTGGCGGGTGTCAGCCAGGCGGCTGCGCAGGTGGCTGACCATTGCCGGGTTCGTGGTAATGCATTGGCACAGGTCGCACTGTCCGGCGAAGCGACGGTCGAAGGCTGGAGCAAACTGCTCCTCTTTTTTCAGTTCATCGCGCAGGCCGGCAGGGCCAAAGGTGCGGATGGTATCCAGGATGGGATCTTCCCAGTGACGGCGGAGCAGATCAGCAACGGACTCGCTGCGGGTGTCTCCAATGTGCCGGGGCGATTCAGCTGAGTCAAAATAAGCCGGGCCATTGCACGCGATCATCCGCCCATCTTCAGTGAAGGTGGCCTGCGCTGCGGCATTACAAAAACCTTCGGTTTCAGCGCGGAGATTTGGCAGATCAAAGTTGCGGGCACGTCCGACGGGCTGCACATCGTAAAGACGCATGCGCACATTGGGAAGATTGCCAAAGAGGCGGGCGTACTCGTCCAGGTTCTCATCGTGGAGCGTGCGGGTCACGTTCACGTTAAAGAAGAAACCGAGGTCGCGGGCGATGGATGCGATGTTCAGGATGGGCTGCGGGCCCATGAACTCCGCATGGTAACGGTCATAGCTGACGGTCATGTACTGCAGGCCGTGGCGAATCATGTGGCGCAGCGTCGTCCGGGCGGTGCGCGGGTTCTTGCCCCAGAAGCCGTTGGTGGTCAGGCCGCTGGCGAGGCCGAGGCGGTGAGCTTTTTCCATGAGTTGCAAAACCAGTTTCTGGCGCATCATGGGTTCGCCGCCGGTAAACTGCACAGCGTGGACGCCGGCTGCAGCCGATTCGCGGATCAGGCGGTAGAGTTCTTCTTCGGTGGGATCCGGTGTGTTCACCCGCGGCGCGCTCTCCACGCTGCAGTGGCTGCAGGTCATGTTGCACCGGCGGGTCACGAGAATGGCGATGGTGGGTGCTACCGCCGGGCGGGTCATGCTACAGGCGCTCAAAGGCAGCCTCCGGCGTAAGCAGGGTCTCGATGGTTTCCACCATGTCGGGCAGCGAGCCACGGCCCATATCGTAGCAGGGCACCTGGTTCAGCAGCGGCGCCAGGCGCGTCATCGCTTCGCCCATGCCTCCGTGGCGGATCACATTGGTGTAGGGCGAGAGGGCGAGCAGCGCCTGCGCTTCAATAACAGGTAAGAGGCGGCCCGGTCCGGGATCATTGGCCCCCAGGCGACGCAGGAATATGATGGCACGCAGGCGCGCGCTGCGGGCGCGGGATATTCCCTCGATCTCATCGGGGTGGAACACGTAACCTTCCGGGGTCGGGTCGCAGGTGCTTGCTGCCGTCATGCGCTGCCAGAACGCATCGCCGAGAAGCTGGCGGCTCGGGTGGCGCAGACTTACGCGGCGCAGCAGGGGAGAGGCGGTGGCATCGGTCGGGTGAAGGATCGTAACGTCATCCGCCAGCAGCTGCCAGCCGGCGGCCCAAAGAGCGCAGGAGGTGGTAGACTTGCCAGACTGGGACGGACCGACAACTAAAACCGCATCATCATCCCGCGCGAGCAGGGCGCCGTGGACTGTGAGAAAGTGATCAGTCTGGTTAAGAATTGCAATGGCGGCATCGGTCTCAGCGGCCCGGATTACGGCGGCAATGTCTTTCAGCTTAACAGGTTCCGTTGCCTGGCTTCCGGTAAAGTGATAGCCATCGGAGGCAAGAGTTACAGTGGATACCAGGGATGGACGCAAGGACTGTGTTTCGTCTCCCGACACGGGTGGTGCTTCGGCGTTCCAGAAGCGTAAAACTTCGCGGACGCGGGAGACTACGGCAGGATCGTCGGATTGGAGTTCAAATCGGAGATGATCCTGTCGCCAGCAGAAGCTATGGAAGTTTGGCTGATGCACCGAGCTATAGACCTTTACGATGGCAGAGCAATCAATGGGAAGTTGTGGAAGTTGTGGAAAATCTTTGAAATATGCTTTGTAAGAATTATTCGGATTTTTGACGGCCTTCAGCGTTGATTTTGTTAGTGTTGCGAATGTGGGCCAAAACGGATTTATAACGGGTTCCAGCGTTGATTTTACAGTGGTTACGTTTGTAAGAACGCGATTTAATTTCGAAAAAAGTTTTTTAAGTTTTCCACAGGGGCGAAAAAAACTTGAGGTTAATTCCGTAAGTCTAACAACATCAAGTCGGCGGGTCGATGTATTAAGTACATAACTATCGAAGTGCCTGGCGGAAATGGGGTGCAAGGTGAGCATGGCGGGCGTTTCTCCTTTTGGCTGGTACGGTTTTTTAACGAATGCACGCATTTGAGCATGACGAAACCGCCAGGGGAATTCCCGCAATGACCCTTAGGGACGCTTAACGACCCTTAATCTTAGCCGCAAAAAAGCACAAAAGGCGCAAAAACAGATTCTGGATTGCCATAGCGACGCTCGGCAAAGGTACAGGCGTTGCGCGTCACCGGATAGCGTTGGCATCGAATGAGACCAACGGTTCCTGGAATAATCGCGGTTTGTGTTCGACTCCTTCGGAGTCAGGTTATGGGATATCCGAAACCCGGGTTTCACCCGGGGCTATTATGGTTTGGTTCCCTTCGGGAATGGCGAACATGTATGTTCTTCTATGGCGGTTATGGTTTGGTTCCTTTAGGACAGACGCAGGGCGCGCATTGCGCCTCGCTGGGGTGGCGGGTGGTTTCGCAGTGTCGCGTGGTGGCAGGTTTTCCATAGCGGTGGCAAGCCACCAGCACTCCATAAGGGTGTGTTTTCGGGGGGCGGAGGCGTGTAAAAGTCGGACAAGTCGGGATGGGTTAAACTTCTTTTTGGCGCTTTAGTGTTGGACTCCTTCGGAGTCAGTTTATGGGGTATCCGAAACCCCGGGTTTCACCCGGGGCTATTATGGGTTGGTTCCCTTCGGGAACGGAGGTCCTTCCGTTTCACCCGGGGCTATTATGGGTTGGTTTCCTTCGGGAACGGCGAACATGTATGTTCTTCTGGGGCGGTTATGGGTTGGTTCCTTTTAGGACAGACGCAGGGCGCGCATTGCGCCTTGCTGGGGTGGCGGGTGGTTTCGCAGTGTCGCGTGGTGGCAGGTTTTCCATAGCGGTGGCAAGCCACCAGCACTCCATAAGGGTGTGTTTTCGGGGGGCTTTTGTTGCCTGGGAAGGGGTGGCTAAGGGTGTGTTTTCGGGGAGGGCTTTTGTTGCCTGAAGAAGCGTGGGTTAATGAATCGGATCGGAGTAGATAATCCGGTGTTGCCGCTTTGCCTGGTACATGGCCTTGTCGGCGTGCTTTAGCAGTTGATTTGGAGTATCGCCATGTTCGGGGAACCGGGCCAGGCCGATACTTGCCGTCATCTTGATGGTGTGACTGCCTAGTACGATGGGTTCATTGATTGATGTTTTGAGTTTCGAGATGATTTTATTAGCCCCAACAGTGGAACTGGAACCGGCATCGTCAGAAATGGAGGTCGCCTTCAGGCTCTCAAGTATAATGACAAATTCGTCACCGCTAAGGCGTGCGACGGTGTCAGATTCGCGGACGCACTTTTTCAGGCGCAAAGCAATTTCCTGCAAAAGCGCATCGCCTTCGGCATGGCCAAGCTGATCGTTTACAGATTTAAATTGATCCAGATCAACAAACAGAACTGCCAGTTTCCCGTGATTCCTGCGGGCGAGAGCCAGGGCGTGGTCCAGGCGATCATGCAGAAGTGCCCGGTTGGGAAGGCCTGTAAGCGAATCATACTGGGCAAGATATTGCAGCCGCTCGTGAAGCTGTTTGCGTTCTATAGCGGTGGCTACCTGGGTGCTCACGTACTGGAGCAGGTCTCTGTGCCGGGCGGTATAATGACAGTCTCCCGAAATGCTCATCAGGCCAAGGGCGCCAATAGTCTTGTTGTGGGTCGTAAGTGGGACGCCAAGCCAGCACGCTTCGCCGTGGTGCGACAGGAGCGGGTACATGGGGTGATCTTTATCGTGTGGGGTCAGAAGCAGCGGAAGGTGGGTTTCTGCTACGTATGTGCATAGGGTACGACAAGCGGCGATGTCGGCATACGCTGCCGGGAAACTGTTAGTGTCGAGGTGTTTGAGAGAGAGGTTACCGGTGGTTTCGTCGAGTAACCCGACAGCAAAGTTGTCAGCCGGGAGAAGACGGGCGAGAACTGCCTGGACCTGTTTGAAAAGCGCGGGAAGATCTTCGGCCGTGTGTGCGGCTTCGGAAATGGCGTAGGTGGCAGACTGTAATGCCTCCGCGTGTTTAAGGTCGGTGATGTCCCGCGCGACAGCTATGCGAAGGCGGTCTGCCTGGGACCAGCGGGCTGACCACATGATGTTGACGACGCGGCCGTCTTTCCGGATGTAACGGTTTTCAAAATGGAGATGGGAATTGCCAGCCATTACGTTATTGGCGGCAGCCAATGTTCGTTCGCGGTCTTCCGGCGCCACCAGATCGATCATCCTGCGGCCAATGATTTCCTCGGGCGTGTAACCAAAAATCTGCTCGTAGGCCGCACTGACGTAGACATATCGGCCTTCTTCGTCTACGATACAGACGGCATCCAGAAGCAGGTCTATGAAGCCGGGAATGGATGTGGAGATTTTTTCAGCCACGCAAAGAGTCCAGATTACACAATGGTAAGACGACCATAGTTTTAGGTCTGACACGCTTGTGCAATGAGAATTTTGAGGCTAAGATGATTATGTGTTGGCGGAAGAATGGGTATCGCCCCTGCCGGGGCTGGGGCGGGAGGAGGCGTCTACCCAGGACGGCGGCGTCCGATCCTGGCGGATCGTTCACCTTGTCCTGGGCTATCTTAGTTGTCGCTTCGCGACAGGGGGCGGAAGGGTGGCGTCTACCCAGGACGGCGGCGTCCGATCCTGGCGGATCGTTCACCTTGTCCTGGGCTATCTTAGTTGTCGCTTCGCGACAGGGGCGGAAGGGTGGCGTCTACCCAAGGCGGCGGTGTTCGATCCTGGCGGATCGGTTACTTTGATTTGGGCTATCCTAGTTGTCGCTTTCAACCGTACTGCCTTTGCATTGTGAGGGTTTGCTTGACAGGTCGTCTTAAGACAACGGCCCGAAACCAGCACGTTGTCTGACGGGTTTGGATCACCGGAGAGGTTAATGTCGTCCACCTTGGCAATGAGGAATTTTCCGACCGGGCTGACAGAAGCGGGTACGGCGGAGATTTAAGTTTCCTGTCTGGCTGCAAGCCTGTCAGCTTGTCACCACTAAGACCAGAAGACAAAAAGCCAATCACAACTTGGTAGATCGGGAACAAATTTAACGGGGGGGGGGAGTCACAACCTTACGCCGTAGGAGATCTCCTTGTCTCCTAACCATTAATACTTATCTTGGATGTCCCCTTATTTTAAGGTGTGGCCAGCTTCTACTCGAACAGGTTCCAGTCGTTCGCGGCAGTATCGCTGAGGGTATGGGCAACATGGAGAGGATCAACTGTATCGAACGAAATCCAGCCTACATTTTCCGACCAGGCATGACCGGTGAAGCGGCCAGTAGCGGAAACTATAGACACCCGGGCTCCGCTTGCGGCGAGAGTATCGAAAGATATCCAGCCGATGTTTTCACCCCAGGCAAAGCCGAAGAGCTTGCCCTCAGTGTCAATGTTGACCCCGAAGTCATCGCGCGTAGCATTCGTGTACTGCTGTTCTTCTGCCAGGTTACCACTGCCGAAATTGATCCAGCCAAAGTTCTCATGCCACGCGAAGCCTTGTAGGTGCGCCAGGCCCACATGCACACCATTGGCGAGGTCGCCCTGTAGATTCGTCCACCCGCCGTTTTCGCTCCAGCCAAACTTCTTGCCGACAAATGCCGGATCGATGTTGGTAGTGGCGTATGCCGCAGTTGTGGTGAGTAATGGAAATAAGACTGTGAAAGACAGGCTTGCCAAAAGGGTGGACGGTTTCATTCCAGATACCCTCTTTAGTGGACAAAGTTTGCCCAGGGATTTGTACTGCTGATAACACCGTTGGTGGTCACGATAGGACCAGATTTGGTTGTTGTTGAGAAGGAGTAGTTTGTGCCGTTTCCTGCTGCTGTGTTTCTCACGGCAACGGAGTGATCATCTTTGAAGATAAACGTATAGCTTCGTATTCCGTTCATGGTATTATTATAGACGCTGTTACCATCAACATAGCTTTGAGAACCTTCTAGCAGTAGGCCGTCATTGTTGCCTGTGCAGGTATTGCCAATTATGCGTCCGCTTGCCTCTGAAGCCAGGATGCCGCCTGCTCCATTGCCATTGCAGATGTTATCCTCTATGATTATGTTCCCTTTGGAAGAGGATATCCCGGTAAGCCTGTTATCAGAGCAGATGCTGTTTTTGACTATGGCGCTGCCATTAACCTGCAAGATTCCATTGTCACCATTGCGGATAACCGTAGAGTTTGTTATCGTCCCCGTCGTAAGAAAGATACCGTGCTGCCCATTCCGCTGAACCGTGACGTTGTCAATTGTGCAGTCCAGGGCGGGAAAAGCGAAGATGGCATTTCCACGCCAGTTTTGAATGGTACCGTTTTTAACCACGAGCTTGTCGGCTGCATTTACGGAGATGCCGAAGCCACTTGCACCAGTGTTTGATCCCGGGCCGCTCAAGGTAAACCCATTCAGATCAATAGTAACAACCGGAGCGTTTACAGATATGGCAACTACTCCGGGGGTAGCAAAGTTAATGTTTTCTGCCAGGTAGAAGCTGCCCGAACTGTTTATCGACAAGGGGAGATCAGCTAGTCGAATGGGCCGGCGCGGTTCTATGTCGTCGAGCGGCTTCATTGTAGGTGCAGGAGGACCAGGCGGAGTAAGGGAGCCTGACCAGGATTGTCCTGCAGGAAACGCCAGTAAGACCGCGATGATGATGTGCTTCATGCTGAACTCCTTTTGACTTGCTTGATATTTGCTAACAAAAGATTTGAATCTTGTGCGTCTCAGCATGAGGCTGTCTCTTGATGTCTTTGCAGAGTCGCAACTGAGGGCTCCGGGCCACCAAAAGAAACTTAACAAGGCAGGGGGAATTGTCAAGTTTCGAAATCAAGGAAAGACGCAGCCGACAGCTTTTGCGTGTTTCGCGCCTGGAGCAAGTTACTCCAGAGTTCGCCACGGTATCAAGGGTCGCAAGTGCAGGGCTGGGCAGCTTGGATGCAGAAGGTGACGGACCCCGTTAGAAAAATGCTTGCATTCGTCGATGGGGAGGGTAGGGCTAACACCACTCCATAGGGGAGATGCCTTTCATCTCCCGGTTGGCCCGAATTTTGTTGAGAATATGGGAAGCCTGGCTGGGGTAGGATTACTTGCTTTGGAACCCGTGTGCCTTGGAGGATTTGCGTCTATGCGCGTGAGCGTTGTGGATGGCGCGTGCCCGGGACCCTTTGCCAAAACCTGCTTCGCCCGTGCCGGACTCCTGATGGAGCGGCCAAGGAGGAATCTGTCTTAATATGGCTTCGAAAAATGGTAGCCGCCGTGAGCCTAACAGCTCGTACCGTATCAATTTTGCGATGATCCCGGAAACCATGGAGATGCCTTATCTCCTGGAAACCCAGAAGAAGAGCTATGAAGAGTTCCTGCAATTCAACGTTCCGCCGGATGTCCGCGAGAATGCCGGGCTCCAGGAAGCCTTTACCAGCGTATTCCCTGTAACCAGCGCAAGCACGCCTTCCACGCTTGAGTTTGTGGAGTACTCGTTTGGTGCGCCGAAATACTCTGAGAAAGAGTGTATCGACCGTGGGATGACGTTTGCTGCGCCGCTGAAGGTTAAGCTGCAGCTGATCGTGCGCGAGACGAATATCGAAACCAACGAAACCGACATTAAAGACATTAAAGAGCAGGAAACGTACATGGGGGAAATTCCCCTGATGACTGAGCAGGGTACGTTCATTGTGAACGGCGCCGAGCGCGTTATCGTTTCCCAGCTGCATCGTTCCCCGGGCGTAAGCTTTTCGTCATCGATTCACCCGAACGGCAAGACGCTGTTCAGCGCGCGCGTTATTCCTTATCGCGGCGCGTGGGTAGAGTTCGAAGTCGATATTAACAACGTTATGTATGTAATGGTTGACCGTAAGCGCAAGCTGCCGGCAACCACGTTTATGCGCTGCTTCGGCCTGATGGACGACGAACAGATCGTATCTGAGTTTTTTGCTACGAAGGAAGTTGCGCTGGATGACTTTTCCAAGGGTGCCTCTAAGGTAACAGACCTTGTTGAGAAGTTCCTGGGCAATGAGTTTATTGAAGAAGTGCTGGACCCTGAAACCGGCAAGCTGCTGGTGCAGAAGGGCGCCAAGGTAACGAAGAAGGCTACGGAAGCGCTGAAGAGCCACGGCATCAAGGAAGTTCACCTGAACGTGGCTATCGGTTATGAGCATCTGATCGGCCGCATCCTGGGCCGCGATGTTGTGGACCAGGGCACGGGTGAAATCCTGGCTGATACGTTTGAGAAGATCACGACGGCGCAGCTGCGCAAGTTCGGCAAGGCCGGTGTGCGCAAGATCCACCTGGTTGAAGTTAACGAAGAAGAGCCTAACGTAGTAATGAGCACGATGTCGAAAGACAAGGTGCGCACCTATGAAGAGAGCCTCATCGAGTTCTTCAAGCGCATGCGTCCGGGCAACCCGATCAGCTTGCAGAGCGCAAGGCGCCTGTTTGACGACATGTTCTTCAACGAGAAGCGCTATGACCTGGGTGCGGTAGGCCGCCACAAGATCAGCCGCCGCTTCAAGCTGGAAGACGAGAGCAGCCGCACGCTGCAGCTTTCTGACGTGGTTGCTATTGTTAAGCACCTTTCGAAGATTGCTGAGGAAGACCTGGACATCGACGATATCGATCACCTGGGTAACCGCCGCGTGCGCAGCGTGGGTGAGCTTCTGCAGAACCAGGTTCGCCTGGGCCTGACGGAAATGGAAAAGACGGCCCGCGAGCGTATGGCTATCGTGGACCTGGAAAACCTGCTGCCTCATAACCTGATCAACGCAAAGCCGCTGGTTAGCTCGGTTAAAGACTTCTTTGGTCGCAGCCAGCTCAGCCAGTTTATGGACCAGACCAACCCGCTGAGCGAGCTGACGCACAAGCGTCGTCTGAGCGCATTGGGACCGGGTGGTTTGAGCCGCGATCGCGCAGGCTTTGAAGTCCGCGACGTTCACCACACCCACTATGGACGTATCTGCCCGATTGAAACGCCGGAAGGCCCGAACATCGGCCTTATCTCATCGCTGGCTTCCTATGCCCGCATTAATGAGTTCGGTTTCATTGAGTCGCCTTACCGTAAGGTTAAGGATGGCGTGGTGCAGAAGGCTACGCAGTACCTGACGGCCGACGTGGAAGATGAGTACATCGTGGCGCAGGCATCTGAGGTGGCCGAAGACGGCAAGAGCTTTAAGAGCGAGACGGTGCTGAGTCGCCATCGGGGCGACTTCCCGAAGGTTACTGTTAACGAAGTAGACTACGTGGACGTGAGCCCGAAGCAGCTGGTTTCGGTTTCCGCGGCGCTTATTCCGTTCCTTGAGCACGACGACGCCAACCGCGCCTTGATGGGATCGAACATGATGCGGCAGGGCGTGCCCCTGCTGTTCACTGACGCTCCCACGATTGGTACCGGTATCGAGCACAAGTGCGCCATTGACTCCGGATCCTGTGTGGTTGCCCGCAATGAGGGTACGGTTGAGCGCGTAACGGCTACGGAGATTGTTCTTCGTAACGAGAACGGCCAGCTGGATACTTATCGCCTGACCAAGTACAAGCGCTCGAACCAGAACACGTGTATCAACCAGAAGCCAATTGTTTCGGCGGGCCAGAAGGTTGATATGAATGAGGTTATTGCTGATGGTCCGGGTATCGACCAGGGCGAACTGGCGGTTGGTCAGAACCTGCGTGTGGCTTTCATGCCTTTCGGCGGCTATAACTTCGAAGATGCTATCATCATTTCTGAGCGTGTGGTGAAGGAAGACGTATTTACGTCGATCCACATTGAAGAGTTTGAAGTGGATGCCCGGGATACGAAGCTGGGTAAGGAAGAGATTACCCGCGACATCCCGAACGTAAGCGAAGAGGCCCTGGCCAAGCTGGATGAAAATGGTCATGTTCTTATCGGAACTGAAGTTATCCCCGGTGACATCCTGGTGGGTAAGGTTACGCCTAAGGGTGAGACCGAGCTGACGGCGGAAGAAAAGCTTCTGCGCGCGATCTTTGGTGAAAAGGCCGGCGACGTACGCGACGCTTCGCTGAAGGTGCCGCCCGGCACCTATGGCACCGTTGTGGATATCAAGGCGTTCAGCCGCAAGGAACGTGGAACCAAGAGCGACCGTGAGGACAAGATCCGCATCGAAAGCATCGAGAAGGAACGTGATGTTGAGCTGCAGAATGTCGAGATCGAGTTTACGGAGAACCTGAAGGAACTGCTCAAGACCATCGAGAAGCCGGTGATTAACTTTGAAACCGGCCAGGTGGAACTGAAGCCGGGCCAGAAGGTTACAGAGTCGGCGGTTAACTACGTAAAGCGCAGCCTGCGCACGGGCATGCTGCCTGTGGACGGTCAGGCGGGCGCTGATGTTAAGCGTCTTTACCAGAAGCACTCTGTTCGCGTTACCGAGATTGACGACGTTGCACGCAACAAGGTCGACCGTATCAAGACGGGCGACGAGCTGCCTCCGGGCGTTATCAAACTGGTGAAGGTTTACGTGGCGGTAAAACGTAAACTCCAGGTTGGCGACAAGATGGCCGGACGTCACGGCAACAAGGGTATTGTGGCCAAGATCATGCCGATGGAAGATATGCCGTACACGGTTGATGGCACACCTGTTGACATCGTGCTGAACCCGCTGGGTGTTCCTTCGCGAATGAACGTTGGTCAGCTTCTGGAAACACACCTTGGCTGGGCGGCTATTGCCCTGGGCGTGTCTTACGCGACGCCGGTATTCGACGGTGCCGAGGAAGCGCAGATTGAAGCGGAACTGATTCGTGCCCGTGAGCACATCATGAAGCAGAAGGGCGACAAGCGCAAGTTCTCCAGTCTTTCTGACGAAGAGAAGCTGCTGGATGTTAACCCGACCGGACAGGTTCGTCTGTTTGACGGTGCGACGGGTGAACCCTTTGACCGCCTGGTGACTGTGGGTGTTATGTACATCCTGAAGCTGGCTCACCTGGTCGACGACAAGATGCATGCTCGTTCGATTGGTCCGTACTCGCTGGTTACCCAGCAGCCGCTGGGTGGTAAGGCGCAGTTCGGTGGTCAGCGCTTCGGTGAGATGGAAGTGTGGGCCCTTGAGGCCTACGGTGCAGCTTATACGCTGCAGGAACTTCTGACGGTTAAGTCTGATGACGTTCAGGGCCGTACGAAGATCTATGAGTCCATCATCAAGGGTGAAAATCACCTGAAGCCGGGCGTTCCGGAGAGCTTCAACGTTCTTGTGAAAGAGCTGCAGGCCCTTGGCCTTAACATGGAACTCCTTACAGAAGATGAATCGATACTAGACGAGGATGAAGGCGAAAGCCCCTACGACTCACTGCTGAGCGGCGTGGAAGAAGACGTGAGCTTTGCAGAGCGTGGCGGAGACGACTTCGAGGATGAGGAGCTGTAAGCCGCCAGGCTTGCAGTTTCCTCTCCCTCTTTAACCCTCAATGACCGAAACCAGTTTTAAGATATAAGCGACCCGGAAAGGCAGGATACTACCATCGCTACCAAGAAGGCATCCAAAGCTGAAGCTGCTGACGTAGAAGTAGCAGCACCTAAAGCGGCAAAGACACGTACTGCAAAGGCCCGTACCACCAAGCGTGAGTCGAAGACTCCGCGTGAGGTACTGGCATTTGAAGGCGTACGTACATACGACGAAGGTCCGGTAAAGCGCTATCGCTCGATCCCGCTGGGCACCGAGCGTGATGAAGAAGTTGACCTCAACGCCCTGCATGCTGTGGCTCGAATCACCATTGCCTCTCCGGACCGCATCCTTGCGTGGTCGCGCCGTAACAGCCGTGCTGCTGAGCGCCGCATTGGCCTGAGCACTGCGCGTTTTGACGACATGGACCTCTCCAGCTTCGGTGAAGTCAAGAAGCCGGAAACCATTAACTATCGTACCTTTAAGCCGGAAAAAGACGGCCTGTTCTGCGAACGTATCTTCGGCCCGACCAAGGACTGGGAATGCGCCTGCGGCAAGTATAAGCGTATCAAGTATAAGGGCATCGTTTGCGATCGCTGCGGTGTGGAAGTTATCGAGAGCAAAGTGCGCCGTACGCGCATGGGTCATATCAAACTGGCTGCTCCCGTCTGCCATATCTGGTTCTACAAGGGCACATCCAGCCGTATCGCCAGCCTGCTCGACATTTCGGTGAAGGACCTGGGTAAGGTTATTTACTTCCAGAACTTCATCGTGGTGAACCCAGGTGATTCTCCGCTGAAGGAAAAGCAGATCCTGACGGACGACGAGGTGCGCAAGTACCGCGAAGTCTACGGTGACAAGATTGACCTGCGCATTGGTGCGGAAGCTGTCCGCGAAATGCTTCGGAAGATTGACATCGAGGAACTGGCTACCCGGCTGGCTATCGAAATGCGCCAGGCCACCAGCGCCCAGCGCCGTAACAAGATCATTAAGCGCCTGAAGGTTGTGGAGGCTTTCCGCGGCTCCGATAACAACCCTGAGTGGATGGTGATGGAAGTTCTGCCGGTTCTGCCGCCGGAACTGCGTCCGCTGGTTCACCTTGATGGTGGCCGTTTTGCGACTTCTGATCTTAACGACCTTTACCGCCGTGTTATCAACCGTAACAACCGTCTGAAGAAGCTGATGGAACTGAAAGCTCCTGAGGTCATCCTGCGCAACGAAAAGCGCATGTTGCAGGAAGCCGTCGACGCGCTGTTTGATAACAGCCGCCGTACGCGCCCGACCAAAGGCCACAACAACCGTCCGCTCAAGTCGCTCAGCGACATGCTGAAGGGCAAGCAGGGCCGGTTCCGTCAGAACCTGCTCGGTAAGCGCGTTGACTACTCCGGCCGTTCCGTAATCGTGGTTGGTCCCGAGTTGAACTTTAACCAGTGCGGTCTGCCAAAGAAGATGGCCCTGGAACTGTTCGATCCGTTCATTATCCGTGAGCTTGAAGCGCGCGGCTATGTGAACACGATCAAGGCCGCCAAGAAGATGATGGAGCGTGAAGCCCCGGAAGTTTACGACATCCTTGACGACATTATTAAGGATCACCCGGTTCTGCTGAACCGCGCACCTACGCTACACCGTCTGGGCGTTCAGGCTTTCATGCCGAAGCTGGTTGAGGGTAAGGCTATCCGTCTTCACCCGCTGTCTTGTACGGCTTTCAACGCCGACTTCGACGGTGACCAGATGGCTGTGCACGTGCCGCTGAGCACTGAGGCCAAGCTTGAGGCTATGAACCTGATGTTGGCAGAGAACAACATTCTCTCGCCTGCAAACGGTAAGCCGATTGCTACGCCTGCACAGGACATGGTGCTGGGTCTGTTCTACATTACCAAGATGGTGCCCAACGAAGAGCGCTATGCAGCGGCCAAGACGGATAAGGAAAAGCAGCGCCTGATGCCGCAGTTTGCTTCTCGTGAAGAGGCCATTATGGCTCTTAACCACAAGAAGGTTACGCTGCACGAAGAAGTTATGGTCCGCATGTCAGACGGCGCGAAGATAAAGACGACCCCGGGTCGTTGCATGTTCTCCGCGATTCTGCCGGACGAGATTAACTACTTCGACAGCAAGCTGCCTTTTGGCAACACGGTTATGACTAAAGGCCTTCTTGGCCAGATTGTAGCTGTCGCTCACAAACTGTCAGGGCCAAAGCGCACCGCCAAGATGCTGGACGCCATGAAGAACCTTGGTTACCAGCAGGCGAAAATCGCAGGCATCTCCATCGCCATCGGCGACATGGTAATCCCGCCCCGCAAGGCCGAAATCCTTGAGGCAGCCCGTAAGAAGGTTGACCAGGTGATGAAGCACTACTCCAAGGGCTTGATCACTTATGGTGAGCGCTATTCGAAGATCATTCACGAATGGTCGCTGGCAACCGACGCCGTGGCAGCCGAGATGATGAGCCTCATGCAGAAGAACCAGAAGGGTCTAAACCCGGTCTTTATCATGTCGCAGTCTGGCGCTCGTGGTAACGAAGCCCAGATTCGTCAGCTAGCCGGTATGCGCGGTCTGATGCAGAAGCCTACCAAGAAGATCACCGGTGACGTAGGTGAAATTATTGAGAGCCCGATCATCTCGAACTTCCGCGAAGGTCTTACGGTGCTTGAGTACTTCATCTCCACCCACGGTGCACGTAAGGGTCTGGCTGATACGGCTCTGAAGACCTCTGACGCTGGTTACCTGACCCGCCGCCTGTGCGACGTGGCCCAGGACCTGATCATCACCGAGGAAGACTGTGGCACCCAGGACGGCATCAGCGTAAGCGCCATCATCGAGGTAACGCGTACGGGTGAACGTGAACTGGAACCGCTGAGCGATCGTATTGCCGGCCGTGTGGCCGTGCAGAAGGTTGTGGATCCGGAGACGAACAAGACGATCGTTAAGAAGAACGATATGATCAGCGATGTTCAGGCAAAGCAGATCGAAAAGTCCGGTATCGGTTCCGTTCAGATCCGCAGCGTTCTTACGTGTCAGACAAAGCGAGGCGTTTGCTGCAAGTGCTATGGCCGTAACCTCTCCACCGGCCGCATGGTGGAACTGGGCGAGGCCGTCGGCATCATCGCAGCGCAGTCCATCGGTGAACCTGGTACCCAGCTGACCCTGCGTACCTTCCACATTGGTGGTACGGCTTCGGTTGACGTTGAGGGCTGGTACCAGTCTTCCAGCGACGGTAAGATCATCTTCCGTGATATGACGACTGTTGACCACAAGGATGGCTTCAAGGTTGTTATCGGCCGTGGCGGCTCGATGGTTGTGCAGGATGATAACGGCAACGTTGTTCAGACCCTGCCCAGCGTCCCCTACGGCGCCCGCATCCTTGTCGGCGAAGGTTCGCCGGTCAAGCGCGGTGATCGCCTGGTTGAGTGGGATCCTCACTTCACCCCCATCCTGTCTGAACAGTCAGGCACGCTAAAGCTGGTGGATATCGTAGTCGGTCTCACGCTGAAGGAAGAGTTCGACCCGGAGACAGAAGTTACTCAGCGCCTGATCTCAGAGCATAAGGATGAACGTCATCCGTCGGTGCAGATCGTGGACAAGAAGGGCGAAGTCATTGCCCAGTACGCCCTCAGCTCCGGCACGATTCTCAGCCGCGAACTCGAGGACGGTTACACGGTTGGCGCCGGCGAGGTGCTTGCCCGTATTCCGCGCTCACGTACCAAGAGCAAGGACATCACGGGTGGTCTGCCACGCATTGACGAACTGTTCGAAGGCCGTAAGCCGAAAGACTCTGCTGTTATCGCCCGCATTGATGGTGTTATCCACATCAAGGGCAGTGCGAAAGGTGCACGCAAGTTCACCATTACCGCTGACAATGGTGACGAGCAGCTCTACTCGATCCCCGTAAGCCGCCACCTGGTGGTGCGCGATGGTGAACGAGTGCAGGCTGGCGACATCATCACAGACGGAACCCCGAGCCCGCATGACGTGCTGGAAGTTAAGGGCGAGAAGGCCGTGATGGAGTTCCTCCTGGGCGAAGTGCAGGAAGTGTATCGCCTCCAGAAGGTGAACATTAACGATAAGCACATCGAGAGCATCATCCGCCAGATGCTGAAGAAGACCGTAGTGGAAGAAGTAGGCAACACGCGCTTCCTTTACGGACAGCAGGTGGATCGCTGGGAGTTCGAAGAAGAGAACCGTCTTACGGAAGAGAAGGGTGGAACCAAGGCCAAAGGCCGCGCGAAGCTGCTGGGTCTTACCAAAGCCTCTCTTGAAACTGAGTCGTTCATCTCTGCGGCATCATTCCAGGAAACCACACGCGTTCTTACCGACGCAGCGGTGCGTGGTCGTTACGACTTCCTCCGCGGTCTGAAGGAAAACGTGATCATGGGCCTGCTGATTCCAGCGGGTACTGGTCTGCCTGAATACCGTAACATCGACGTTAACCCGACCGGCAACGGAAGCGGACCCGATGGCGGCGAAGAAGCCGAAGATACTGAAGAACTGGATACGGCTGTATAACTGAAAGCCGCTCTATGAAAAAAATAAACCCCGGGACTGCCAATGGCGGTCCCGGGGATTTTTTGTGCTCAATGCTATCAACTAACCAACTGAGATATTGCAGGGAGTCTAAGTTAGTACAGGAACGACGGCACTACGCCGAACACTTCACCATTTTTCTGACTGCGGATGATGTTACCCAGGCTTACGGTGCCATTGGTGGAATCATAGTCAATCCACTGGCCAGCCGTCTTTGCTGCTTTGCCGGGTGGTTCGTTGTAATACTTGCGATCCGGACCATACGAGAACATCGCATAGGCGCCACCAATCTCTTTTGATTGTTTATAGAAAGCACTCGAAGGTGTGCGTTTCAGTGCCACGTCTGAAACCCAGAGGAAATGTCGTCCTTCGAACGGTTTCAGCCAAAGACGCCAATCGGCCACCAGGGGTTTAAACGGGTCAGTCGGGATAGTGCTGAGGTAAGCGATAGGTGTCGTAAGGCTGGAAGGAATGTGCTCATGCCACAGGGGCGGCTGAGCGTAGTCCCAGCTTGGCGTGGAAACGAAAGCTTCTATCTGGCGCGGGTAGGTATTATGATCAATATGGTAAGATTCCAATGCCGTCACCTCAGTGCGCATGTCACTGCGGGCTCGGCTGACCTTGGCGCGAGTTTGTGCTTCGAGAAAATTGGGGACTGCGATGGCTGCCAATATGGCGATAATGGCCACGACAATAAGTAGCTCAATGAGCGTGAATGCGCGAGAATTCATTACAAATCATCCTTCGTGGGAAGTTGGGAAGTCAGTGATACTGAATGATATCGGAGAATGAGATTTGGGGAAGTTGGCGACTTGAGATAAGTTAACAAGTTGAGCTAGCGAGATAAGAACTATGACAGTCAAGTGTATAGGTCTGACCTAAAACAAAAAGTCCCGGGACGGCAAAAACGGCTCAGGTTCAATTCTCGTAGTATAAACAATGGAACTCTATCATGGGGAGCAATCACCCTAATATTTAAGGCGCGCTTCTACTCCAAAAACGTCACCGTTTTTGTGGCTTCGGATAATATTGCCACGACTGACTGTGCCGTTGGTGGCATCATAATCAATATATTGTCCTTCTGTTTTGGGAGTACCTCCCGGAGGTTCATTGTAATAGCTTTGATCAGGGCCATAGGAAAAAAATACATATTCGCCGGCAAGCTGTCGTTGAAGGAGGTAGAGCCAGTACGTTGGCAATCGTTTCAGCAAGTATTCGGTGCTCGAATAATAGTGTCGTCCTTCAAAGGGTTTTAACCATTCGCGATGGGATGCAACTTTGGGTTTAAACGGATCGAGGGGCAGGGAGCTTAAATAGGCTACCGGTGTGGTCATTATGGATGGCATGTGTTCATGCCATTCCGGAGCCGCGAAATGGTACCAATTCGGTGTGTCGACAAAGGCCTCCACCGGACGCGGGAACCGGTTGTAATCTATTCTGTAGGTTTCCAGTGCCGTTGCTTCCGTTCGCATATCGGCCCGCGCCCGGCTTACTTTTGCGCGGGTCTGTGCTTCCAGGAAGTTTGGGACCGCGATTGCGGCCAGGATGGCTATGATTGCCACCACGATAAGCAGCTCAATGAGTGTAAAGGCGCTTCCGCTGCAAGAGGTCTTGCCTCGATACAAGTACATGATCTCCTCCTCAAGGTTGAGATCGTAGCCACTGAGAAATGCCAATTTATCTCAAAGGACTACGTGGATAATAGATGAATTGCCTACTTAAATTTAACTGTAAATTAAAAGCGGGAGTAGTCAAGACATCTCGGCGTGCGGCGGAGGAAAATCTGAGGCGGGCAAATAGGCCCAATAGGCCCAATAGGCCCAATAGGACCAATAGGACCTATAAGACCAATAAGATTTATAGGAGCAGTAGGACCGTGCTGAAATCCATCTTTACAGCGGTCGGTTGGTTTCTGCTTTGAGGACGTCTTCGACGGTTTCGCGGCGGCTGACCTGGGTGGCGGTGCCGTCTTCTTCGAGCCAGACCTGTGGTGCGCGACCGATGCTGTTGTAGTTGCTGGCCATGGTATAGCCATAAGCGCCGCCGTCGTGAAGACAGAGCAGATCGCCCGGGACGGGGCGGGGGAGAGCCCGCGGTGCGAGGAGTTCATCGGCATCGCGGGTAAAGACGTCACCAGATTCGCAGAGCGGCCCGGCCACCACGAAAGGTTCGGCGGGAAGGTTCTCCTTCCCGGGGACAGTAATTTTGTGATAGCTGCCGTACATGGCAGGGCGCACAAGATCTACGAAGCCGGCATCGACCATGACGAATTCGTGACCTTTACCTTTCTCGTTGGACTCGGTCTTTTTAACATCGGCAACGCGGCTGACGAGGGTGGCCATGGGGGCAACGTAATAGCGGCCCGGTTCAATCTCAATGCGGATGTTGCGACCTGCCGCGCGGTTAAGAACGGTGCGGGCGTGGGCGAAAACTTCGCCAAGCCTGGTAAGATCGGGCTCCGGTTGGTCCTCCCGGTAGTTATGGGGGATGCCGCCGCCAAGGCTGATGGCTTTAAGGTCCGGGAAATCCGGGGCAACCCTGGCGAATTCGTCGGCCAGGCGGCTGAGGTTTGAGACGAGTTCTTCCATCCTGGGGCCGGAACCGATGTGAGCGTGTAGAACATTGATTTTAAGGTTATACTTGCGGGCGAGATTTACTGATTCAGCGGCATGAGACCACCAGATGCCGTGCTTTGAACTGGGGCCGCCGGTGTCGCAGGCATTTACATGACCGTGACCAAACCCGGGGTTGAGGCGGATGGCAATGTCGCCGCGATACTCAGCCTCGGCCAGCTCACGGATCATGCCGGGGGAACCGATATTGACCTGGAACTGGTGTTCATGGACTACTTCCAGGGCATTGTCGCGGAAGACATCGGCAGTGAGCATGACTTCGGGCGGATTTGATCCGGATTTAAAACCGGCGCGGAGGGCACGGAGGCATTCGTTACCGCTTACTGCATCTATCCAGATGCCGCGCTTCTGCATTTCCTTCAGCACGATGGTGGCGCTGTTTGCTTTCATGGCGTATCGCGGTTGAACGTCACCAGGTTTGCAAACGGCCAGAACGTTGTCAATGCGGCGGCGCAGAGCACCGGCGTCGTAGAGCCAGAATGGTGTGCCGACTTTCGCGGCAATTTCTTCGAGGCGTTCGCGGGATGGTAAGCTCAATGTTCTGGTCTCCTTGGCCGATTAGCAGAAAGTGCTACCGCGGCACGCGCGGGAGATTTGTGGATAAATGCAGCTTCGGCGGCTGCGCCGCGTGGAAGGTGAGAAGGGGCGCTTCGCGCCGTGAGAAGGTGAGAGGGTGAGAAGGTGAGAAGGGCGGCTGCGCCGCGTGAGAAGATAAGCAGAGCGGGATGGCTGGCGTATGGATGTTGAGATTTAGGCCAGGCGGTAGGAATGGAAGGGCCATGCACGTGCACGGAGTTCATGCACGTGCATGGCTTGAGTATCAAGATCGCACGATTTCTGCAGAAGCGGTACGGTTGTTACTTGGAGATTTCGATACCGTACTCGATAATCTTGTTGCGAAGGGTATTGCGGTGGAGGCCGAGTGCCTCTGCGGCGCGGGCCTGGTTGAAGTTGTGCTTCTTCAGGGCGATGATGATGTGCTGACGCTCCACTTCGGCGAGAGGTTTGGTGTCGCGCTTGCGTTCGAGGTCAGCCTGGGAATTCAGGCGCCTGCGGGCTTCTTCTATGTGAGAGAAATCAGAAGTCGCGAGAACTTTGCCCTCAGCCAGTAGTACGGCCCGTTCCACGGCGTTGCTGAGTTCGCGGATATTGCCGGGCCAGTCATACTTCTGCAGCAGCGATACAGTGCTGTCATTGGCACCCAGCACTTTACGATTCAGGGCCGTAGCATGGCGGCTGATGAAGAAGTCGAGGAGAGGACCGATGTCTTCGCGGCGTTCACGCAGGGGCGGCATGTGGAAGGGGACCACATTGAGTCTGTACCAGAGATCTTCGCGGAACTTTCCTGCGCGAACAGCGGCAGCAAGGTCTGCGTTGGTTGCGGCAATCACGCGGATGTCTGCCTCGATAGGGCGGTTGGCGCCCTGGCGATAGAAGGCGCGATCTTGCAGGAAGCGCAGTAGCAGCGGCTGCAGGGAAAGATCCAGTTCACCAATATCATCGAGGAATAATGTGCCGCCCTGGGCTTCTTCAACTTTCCCGGCAGTCGTTGAGACAGCACCTTCGAATGCCTGTTTTTCATAACCAAAAAATTCGCGTTCAAACTGCTCTGGGGGAATACCGGAACAGTTAAAGCAGACAAAGGGGCCGCTGGCGCGAGATCCGGATTCATGGATGTAACGGGCCAGGGTTTCTTTGCCAGTTCCACGTTCACCAGTAATGAGTACGGTGCCTTCGCCGTCGGCGCTGCGCTTGGCGGAATTATAGATTTCCTGAATGCGAAGGCTGCGGGTGCTGGCCGTGCGCTGCTCGGCATCCATCGGGGCCTGAGCTTGTGCCGCAGCGCGTGTGGCTCGCTCGATTTCGCGGACGGAATGAAGACTGAGGCGGGCGATAGAGGCAATGGCCTGAAGCAGGGCCAGGTCTTCTTTTGAATAGGCTTCGCTGCCGTGCCTGGAAACCACAAGCATGCCGCTGGCGTCGGCGCCGGTAAGCAGGGGAGCGCACATAATTGCCTGCTCTGAAGCGCCTGTGGTCGATTTCTTTGGGCGATGTGAGGCTCCGGCCATATCGCTGCCAGCCGCAGGCTCCATATCAAGTCCCGGGGGTGAGGGCACGGTATCAACAACGCTGATAGCTTTTCTGCTATCAAGGGCGCTGGTAATCAGCCCGTTTCCAAGGTAGACGGATTCATTCTGGGGTACTGCGACGAACGGCCGCATTTCGCTTGTGGGGTGATCCTGCAGAAAAAGCACAACGTGGTCGGCTGCAAAATGCTTTTGAGTTACATCGCAAATACGCTCGGCCAGGCTGGGCAGCGTTGCCGGCTCCTCAGCAAAGGCCCTGGCCAGATTTACGAGGGCAAAACCTGAATCAGAAGGAGACTCTTTGAGAGCATCGATGGTTATGGCATCATCAAACAGGGATTTCTTTGGCGTGCCTTTGTAGATGTAGACTGAATTGTCGGTAAAGCGGGAATTGTGGATGGCAAAGTCGCCATTGAAGATAAAGGTGGAGCCACCGATGGTGACCTCATCGTTTTTCACCAGGCGCTTTTCGGCAACTTCGTTACCATTAATTAGAACGCCGTTTTTTGATCCGCGATCATATATGACGAACTCTTCGCCATCTTGAACAACTTCCGCATGGGTCCTGGATACGTTCGGATCCGGAACCTGAATTTCGTTTTCCCCCAGCCTGCCAATTCGTGTGCGCTCTCCCAGCACATATGAGACGCCAAGATTCGGGCCTTTGATAACGAGCAGTTGCGACATACTTCTTCTATCTACCTTTCCGCACGCGGTGGAACAATAAGTGTTTGTTCACAATTTTAGTATATGCAAAACCGGCACTAAGGCGCTGTTGATAAGCTAGATGAGGTGGAAAATCCTTGTCGTACTCCATTTGTCATGAACTAACAAATTAAACACGAATCAAGAGAGTCGAACATATATGCGCTTTTTTCCATTCATTAATGTGTTAATTGTAAGTTTTTCAACCGTTGCTTTGCTTACAGGCTGCGGTGGCGGTAAAGATGGCGGTTCAGCTGACAGTGGAGCGAGTTCTGACGGTGAGGAATTCGTGGTAGCGGTTGCAGCGCCATTTACCGGTGACAGCAGCGAGTTTGGGGCCCAAATGAGACTGGGAGCTGAGCTTTTTGAAGAAGAATTGAATTCAGCGGGCGGAATCAATGGGCGCAAGCTTAAACTGATCTACGAAGATGATGCCGGAAAAGCTGAGCAAGCACAGACTGTGGCAACAACTTTGGCCAGCGACGACAGCGTGCTGGCGGTGATCGGCCACTTTAACAGCTCCTGTTCGCTGGCTGGTAAGGGGATTTACACCCAGGCGGGACTGGTGATGTTCAGCCCGGCAAGTACTAACGTTGAGGTGACGAAGGATACTGACTACGCGTTCCGCAATATTTTTACGGATGACTTCCAGGGACAATCACTGGCGACGTACTCCTCGCAGGTACTAGGGAAGAAGAACGCAGCCATACTCTTTGATAATGATGACTATGGTACTGGCCTGAAGGAGAGTTTTAAGGAGCGGGCATCGGAGCTGGGACTCAATGTTGTAACTGAGCTGGCGTACAACAGAGACGCGCCAGATTTCCGGTCGCAGCTGACGACCATCCAGGGAACGCAGCCGCAGCCGGATATTATCCTGGTCGCAGGGCTTTACACGCAGGCAGCCAACATTGCGCGGCAGGCCCGCGACATGGGGATTCAGACGCAGCTGATCGGCGGGGACGGCGTATTTTCGACGCAGTTTATCAACCTGGCGGGTGATGCCGCTGAGGGGGCGATCATCTCGTGTCCATTCCTGCTGGAACTGGGCGGGGAAAAGGCCGCGAAATTTGCCGCGGCGTTTAAAGAACGCAATAATCGCGAGCCTGATGCATGGTCGGCGCTCAGCTATGACGCGCTCAGCATGGTTTGCGAGGGGTTGAAAAAGAACGGGTTTACGCGGGATGCGGTTCTCAAGTATCTGCAGAGCGTAAATTCGCCTGAGACCGCTTATGACGGAGTCGTCGGGAAAACCTATTTCGATGAAGAGGGTGACACAAAGCGCCCGGTGCAGATGGCGCAGGTAAAGAACGGGAAGTTTGTGGCGGCTGATAAGCAGTTGACGGAAGGGCTCAGCGCTGAGGCAAAGGCGTCAGAGGCTGCGGCTCCGGAAAAGCCGCAGGCTGCGGCGGAAGCGCGGGTTGAAGACGCTAAAACGACTTCGGCAGCGGAGGCTGCACCTGCTGTAACTCCACAGGCGACCCCGGCTACTACGCCGGCAGATGCGCCAACAACTCCTGCAGCATAAACCAGGCATATAACCTTAGAAGAGGCTCGCCCCCTAGCGGCGGGCCTCTTTTTTTGTGCTGCCTTCCGGGGCCTGCTGTTTCCCATTGACCCGCTCCTTCGGGCTTCGCATAACCCCAACTATTATGGCTCTGTTTTCTGGCACCTTTACCTATCGCAAGTTTCGCGTGGTTGACGATATCCCGCGGGATTTTCAGCAAACCCTGGCGCAGAACCTGGCGCGTTTTGCTTTTCGGGAGATTAACCCGCAGACAAACCCGGAGTTGTCTATCGGGTGGGTTCAGCCGTTTGATCCTCTTGATTCTTCGCTGCCGGTGGAGAAGGTGGTGCTGGGTAAGTACATCCTGTTGGGCATCCGCCGAGATAAAAAAAACGTGTCGCTGCCGATGTTGAAGGCGCAGATCACTGAGGCGATCCGGGCAAAAAAAAGCGAACGCAGCGGCCGCAAGCTTTCAAAAGAAGAGATAAATGAAGTGCGTGACCTGGTGAAGATGAAGCTGCTGAATTCCATCACGCCGATCACGAACTTCTTTGAAATGGTGTGGAACTACGAGACGAGCGAGGTTTTTTTCTCGTCGCAGGCGGCGAAGTCGGCTACGGAATTCGCGGAGCTTTTTGAGGAAACCTTCAAGCTGGCGCTGGAAGAGATCAACCTTGTAACGCGGACTGAAGGTTACATTGCCGAAAAGAACCTCGGGCTTGAACTCATCGATCTTGAACCGTCGAACTTTGGTCTATAAAAGCGACAGCAACCTCAACTAGTTCTTGCTGTGGGCTTGTCGCGTGTTTAGTGCCATGATCATTATGATACAGACAATGAAGCTTCCCCGATTTACGCTTACATGTCTCGCGCTAATGGCTGCAGTTCCTGTTCTCGCCCAGGATAAGCCGAATATTATTTTTATGATCTCTGACGACCACCGCTGGGATGCGCTGGGGGCGGCGGACAACCCTAACATGCATACGCCGAACATGGACCGTTTGGCCAGTGAGGGTGTGTATTTTCGAGAGGCGACAATCCATAACCCGCAGTGCGTGCCTTCGCGCGCGGCGCTGCTTACGGGCCTGGGCAGCCACGCTAACGGCAGGTATTCCAACCAGTCGGCCCGGCTGGATACGGTTTCGCCTCATGGGTTTGACCAGTATAATTGCCTGCCGGAAGTGATGGCGGCTAACGGCTATCATACGGCGCTGGTAGGTAAGTGGCACATTCCGGCTGATCCCTGGAACGTGGGCTTTGAAGAAATGGGAACCTGGTATCCGCCCGGGGCAGGGGCTTATAAAGACCTGAAACTTGCCCATGGCAAAAGTCGCGAGCAGACACCGCACGAAGGTTTCACACAGGTAGCATTTGGTGATTCCGCTGTCGACATCATTAAGAGACACAACTCTTCGGACACAACTGAGTCCCTATTTTTGTGGGTGGCCATGACAGCGCCTCACAGTCCGTTTCAGCCTAACCCGGAAGCTGCGACTGCGCCTTATGCCGGGAAGAAACTGGAAGATGTTCTGCCTCCGACATATGAAGGTGAAACCACTGGCAGCGATGCCAGCAAGTGGCTGGATTACGTGGCTGCTATAACTTCGGTCGACATTGAACTGGGACGGATCCTGAAGACCCTTGATGAGACCGGCATGGCGAGTAACACGGTTGTGGCTTTTATGGGCGACAACGGTTTTATGATGGGCAATCGCGGAATGCAGGGCAAAGCGGTGCCTTTTGAAGACAGCATTCGTGTCCCAATGATGGTGTGGGGTCCGGGCGTAATTAAGGCCAAGGGCAAGACCACGGCTGTTGCTTCGAGCCTGGATCTGCCGCCGACATTTGTAAAGCTGTCGGGCGCAGAGCCGCCGAAGGAATGGCATGGCCGAGACCTGACGCCGGTGCTGGCAGATGGCGAACCGCATGATATTACCTGGTCGATTACGGAAGCGCCGGATTACCAGAACTGGAAATTCCCGGGAGTTGCCTACCGGGCAGTGCGCACGCAGGACAGCAAGCTTATCGTGTGGCAGAAGAGTACTGGCAAGGCTCCTGAGTTCTACGATATAGCAAAAGACCCGGAAGAGAAAAATAATCTTTATGCTGATGCGGCCATGAAGCCCCGCGTGGAAAAGCTAGAGGGGATTCTTAAGAATTGGATGGAATCCAAAGGCGACAGCTGGGAAATGAAAGGTCCGCTAAAGGCAACAGATATTGGCGGAAAAGCCTACAAACGAGCCATGGAGAAGCAGGACAAAGACCAGGGTCAGACGCAGGAAACGACAAGTGCAAAGCAAGGTGAAGGTAAGAAAGGTGGCAAAGGCAAGCGCGCAAAGGCGCGGCAGAATGCCGAGTAGTGGCTGCCTTTTTGTGTGATTGAGAACTATCGCGGCGTCGCAGGCAGCAGGCCTCCGACGCCGCTTTTACTGCGGGCATTGATGCCGACCGCGTCCAAATTTTCAAGGGGTAAATCCATTGAGCAATTTCCCAATTCGTCGTCGTGACTTTTTAAAAATGGCTATGGCAGGAGCTATTGTTCCAGTCCTTATTCCTGGAGCCAAAGCGGAGACAACTGGTAGTGAAACCAGTGCAGCAGGGGGAGCAGTCGGGAAAGAAAATGCCGCGCTTCTTAATGCCGTGGAAGACACAAAAGCTTTGCCTGACTACGTGCAGCGGGAGTGGCTTGGCCCGCATTTTTGGGGGAACAGGCTTCAAGACTGGCGGCTGATAGAAGGCCGGATTGAGTGCGTGTCCGACGAAAAGGGGCCGGATCTGCGGACGGTATCTTTGATAACCCGCGACCTGAAGCCGGGCGAAGGATCGGCAACGATTACGGCTACTCTCGGCCGAATCTCTCCGAAGGGAAAAGGCTTTGGCGGATTCCTGGTAGGCGCAGGCGCCGGCAAGCTTGATTACCGGGCGGCAGCGCTCGTGCAGAAAGCATCGGGCGAAGGCGGCGGTTTGCTTTGCGTGGTGGATACCGACGGCAAAGCGGCTTTTCGGGAGCACACGAGCGAAGACAAGTGGCAGGAGTATAAGGAACTTCCTTCAACAAAAATGGCTGGTACGGTGGCGTATAGCGGTCAGCCATTGACGCTGACACTGCAGGTGGCGCCCGGCGGCGGGGAGTATGCATTGACGCTGACGGCAAAGGATGGAGATGCTGTTGTCTCAAGTGCGGTGCTGGAAGGAGTAAAGGAAGAGGAATTGCTCGGCGGGATCATGCTGGTTTCCGCAGCGACTTCGGGTCCGGATGGCGCCCGATACTGGTTTAAAGATGTTACGGCAGATGGCGACAAGGTCGGACGGTCTGGGGAGCGTGCGGTTGGTCCGGTGCTGGGTACTTTGTTTTCGCTAAATGGAAATGTCATGAAGATGACGGCGCAACTGATGCCGATCTCTGCCAGTGATCCCCAGCATGTGACTCTGGAGGTGCGGGAAGCGGGGCAGGGGACCTGGCGGGAAGTCGCGCGGAAGGAGATTGCGGGAGGGTACTGTGCGACCTTTCGTCTGGACAACTGGGACGACAGCAAGGACTGGCAATACCGGGTGGCGTATGAAGACGACGGCACGGGGCAGGGGCGGAAAGCCTATTATGAAGGAACGGTGCGGCGTGACCCGCGCCACGCAGGCCGGCAGCTTCGCATCGGGCTGTACAGCTGCACCATCGCAGCAGCGCGGAATCTCGACGGCGGCGGCGGACGCAGGCAGTTGCCGAACTCACAGGACTTGGGACGCTACACGCCCCAATGCATTTACATGCCTTACACGGAGATCGTAGAGGGCTCGAAGAAACTCAACCCGGACATGCTGGCGTTTGTGGGGGATCAGTTTTACGAGACAAATCCGACAACAAAGGTGCGGGATGAAAACCCGATATTTGATTACCTGTACAAGTACTACCTGTGGTTGTGGTCGTACCGGGAAATTACACGGGATCGCCCGACCCTCGTGCTGGTGGATGATCACGACGTTTACCACGGCAATCTTTGGGGCAACGGCGGACGGCAGGCGCCGGATGGAAACCAGGACCTTGGCGGCTACGTACGTGCGGCTTCGTGGGTGAACATGGTTCAGGCGACGCAATGTGGGCATAACCCGGACCCGTATGACCCGCGGCCGGTTCAGCAGGGAATTGGCGTCTACTATTGCGCGTTCAAGTATGGGGGCGTGGAATTCTGTCTGCTGGAAGATCGGAAGTTTAAAACGGCGCCGATCCAGGGTGAAAGCCTGAACATGCATGTGCCAGAGTTGCTGGGTGATAGGCAGGAAAAGTTTGTTAAGGAATGGGGACAGAAGGTTAAGGATGCAGATGCGCGCATCTGCCTGACTGCGACGCTGCTGGGTTGTGCGCAGACAAGTCCTGACGGTCTTGCGGTAGTGGATTTCGATTCCAACGGATATCCGCCGCTGGCGCGCATTCATGCGGTGCGGCTGCTTCGCGATGCGAACGTACTCATTCTGGCTGGCGATCAGCACCTGGGGTCGGTAATAAGGTTGGGCGATGATACGTACACGGATGGCCCGATCCAGTTTTCCGGTCCGGCGGGATCAACGAGTTGGACACGGTGGTTTGAGCCGGCTCAGCCGCTGGCAAACGCCGGGGAAACGCCCAACACGGGCGATTTCCAGGATGGATTCGGCAACAAGATGCGAGTTCTGGCGGTGGCGAACCCGTCGATAACCTTTAAGGAGTATCGCAAGCACATTAAGGGGCGCGGCCAGGGAATCGGGGATCGCAACCTGAAGGCGGAAGGCTACGGCATAGTTGACGTAGATCTCGATACCCGCGAGTACACCCTACACTGCTGGCGGTGGGACGCGGACCCGGCCGCGCCGGAGGCGAAACAGTATGCGGGATGGCCGATGACGTTTGGGTTTGATCAGGTGGCTAAAGGGTAGTAGAATGTAGAAAGCAGAACGTAGAAAGTAGAAAGTAGAAAGTAAAAACCAGAAAGAAAAAGCGCAGAACGATGGGGCGTGGCCCCCTTGTGATTGGTCTGTCGATTCAGCCTAGCGAGAGAGTATCGCGGTGCGATTGGAGTTCGATCGCACCGCCGGATTCGTTTCTGCCTTACTCGCCGAGGGGGACGGGGAGCGGCTCTTCGCCGTCGACTTGCAGAATTAGGAATTTGCCGCCGGGTTGTGGTAGGCCGGTGATTTTCACTTTTATGTTTTTGCGACAAGCCCAGGTCCTTCTTTTAAGCGACCGCAGAAACACACAAATGGAATGTTTGTGGCCCCCAACAAATCTCTTGTATATGAGTAAACGATTCCGCCAACATTTTACAACTGATGACCAACTTGATCGACAACATTGACGGAATCAGTCGGCGAGATTTTCTTAAGGCAGGCGCTGTGGCGGCGGGGGCCGTCGCAGTGGTAAGTGATGTGCGCGCCGATAACCCCGCTGCGCTACCAGGTGCTGGTGCCGCTGGTAGACGAACTGATCCTGTGAAGGCGCCGGTGCGGTTGGGCGTAGCTGGGGGGCATTTTGGTGCGCAGTTATACTGGCATGAGCATCCGCAATGCGACGTGCGCGCGGTAACAGACCTGATCCCTGAGCGGCTGGCCTATATGAAGGAAGTCTACGGCTGCGAGCGGGGATATGCATCGCTGGAGGAAATGGTAAAGGATCCTGAACTTGATGCCATAGCGGTGTTCACAGGGGCGACTGACTTGGTGCGCCATTGCCTGTTGTGCTTCGAGCACGGCAAACATGTGGCAGCAGCATCACCGGCAGCCATGACTCTTGAGGGGGCGAGGCAACTTAGGGACGGAGTGCGGAAGAGCGGGTTGTTGTATTTCATGGCCGAGACGAGCTATTATCACCAGTCGGTGATATCTGCGCGCAAATGGCATGGCGAGGGTAAGTTTGGAAACATCTTCTGTTGCGAGGCTGAGTATCATCATCCCGGGCTCGAAACGCTTTTTGTGGATGACGCGGGCAAACGCACGTGGCGATACGGTTTGCCGCCGATGCTCTATTCCACGCACTGCACTGGCCAGCTGATGGCGGTGACAGGGGAGAGGCTTACGGAGGTAACGTGCCATGGCTGGGGCGATGACTCGCCAATCTTGAAGGACAACGCTTTCAATAATCCTTATTGGGGAGAAACTGCCTTTTTCAAAACGGATAAGGGAAACACACTAAGGGCGGCGGTCTACTGGCGTGGTGCACTGGCAAACACTGAGCGGGCAATCTGGTTGGGCGAGAAAATGAGTTTTTACGCGCCGCATCCCAACGGCGAGGGACCAATCATCCGGAGGTCTGATGAGGTGGTGAAGGCGGCGCAGGATAGCGGAGAGCGGCTGGCCCGCTATGAAAAACATGACCAGAAGCTGTGGTGGCAGACTGACATCCTTCCGGAACCGCTGCGGCACATCAGCGGCCATGACGGTTCTCACACGTTCCTAACTCATGAGTTTATTGACGCGTTGGTTAAGGGCAGGCCGCCGAGCATGGGCGTGGACCTCGCGCTGAACATGGCGATTCCCGGGATCATGGCCCACCAAAGCGCCATGCAGGGTGGCAAAACACTCGCAGTGCCGTCGGTGGATGAATTATGATTCGCCCGGCCCTGGCTGAAGAGCTTGATCTGCTGTGCGACAAACTGGGCGAAATGGACCCATGGAAGCGGCTGGATATTGCCGGGGAAGCCGTGGCGAAAGCTATAAAGGACGACAAACAGCGCGAAGTGCTTGTGTGGGATGAGGCCGGGCGTGTGCTGGGGGTTATCGTATTCCGGCGGTATGGGTTTGGAGAAATGGCTTTTGAACGTGGTTTCGGAATGCCACTTGCAGCCCATCATAAGGTGGCCTGGCCGTGCGAATGGAAGGCAATTCCAGACGGTGGCTATGTGCACGCGCTGGCGGTATTTGAGGAAGGTCATGGCAAAGGAGTTGGCAGCCAATTATTACGGGCGGCAGAAAACCAGACGCTCCGCAGTGGAATCCATAAAATGTATCTGATGGTGAGCGATTTCAACAAAGCTGCTCAGGGGTTTTACGCCATGCAGAGGTATCGCCGGATTGCGAGCATGGAAGACTGCCTGCAGCCTGGAAACACCGAACACCTGATGCAAAAAAGGCTGAGAGACGCCAGCGCAACATGGTGAAAGGCGGACTGATAGAGCCTTTACTTCACTGCGCGGAAATAGACGTTTTGATTTGAGCCCATGACACCCAGTTTGAACAGCAGGTATTTCACTGCGCCAACAATGCGGCCTTTAAAGTTGAGAAGGCTGTACGCGATGAAAAGCTTTTCTTCGACCTGGACAGGCTTCAGTTCTTTCGACAGAAGATGACGCATGCTTTCTATTGAAAAGGATTGCTGGTGACCCCACCGGTGGAACCGGAGGGAGCATCCGGGGCAGACGACAATCTGCTCCTGCAGGTTCTCGCGGGCGGGAACGGTCCCGATAAAAGCTCCGCCGGGTTTCAGTACCCGGCGAATTTCTTTAAGTGTAGCCGCGGTGATTTCGGGGGACAGATGCTCAAGGACCTCTGAAGCAACAACGAAATCGAAAGTGGAATCGGGGAAAGGAATATCCTGACTGTAGCCGGAGCGTGCCTTTTCACCCAGGCCAAGGCGCGACTGCAGCGTTTCAATGGACTTGGGGACAGGGTCGAGAGCGTAAATATCTACCCCCTTCTCTTGCGCCAGGTCTTCAAACCGGCCGGATCCTACGCCAATGTTCAGGGCGGCAGCGCCGGCGGGTATGGCCTTTAAAAGAAACTTATACCGCGGCAGGGCGCCGGTAAAATAGTCAGGGGTCTCGTTCTGGTAATAATCCCAAAGGTTTTCCTGGTTGTCCAAATCAGTCATAAAATCATCCTAAAGACGCTTTGGGCTGCACGAGAAAACAGTTTTATCTAATCCGGCAATACAAATCCGGTAAAATTGTGTAAGGCATAAGGTTGATCCCAACTAGGGGAGCGGCCGTAGAACTTTACAGGGATCAGTTACCAGGATGGCCAAACAGTTTCGTCTGCAGGTTTTTACTCAGGAAAAGAAGGTCGTAGATGAGCTTGTCACTTCAATACAGGCTCCCGGCCTCGACGGATACTTTGGCGTACTTGCTGACCACGCACCGCTGATTTCTGCTCTCGGTAAAGGCAACCTCACTGTTACAGGCTCTGATGGCACCCGTGTAATCAGCCTTACGGGCGGGTTTATTGAGGTGGTTAATAATACTGCCACGGTGCTTGCGGACTCCCTCGCAGAGGCCTGATTTTTTACTGCCCGTTACCGGGTCTTCAAATCGGTTGCTATTAGCTGATATGGTGTTTTGCATGCGACAGCATGAGAACTATCCCAAGCCTTATCGCACTACTCTTCCTTTTTTGCGTCCTGATCTGCCATGGCGCCAGCTGCGCAGCAGTTCAAGTCAGCAACCGCGTTGCTTCTGAGGAAGAAGTTGGTTATCTTCCCCCGCCCGGTGATGCGCCGGCAGTAAATCCGCCGGCAATTGCGTGGCTGAATGAACCTCGAGCGACTTCATGGACGCTGCAGGTTGCGCGTTCCCTGGATTTTTCTGATCCCGTGTTTACTGTGCGAGATTGGCCCTGGCTGATGTACACGCATACCGAGACACTGCGCCCCGGGACCTATTACTGGCGCTACAGGTATGCTACGGCTACCGCTGAGGGCTCTGGCTGGAGCAGCGTTCGAGATTTTACCATAGGTAGTTCTGCGGTAGAGTTTCCGCGGCCTTCGCACCAGCAGCTAAGCTCAATAATCTCTGCGGCGCACCCGCGGATGTTTATGATGCCGGAGAAACTGGCAGAGCTGCGCAAAGCAGCAACGCCGGATAACCAGGCATTTACCGAGTTTATCCAGTCAGCCGACCGCAGCCTGACCGCACCGATAATGGTTGAGCCTAAGCCGTGGACCGGCGGCAAATGGAACGCAGGAGAGTGGGGCGAATATCTGCGCCAGGCCAGCGCGGCGACTGCTCACATGGACGCGCTGGCGTTCGCGTGGCTTTTGACCGGGGAGAAACAGTATGGGGACAAAGCCAAGGCGCACCTGATGGAGTATGTGCGGTGGGATCCCCTCGGCCCCAGCAGCATGAAGATCAATGACGAGGTGGGAATGCCCATGCTGCATTCCATCTCGCGCGCTTATGACTGGCTTTATCCGCTTCTGAGCAATTCTGATAAAGAGCAGATATTGACGCACATGCGAGGCCGCGGCGAGGAAACCTATGATTATATGCGCAAAAAGCCGTATGAGCAGTTTGCCTATAACAGTCACTTCGGCCGCATGTTTCATTTCCTAGGTGAGGCAGGCCTGGCTTTTTATGGAGAGATTCCCGAGGCCGAAAAGTGGATGAACTATGCCATGACGATCTTCTATGGATGGTACCCGTTCTGGGGCGGGGAGAATGGCGGCTGGGCTGAGGGGATTCACTACTGGTCTTCCTACAACGACCGGGTGACCTGGTGGCTGGACCTTATGCGCGACAGCCTGGGCATAGACGGGACCCGGAAGCCCTTTTATGCGAACGTTGGCGACTTCCCTCTTTACGTCTGCCCGCCGGGAAGCCCGGTATCCGGCTTCGGTGATTTCTCTGAGAAGCCGCCTCATCCTAATACCATTGGCCGTCCACTGGCGGCGTATGCGCTGTACCGACAGAACAGCGCCTGGCAGTGGTATGTGGAGCAGGTAAATGCGCCCGTGGGCCTGGGACCGTTTCTTTTCCTGCGGTCGCAAATGGAAAAGCCTGCCGCGGCGCCGCCAGCGGATGCCCCGCTATTAAAGCTTTTTAAAGAAGTGGGCTATGCCCTCTTCCATTCTGACCTTGCGCATACAACCAACAGTATCCACGTGGCAATGCGCTGCTCGCCTTACGGCAATGTCAGCCATAGCCATAATGATCAGAACGCCATAGTAATGGCAGCGTACGGTGAACCACTGCTGGTGAACACCGGCACGCGTGATTTCTATGGCAGCCCGTTCTGCAAGGAATACTACTGGACCACGCAGTCACATAACTCGATTCTTTTCGACGGGGTCGGCCAGTTGCGGTCCAAAGAAACCACCGGCAGTTACGTGGCGCATGGCGAACAGGAAAACCTGGCGTACGTGGTGGGAGATGCCACGAATGCTTACCCGGAATTTGTTAAGCTTTACCGGCGCTGGACAATCTTTCTGCCGGATGCTGGGGCGGTGCTGATTGATGAGATAAAAACTACAGCATCTACGGCAACGCTGCTGTTTCATGGGCGGACGGAATTTGATGTTCCTGATTTCCCGAAGACCGACGATAGCTTTACACTTACAAAGGGCGATGTGACCCTGGATGGTAAGATCCATGCGCTGGGTTCGAGCGAACTGGTAAAGTTTACCCAGACGGACGTGTATCCGGTGCCGCTGGGCAACGGCAAGAAACCGCTGTTTGACGAGTGGCATCTGAAAGCAGAAGTTCATCTGTCTGGCGACGGTAGTGAGGTTCAGAGGGTAGTGACATATCTTGGCGCCCAGAAAAATCGTGGCGAGGTCGGCTCATCAGCCTGGAAGGATATCCAGGTGGATAACAAGCTGAACCTGACGTGGGAAGATTCTCGAAGGGGATCGACCATAAACCTGGAGATTGACCTGGAGAAGCTTACGGTGAAGCGTGAGAAGTAAGTGTCGCTTATCTCTCGCAGCGCCACAATATGGAACCAGTTTTTTATTGCGCTTGTCGGCCCCGTGCTCACGCTCACCCGCATTATGCACACACTTGAGGTAGCCGCTTAACGTGGTATTTGATACGCCAGAGTTTTTCGTTTTCTTTGCTGTCGTGCTGGCACTGTACTATGTGCTTAACCATAAGTGGCAAAATGTCCTGCTCGTGGCGAGCAGCTATTTCTTTTATGGGTGGTTTGACTGGCGGTTTTGCGGGCTGTTGGCACTGTCGACGGTAATTGACTGGTATTGCGGCTTAAAAATCCCCGGGCCTGGCGGACGCAAATGGTTGTATGCGAGCGTAATCAGCCAGCTCGGCCTGCTGGGCTTCTTCAAATACTTCAACTTTTTCCGCGATAATTTCCAGGCGCTGTTCGCGCACATCGGGTGGAACGCCGACTGGTGGACCCTCGACGTGGTGCTGCCCCTGGGCATCTCTTTCTATACGTTCCAGACGCTGTCTTATACCATAGACATCGGGCGCGGTCAATTGAAGCCGGTTCGCAGCCTGATGGATTTTGCGGTGTTTGTTTCGTTCTGGCCGCACCTGGTGGCGGGGCCGATCCTGCGCGCGAGCTATATGCTGCCACAGATACTGGCACCACGGCGTGTGGATACCCGCAACTGGGCTGAAGGTACTTATTTTATCCTGGTGGGCCTGGTAAAGAAGGTAGCCGTGGCTGACGTGATTGCCAATGCCATTCTTGAACCGATTACCAATCCCGGCGCCTACTCCAGCTGGACGCTGCTGCTGTGCTGCTACCTGTTCGCCATCCGTATCTACTGCGATTTCTCCGGATATACTGACATTGCGCGGGGGGTCTCGCTTTTTATGGGATTCCGGCTGCAGGAGAATTTCCTGTGGCCTTATTTCTCTGTCGGAATTACTGACTTCTGGCGCCGGTGGCATATCTCGCTGGCCAGCTGGCTGCGCGATTATCTTTACATACCCCTGGGTGGCAGCCGCGGCGGAACCTTTAACACTTACAGAAACTTACTCATTACTTTTACCCTTTGCGGGCTGTGGCACAAGCCCACGTGGAATTTCATCTTCTGGGGCTTTATCAACGGCGTGTTTCTTTGCATCGGAAAGCTGTCGTCACCGCTTTATCACCGCTTCCTTGAGATGACAAAGCGCATCGGACTCTACCCGGTGACGATCTTGCTGCTGGGGCTTGCCACGTTTCAGATGATGGTTCTCACCCACATCCTTGCGATTCTTCCGGGGTGGGATCAGACGCAGGAGTTTTACCGTAAACTCATGCAGTTTAGCTATACACCAGAGCCTGATCGCGTGCGGCTGACGGTGTATGCGGTCGCAGTCATGCTGTTTATTGATGTGCCGGAGTACGTACATGATCGTCACACTTGGCTTATCGATAAGCCGGTGCTTCTCAGGGCAGCCGTGTATGCCGCTTTCATAGGCCTGTTGATGTTAACGTGGACGAAGGATTACCAGCCATTTTTTTACTTCCAGTTCTGAGGAAAACAGACCCGCTTGTTCAGCTTTAAAACCTTACATATCCAGGTTCGCCGCTTCGTACCAGTGTTGGTGCTTACCGCGGCTTTCCTGCTGGTGCTGGAAATCACCTTCCGCGCGGGGAAGTGGTTTAATGATTACAGCGGCTGGGAAAGCCCCGGGCTTGAAAAGAAAATGGAGAAGGCACGGGACCTGTTTGAAGAGAAAGGCCGTCTGGACCTGGTCGTACTGAGCACCTCTGTGGGCCGTGTGTTTGACGTACACCAGTGGGAAGAAGCTACGAGCGGCAGCATGGTGGCCTACAATTTCGGCTTTCCTGATCAGCGCCCGGAGCGGCAGAACTTTCTGTTTAGAAATTATATCCATCCAGAGTTTAAGCCCTCGCATGTGGTCTATGGAATTTCACCGCCGGATACGAACAGCAATGCCAGGGGCATGCACCCCGAACGCCCGCGGGAGGGGCCATTCTGGACGTACCGGAAAGTGCGCGATATTGGCGCCGAAGGGTTGATTGATCGAGTGTTGGTTGAGCTGGAAAATGCCAGCTCGCTTTTTCGGGCGCGTCATCGAGCACGATTCTCTCTGCAGCATGGAGACATCGCCATGCTGCCGGAGGATCCCACCATCGGCAGCGGTGTGATTGTGCCAACTGTACGGCGCCAGGCGTTTGGACCTATGCCAAAGAGCTGGGCGCTTGATCCGGCGGGTTTGCCGTACAACGCCTATCATAACTACTGGATTCCTGATGAAGGCGAAATCGGCGAGCTCATTAAACTGGGCAAGTACTGCCAGGAGCAGGGTGTGAAGATGGTGGTGGTTGAGGTGCCGACGTCACCCTATGCACATACGAACTTCGACCAGGCCGACGGTTATGATCGATTCGTGAACGCGCTGAACTTCGTGGCCAGCAAAGGCATCCGTGTGCTGCCAATGGCAAGGGATTTGAAGCTGGATAACACGTACTTTGAAGACCAGGATCATCTGAACCGGTGGGGCGGCCAGATGGTGACGGACTACGTTTACGAGCAGGTTATTCGCGAGTGGTATCCGGAGACGCAGGCGGAGTCGCTGCCAGGGCCTGTAGAAATTTCGCTGGCCGAAAAAGTGCAGCAGACATCAGGCGTGGAGGTACTGCGCCTTACCCCTGCAACCGTTGATGCCCAGTATGCGGCAGAGAAGCAGGTGCTCATCACCCGTTCCACGGACATCGAATTATCTTCCAGACTTGCCGCCGGCAGCTATGCCATAGAAATCTACGCGGGAGACGGGACTACCACTGCGCCCGCATTAACGGGTGAGGCCAAGCTTGAACTTGTCGCAGTGGGTGAGGACGGGACCGTTTCTGCGGCCATGCCGATTGATCGCTGGATTAATTCGCGTGTTGGCATCTCATATACACAGGTCAATTTCACGGTGCCTGAACCAGCGAGCCTTCTGTTAAGAGTAACAGAAGTAGGGGAGCGGCCATTGATCCTCGATACAGTCTTTATCCGGCCGCGGCTTGCGGCATTAGGTGATGGAGTAACGGTAGAGTAGGTGGAATGCCAAAGCGCGACTGCGTGACATACACGGTGCGACCGGTGGAGTGGGATTCTCCGGAAGCTGAGCATGCCAGGCAGATCCGCTTCAAGGTGTTCGTTGATGAACAGAAGGTGCCTGCGGAAGAGGAACTGGATTCGATTGACCCGGTGGCTTTTCATGTTATAGCGTATAATGAGCAGGGAAAGGCGTGCGGTACGGCGCGTTTGTTCACAGACCCTGGGAATTCGGGAGTTGCCCGGGTTGGAAGAATGGCAGTGCTGGCCGGGGCGCGGGGGACTGGCTGCGGCGGCGCATTGCTAAGTGCTCTTATTGCAGAAGCGAAATTGCAGGGCTACGCTCATGTCATTTTGTCTGCCCAGCTGCACGCGCTCGGGTTTTATGAGAAACATGGGTTCGCGGCTCAAGGCGATGTTTACGAAGATGCCGGGATTCCTCACAAAACGATGATACGCCTGCTATAGTTGATTACTGAGTGTTGGGATCTTCTTCGGACCGGAAGTGCTGGCAAAACTGACGAGGTGATTGCCGTTCGTTTTCTGTGTTCGCGATCCAGTAGATCGGTGGGGTAAGTTACACCGGAAAGGCCTGTCTATTATTACTTTACATGCGCATAATGCAACGTGGCTGCCATATCACATTGCCAAATGGATAGTTTTGATCCCATCGTTTTTCTTGCGTTTCCTATCATCTTGTTCAGTCTGTCGGTGCATGAATGCGCACATGCGCTGGTGGCCGACATTGGCGGGGATGACACTGCGCGTCTGCAAGGTCGAATCACCCTTAACCCGATCTCGCACATTGATGTTTTCGGGACCATTATCGTACCGGTATTGCTGGCATTAGCCAATATGCCGTTGCTTGGCTGGGCGCGGCCGGTGCCAGTTAACATCAACCGGCTCAAGAAGCCATACTGGGATGTGCTGGTTACTTTGGCGGGGCCGGGATCGAACCTGGCCCTGGCGCTGATTGCCGCGCTTGTTTTGAAAACTGGAACCTTTATCGCGCCGCCTGAGCAGTGGCATTTCGCAGCCTTGCGGTTTGGCGAGATGTTTATCGGTATTAACGTGCTGCTGGCGATATTTAATATGCTGCCGATTCCGCCGCTGGATGGCAGCCGGGTGCTATTCCACTACGTCATCAGCGGGCGGCCGAAACTTTACCCCGCCTGGGACGTAATGGAGAGGTTTTCCTTTATTTTGCTGTACTTACTTATCAATATTACTGCAGTGCAACTCTTCCTGGGCTGGGCTATCCGCGGGGTAATTTTTCCCCTGCGAAGCTTTATCGGGATATGAAGGATTATCGATGCGTATTTTAAGCGGTATGCGGTCAACCGGGCGGCTCCATGTGGGGCATTACCTGGGGGCGCTGAAAAACTGGATCAAGCTGCAGGAAGAGGGGCACGATTGCTTCTTCATGGTGGCTGACTGGCATGCCCTTACGAGTGACTACGCTGACCCTTCGCGCCTGCGCGAGAACATGCGCGAGAGCGTGCTTGCCTGGCTGGCTGCCGGTCTCGATCCGAACCGCAGCACCATCTTCGTGCAATCGATGGTAAAGGAACACGCCGAGCTGGCCCTGCTGCTGGGGATGTTTACGCCCCTGGCCTGGCTGGAGCGCAACCCTACGTATAAAGACCAGGTTGTGCAACTGGCAAACAAGGATGTGGAGACGTACGGTTTCCTGGGTTACCCGGTGCTGCAGGCGGCAGATATCCTCGTGTACCGCGCGGAGGGAGTTCCGGTAGGGGAGGACCAGATCCCGCACCTGGAACTGACGCGTGAAATCGCACGCAGGCTTAATTTCTTCCACGGCGGACCTATCGAGTCGGGCACCAACCGCCCGCTCAATCCCATCTTCCCTGAACCGGACGCGCTGTTGAGCTCCGTGCCCAAGGTGTTAGGCCTGGATGGTCGCAAGATGAGCAAAAGCTACGATAACGGCATCTACCTTGATGATCCCGCTGATGTGGTGGAGCAGAAGGTGCGCAGCATGATTACTGATACGCAGCGTATCCGTAAGAGTGACCCCGGCCACCCGGAAAACTGCAACGTGTGCGCGTATCAGACGGTGTTTAATTCTGGCAAGGCCGAGGAAATGCATGACGGCTGCCGCACTGCGACAATCGGCTGCGTGGATAACAAGCGCGAGTTGGCACGGGCAATGAACGAGATGCTGGAACCAATGCGTGAGCGTCGGGCTCATTTTGAGGCGCGTCCGGACGAGGTGATGGACATCCTGAACGCCGGCAACAAGCGCGCCCGCGAGGAAGCGCAGAAGACAATGGAGATTCTGCGCGAGCGGCTGAGCCTGGTGGAATCTGTGGAGCAGATGCTTGAGCAGCCTGTTGCCAAGAACGCTTAGTGGATTCGAAGGAGCAGAATCCAGGAGGCCAGATCATGCCTGACGGGCGCTCATCTATTGATGACATTATTGACCTTTATAAGAAAGAGATCGACGTTTCTCTTATAAAGGAAAACCTGAAGCTAACACCGGATCAGCGCCTTCAGAAATTGCAACGGATGGCTAAGTTTGCCGGGGAGGCCCGCAAGGCTGGGGAAGCAATGCGGCAGTCTAAGCGGTCCGGAAGTACCGGCCAATAATGATCCCGTTTAACCCCTGCGAGTTGATACAGAAGCTGTGTGCCAGTCAGGTCGAATTCATTGTTATTGGCGGTGTTGCAGCCACTGTGCACGGCCTTGACAAATACACCAGCGACTTGGACGTGGTGTATCGTAGAACTCCTGTAAATATACGGGCGGTGGTGGAAGCACTGAAGCCCTTTAATCCGTATCTTCGCGGTGCTGTTCAAGGTTTGCCATTTGTGCTGGATGAAGAGACGGTAAGTAAGGGGCTGAACTTTACGCTTGTGAGCGACCTAGGGGCCATTGACCTGTTAGCAGATATACCGGGGGCGAAGGATTATGATGAACTGCTGGAAGCCAGCACAATGGTAGAATTATGCGGTTGTCAGGTGCAGGTGGTCCAGCTAGACAAACTTATTGAACTCAAAAGAAGCGCCGGGCGCATTCGCGACTTCGAGGTGCTTGCTATGTTGGAGAAACTCAGGGACATCAATGATACCGGTGATGAATTGTAAGCGTCCATACCCATGACCTATACCATTAAACTGCCAGTTTTCGAAGGTCCGTTTGACCTGCTCCTTCACCTGATCCGGGTGAACGAGATGGACATTCACGATATCCGTATTGCCGAGATAACGCGGCAATACCTCGAATACATCGAGATGATGCGTGAGCTGGATCTTGAACTGGCGGGTGAGTTCCTGGTGATGGCCGCCACGTTGATTCGCATTAAGGCGCGTATGCTCCTGCCTGTTCACCAGGAATCGGAAGAGCAGGAAGAGGAAATTGATGAGATCCTGAGCGCGCGGGAGCTGGTGCGCCAGCTTGTAGAGTATCGGAAATTCAAGGAAGCGGCAAGTGAACTGCGCCAGCGTGAGGAACATGCCGCAAGGCTGGTTTTCCGCAACAATCCTCCCGTGCAAATCGTGACGGAAGAAAAAGAAGAGCTGTCGGTCGACATTGCCCTGCTGTACAAGGCTTTCAGCCGCGTGCTGCGTTTCGTAGATAACCCCACCTACAACCCCCACATGAACGAAAAGTTCGCAGTGGAGGATAAGATTACCTACCTGGAAGACCTGGTGGGAACACAAAAGCAGGTTGACCTTGAAGAGGTGTTCCGGCGGTGTTTTAATCGCGACGAAGTAATTGTAACATTCCTGGCCATGCTGGAGCTGTGCCGCATGAAGCGACTTCGCATCCAGCAGGAGGCCTCGTTTGAAAAGATCGTGGTGACGGCGTCTGAGGGACAAATGGAGTATGATATTGAAGAATGACAACGAGACAGAAGACCAGAAGGCTGAAGACGCTGCGGATGAGACTTCCAAAGAAGAGGAGGCCGTAACGGAGGCGAGCGAAGTCGCAGAAGAGTTTCGTGATGATGAAGTGGCGGCATACAGTGAAGAGGAAAGTTTGCCGGCGCAGAATGCTCCCGCTGAAGAAGTCGCGGCAGAGCCTGATTCTGAGCTATTGCCTGCATCTGAAGACGCTGCTGTTGAAATTCCGGACGAGGATGTGGAAGGCGACATCGGCGCCGAAGCGGCTGTGGAGTTTGAAGGTGATCGTCCGCTAGTAAAAGAACTGGTTTACCAGACCCCAAAGGCTAACCAGAAGGAAGACCAGGAAGAGTCTGAGAGCCTGCGGTTTTCGTCTGTAGCTGAGGCGAAATCCGTGGTTGAGGGTTTTCTATTCAGCTGTAATGAGCCCCTTACGGTGGCCAAGCTGAGCAAGCTGATGAACAACCTGCACCCGAAAAGCGTGAGAGGGCTTCTGCTGGAGCTTCAATGGGATTATGAAAATCGCCCCGGTGCTTTGCAGGTAGTGGAAATTGCCGGTGGGTACCAGATGAGCACCCGCGCGCACGTGGCGCCGTGGATGTTCCGGATGCACAAGCACAAGCGGCGCAGCGCTCTTTCGCCTGCGACGCTCGAGACGCTGGCTATTGTTGCATACCGGCAGCCCATCACCAAGGGTGAAGTCGAGACCATCCGCGGCGTGGAAAGTGGCGCTCCGCTACGCACGCTTCAAGACCTGAACCTGGTGGAAGCCAGCGGCCGACGGGAAGTGATCGGCCGCCCGCAGCTGTATGTAACGACGGAGCAGTTTCTGAAGTCCTTCGGACTTAAAAGCGTGGCTGATCTTCCGTCCATATCGGAACTGAAAAACCGGTTTGCAGAAGAGCAGAAGCTGAAGCGGGTGGTGGCTGAAGAAGCAAAAGCGAAGCCGGCCGCTGATCCTGAGGAAGAAGAGGCACAGGGCGAAGAGGCGGCTTCGGATGCTGGGGAACTGCCTTCGAATGATGCAGAAGTATTGAGTGAAGCGGATGAATCGGCAGGTGCGGATCCGGATGCTGTTGTAGCGGATTTCGAACCAGCAGATGAAACTTCCGGGGATGATACCGCAGTTGTGCCTGATGACGAAGTCGAGGCTGAAGCCGAGACCGAATCGGAAAAAAACGGAGCTGACGAAACTGAGCAAGATGAAATCCAGGACGAGCTGGATGACGTGGATGAACTTGAGGACGACTCTCCTGAAGAGAGGCCGGGCAAGCAGACCCAGGGAAGTTTTGAGGAAGAAGATTCCCTGGACGTGACCTAGTTGTCAGCCTGATGAAGCAGGTGTTTGTCGAGCCAGTCCACCAGCAGCTCATTGTCCCTGGCTAAAGTCGACCACCCGTGCCCGGCACCGGGACGGCGGATTAGTTCGGCTGCAACGCCGGCCTTTTGCATCTTATCAACAAACAGTTCCGCCTGCTGATACGGCACCAGCAGGTCGTTATCACCGTGGATTATCAAGGCCGGGGCATCATCTGCAGACACATGCGTGATCGGCGAGACTTCGGAAAGAATGTCGCGGATAAGTCCCTTGCTGGTTACGACATCAAACGATTTGGTTTCTTTATCTAATCTTTTGAACTGAAATGGGGCAACGAACATTTTGCCCACGGTGGTTTCACGAGCATTGATACCCGGCGCGCCGTAGTTGAGGAAATCCGTGGGCGGAAAATAACACGCCACCGCCTGCACGCGACTCGAGGCCTGCGCAACGGGATCTTTCGCCTTCGCGTCGCCATCGTCACCCGCGGTACCGGCCATTAAAGAGAGATGCCCGCCAGCTGATCCGCCTATGATGCCCAGGGGCATTGTCGTCTGGCCGTTTTTCCCTCCCGTGTGGCGTACGTACCGAACCGCCCGTTGGATATCATCAATGGCATCTTCAATTGTAAACAGCGGATTGCTGCCATGGACAACGGCACACACGCGGTAGCCACGAGCAAGCAGCGGCTTTACCGGGCAGATCGGATTGTCCAGGTTGATAGCGTCATGCGATGAATACCAGCCGCCACTAACCACCCACAGCACAGTCGCCCCATTGGCCTCTGTGCGCGGCTCGAAGATATCCATGGTGAGCGCCGTTCCAAACTTGCGCCCATAGACAACATCACGCTTGTGGGAATAGGCAGGTTCGTCCTTCGCATCAGCCGGTGTCGAAGCGAGTATCAGGGCTGTCAGGAGAGCAGTTATCATGGGTGGCTTCACCGGTACAGAGTTTACTTTCTGGATTTTGTTTTCGGTGAAGCAGGCTTGGCACTGGTGGCTTTTTTTGCCGGCCTGGCGGGTTTCGCAGCGCTGCCATTATTCTGCGGTTGGATTTTTCCCGTCAGTGTTTCGTTGGCAGAAAAGCGCTGTTCATCACCAATCTCAAGCGGCGCAACCAGCGTGCTGCGACTGCCAAGGAATACGTCATCACCAACAACCGTCTGCCGGTGTCGGTTGCCGTCGAAATTCACAGTCAGGCTGCCAGCGCCAACAGATGAGCGATCGCCGATTTTTGCGTCACCGATATAGGTCAGGTGAAGCACGTCACTGTCACTGCCGATGTGACTGCGCGTCACTTCAACAAAAGTACCTATCCGCGCGCCGCTGGAAATAACCGTCTGGGGTCGGATGCTGGAGTAGGGCCCTACAGATACGTCATTTTCAATGACAGCCTTTTCGACAGACGCAAACTTAACCTGGCAGTCGCTGCCGATGGTGCTCTCGGTAATGTAGGCGTTCGGGCCGATATCGCAGCGCTCGCCGATTTCGCATTTCCCCTGCAATATGGTAAACGGGCGAATAACCGTGTCGCGGCCAAGTCGCACCTGCTTGTCGATATAGGTGGTTGCCGGGTCGATAACCGTGACACCCTGCTCCATTACCGCAAGGGCGATGCGGCGGCGCAGGTTGCTTTCAGCGCGCGCAAGTTCTGCACGGCTGTTGATGCCCATTGTCTCCGATGAATCCGCGGCCACCACTGGTTCAACTTCGTCGCCCATCCGGCCCAGGATTTCGATGGTATCAGTAAGGTAGTATTCCTTCTGCGCGTTCTTGTTGCCGACCTTTCGCAGCGATGCGATCATCTTCTGGCAATCAAACACGTAGATACCGGTGTTTACTTCCTGGATGGCCACTTCATAGGTGTTGGTATCTTTTTCTTCCACGATCTTTCGCACCGTGCCATCACGATTGCGGACGATGCGGCCGTAGCCGGTAGGGTTTTCGAGTTCTGTGGTAAGTACGGTGGCTGATACCTGGTGCGCGCGCCGGCGTTTTACTAGGTCGCGGATAGTTTCAGTCTGGATGAGCGGGGCGTCGCCTACGGTTACGAGAACATCGCCGCGGAAATCCTGGATATGGGGCAGCACCTGTTTAACTGCATGGGCGGTGCCAAGACGTTTGTCCTGTTTCACACACGTGGCACGACGGCCAACGTGGGCTTTCACTGCATCAGCCATAAAACCGGTAACAACGTAAATCTGTTTGGGTTCGAGGGGCTGTATCGCCTCCAGCACGTGATCAATCATGGGTTGCCCGGCTACGCTGTGCAGCACTTTGGGCAGGCCACTGTACATTCGGGTTCCCTGACCCGCCGCAAGTACAATGGCTATCATATCTTTTTTCATCGTGGTACCTTTCAGGGTTCGGTAGGAAATGGAAATAAATGCACGGGAATCCGCTGCTCAGGAAAGGGGAGTATTGATTCTAGCGGGATTAGTTCTCTGTTCCAAACTTGTCATTAACGAGTTCAACCAGCTCTTGAAGCGCCTGGTCTGATCCGTCACCCGTGACTTCGATAGAAAGCGGGGTGCCTTTGGAGGCGGCAAGCATAACGAGGCCCATGATGCTTTTGCCGTTCACGCGCTGGCCGCCAGACACTACCAAAATCTCGCAGTCCTTGTGTTTATTGGCCGCCTGCACAAATGCCGCCGCCGGACGCAGGTGCATGCCTGCGTCGTTCATTATTACTACTTCGCCTTTTGCTGTGCTCATTCGTTATTATCATTCCCAGATGTCGGGGGTGCTACCAGACTGTATCCCCGGCAATTGCTTCTACCAAGCGAAACAGGATGCCATGCGGCAAGAGTTAATTTTTTCTGATTCCCTCTTGACATCCAGCCCCTGCCCACCCACAACTTCCGCAGAAGTGGTGAAACGCATATCACACCGGAAGGGTGGTGATCACTGATGGCAACCGCTGCAAAAAAACCCGCTGCAAAGAAAGCCGCAGCCGCACCGGCAAAGAAAGCTGCTACGAAAAAGCCGGCCGCGAAGAAGAAATAAAGCATGTAGTTTCAACAATCCGAGGGTGCTGCCCCCGGGTGCCATAATTGGTTTTCAAGGGCGGTGATTTTTGAAGCCGTCTTCAGGGGATAGACTCCCCTATTAACCAGGGTACGGCGTTATAAACGCCCCTAACCCTGGTTTGTATCTTAAGTACATTAGTGCTTTTCCCAGTCCGCTCGAGATTTATTTTGCCGGTGAGGCAAGTTTTCAGATGAATTGCCAAAACAGGCGTGTTTGTACCTGATTTTATGATGACGAACAGATTAATCGCCTATACCACACTTGCAGTTTTCTCTCTTACCCTGTGCGCCTGCCGTGTAGAAACGCAGACGGAATCTGTTCCGGAGGCAGAGGGGTCGGGCAAAAAGGCCATCAACATCCGGGTTGAGCCCATGTCCAAAGAGGAAATCAAGGATGCAACTAATACGGCCATAGACAAGACGGCTGAGGCTGCTTCCAAGGCCCGCGAAGCTGCGACAACCGCAGTTCAGCAGGCTGAACAGTTCGGTAAGGCCGTTACCACGTTAACTGATACCATGGTGGATGTGAACACGGTTCCCGAAAACGCGGTCACCACGCCTACGCAATAGCACCTGCAGTTACTTTACTGCTGCTTCCTCAATTACCAGGTCTCCCGTGCGCGTCGTCAACTCGGCAGTTACGCCGAGTGGCAGAGTGGCGTAATCATGTACATGACCAAACGGAAGGCCCGACAAAACTGGAATGCCCAAAGGTCGGAGGCGATCGTAAAACACGTCGTCCATCAGCGGTTCAAAATTCCGCGGCAATTTCCGGGGGAGAGGCTTTACCATCCTGCCGCCCTTCTTTGCGGCTTTGGCTTCGGCCTCGACAAAATCGTCATCCGGCACATTCCGGCCAATAACAATAGCCGCCGCGTCGTGCAGTTTTCCTGCTGAAAGTAGCTGGGTCAGCATACGATCAATACGATACGGCTTCTCGTCCACCTCTTCCATAAAGACAATGCGGTTGCGAGTGTCGATCTCATAGCGCGTGCCAATGCTGGCCGCCAGCAGACTCAGGTTACCACCGGTCAGGCGACCACGGGCTTCGCCGCTGCGAATGACGCGGAAGCTGCGATCGTCATGATCCTGCCAGATTGAACCTGGTGCTTCAGCATGGCTAACCGTGCGAAGGAAACTTGCCACCCCAAAGCGGCTGGGAGGGGTATCGGCAAATGTGGATGCAGCCATAGGACCGTTAAAGCTCACCAGGCGGCACTTCTTTAGAAACGCCAGGTTCAGCATTGTGATATCGCTGAACCCGATAAACACTTTCGGGTTTTTCCGCACCAGGTCATAGTCAATAGCATCAACAATTCTCGACGTGCCATAACCGCCCCGCAGGCACATGACGGCATCGACTTTCTTATCCGAGAACATTTTGTGCAGATCTGCCAGCCGGTTGGCATCCGTAGAGCTGAGAAATCCGTGGCGATCGCGTACATACTTCCCCAGCTTTACCTGGAACCCCATAGCCTCCAGACCTCGCTTTGAATGGTCCACGTGGATGGGATCGCGAGCCGCGCTAGCAGGCGCAACCACGCCAATTGTCATGCCCTGCTGCAGCCGTTGTGGTTTTATCATGGTGATTGAACTAGAAACTCCTTGTATCGTGACTCAACGACTTTTTTACGGCAGAAACCGCGCCCGCTTTTCCGGCGACAGAAGCTGACAGCTTTCGGCCTGCGGCAGGTGTTTCCGGTATCTCGCAATTGTTCGGTACACAGCATCCGCCAGTGGGCGCGGTACCAGCGTAAGAAGGCTTCCCAGCGTAGACCATCCGCTGCCCATGTGCTGCAGAACCCGCGCCGCTGCCCGCGACCGTATCAAGTGCCGGGTGTCATCATAAACGACAATGGATTTATCAGCGATGTCAGCCGGCAGGTTTGCATCGCGCAAAACATCTTCGGCGGTTTTCCCCTGCAGCGGAGCAAATAGCAATACTGGCGCTCGCTCGTGTCGGAGCACATACTGGATGGTGGCATTGCAAAAACCGCATTCCCCGTCGTAAAACAGGATCGGGCGATGGCCGAGTTCCCGGGGCAGGTTCGCATTACTCATAAAGTTGCCACTCTCCTACATCTGATGAAACCGTTATCATGCCCACGCCACCCATCCTCACGTCCTGTACCCGCGCTTCCCGCAGGTTGTAGGTGTAAATTCCCATACCGCCGACATGGTGATCCGCAATCTGCACAGCATTAGCACCTGTCCAATCCAGTACCATCGCGTCATCCGGCTGTCTCAATACGCGAACGGATATCCGCGGTCCTTCAGCTATGATTTGTACATTGAAGGCGTCACCCGTAGAGATACCACCAGCCACCACTCCGCTCTTATAGGTGGTATCCCAGAACGCCGTCTTTCGCAACCAAACTTCCCCCGGCCGCACAGCGCTTTGGCTGCTGTAGAACGTAAGCGAAAATCCCGGGCCGTCAGCGCCTGCCTGTCGAAATCTCAGGTCCACATTCGCTTCGCCGGCAGCGACGGCTGCCACATCCGTAAACGAAACCTCAACTTCCATAGAAAAGTCAACAAAGGGAATCTGCGAGTGCCGGATTCCGGCAACCTGAAACGCGCTGGTGGCCGCGATTCTCGCTTCGCCTGCAGAAGCTGTTACGGCAGTTCCCGCTGCTTTGCCGACTTCCCAGGCCGGCAGAGGATACAAGGCGTCCAGCCCGGCGTTGGCAAACGAATCGCTCCACCAAACGGAAGTCTGAGTAAAAAGCGGTCCTGCGCCGGCTCCTGCCGGATATTCTTGTGCAAATGCAGCCTGGTAAGCGTACCACGGGTTAGTGTCAGGCTGAGTTGAGGCAATAGCCGTTTTCCAATGTTGCAGCGCGTAATCATCCCAGCCAGCTCCGCCGCGATAGACAAACCACGCGGCGCCGCGCAGCGGATGATTCATTTGGCCCGGCCACAGAGCAGGCGCTCCAGTATTCCAGGCGTTCATGCGTTGAAACGCGGAGTTTATAAATTTTGCGCCGCTTGCCGCTTCCGTGGAGTTCGGCATGTGCTTGTTGAATTCCGTAATAAATATGGGGCGGTCGCCGAGACCTGCCTGGTCGATGATGGCTATCTGCCGACGAAGATCATTCATGTACCCCAGCGCACCGTAGTCAGCACCGCCCGGCTGCGCATACGCGTGCAGCGCAAAACCATCAATTTTAGACTTATCCGGCACTGCACGGATCATCCGCGCCAGAAACTCGTCGCTGCTCATGAACCGCGTGCCTGCAATGGGATCACCCGGCGAGCACGGCTGCATAAGAACTACCTGTGCAGCGGGCGTTGTCTGCGGCACAACCTCGTGTATCTTTTCGCGGCAGGCGATATACGTAGCGGCATAGCGCTCCGGTGCCTGCGTCAGGTCCGCCGCTGGCCATGGCAAGTCGTATCGGTTCGTCGCTTCATTCCAGCGCATATTCTCACCGTTCAGGTTCGCTTCGTTTCCGATTTGCCAGACGTGAACATTGGTCATCAGTTGCGCAGTAACTTTGCAATCGTTCGCGAAATCTACCACAGTATAGGGATCACCCGGGTACGGAGAATTGACTCCCCAGAAAGGGTGCAGGCGCATAATCGCGGTATGGCCCTTGGCAACCACGGCTTCCATATAACCCGGCTTATAGTATGGCTGCGACTTGTCGCTTGTCGGAGATGTCACCCACGGCGTTTCCCAGGGGTTTCCTGCTGCCACAGTTGCGTTACTATCGAGCAGCGCCTGGTCCACCACCCATACCGCGTGACCGCCAGTCATCGCTTCTACGTCGCCGCTGGCGGGATCGGAATGGTACCAGTGTATTCCGGCCAGATAGGGAGTATCAGCGGGTTGAGCCGTGATGCACATTCCTGGCAGCATAGCGCAAAGCATCAACAGTGCCCGACTTGCGGTCTGCAATCTGTTTTTAATGCTGATCCTCATAGGGAAATCCTGCAAAACTCAGCCGTGGAATCCAGACATTTCGCATGCAGCTACGGCGCAGGTTTCGTTATATCTTACACCTGCCATAGTTATTATTGGTGTATTGTAATTGCGTTGACATTCGCGCTGCATCTTTTCCGACTCTCCTTCCACATGCGACAGCAGGAACGAGAAAGAGGTGCTTGTGTTGATGAAGACTTTCGCCGGAAGCCTGGCCGCCGGGATACTTGTCGTATCTGCAGCCTATGGAGTTGATGAACCATTGGATGCTAAGGATGTGCTAACGTCGGCCGGCAGCGCGATCTGGACCATCGAGAATATGGGACCCCAGATTACCATGTCGACGGTGATGAGCACTGCAGTGCAGCCCGGCGATGCAAACACCAGCACTGTTGCCTACTTCTCGCTTATGGGAGAGCCCGGGCGACTTGTCGTAGTGGATTTTGCGACTGGCAAACCCATAAAGACTATCGAAATGCCCGGCGCCCAGGGCAGCTATGGCATGCGCGTGGCCAGCGATGGCAACCTCTACCTGGCAAGCCACTCCAGCGGGAACCTCTACCGGTATAAGCCTGGCGCTGATGACGTGGAAAAGCTGGCGAAACCCGCTGATCATGTCACGTTTATCTGGGACATTGTGGAAGGGCCCGGCGGTAAAATCTATGGGGCCTGCTATCCTAAATCAACGATCTTCGAGTATGATATGGCTTCGGGGAAAATGCGTGACCTCGGCCCGGCGAAGGAGGGCGAGGATTACGCCCGGTGCCTTGCCTGGGATGAATCGCGGCAGCGGCTCTACGTCGGCATTGGCAGCCATGCAGACATAATCGAGTATGACCCGGCAACGGAAGCCAAGCGCTCTATTCTGCCCGAGCAGTACAAAGATGCGCATTTTGTGTACTCCATTGGCGCTGTTGAAGGTAAAGTCATCGCGCGTATGGATCCCGGAAATCTCGCACTTATCGTGGATGCCGAATCGGGTAACAAACTCGGCGAAATGCCGGAGTTTACTGGAAGCCTGGTTTCGCCTCCAGGTCCAGATGGCTTGGTCTATTTCTCCGGCCAGGGCAACTTATATCAATTTGATCCTAAGACGGGAGAAGGAAGCGATACCGGGTATGACCTGCGCGGCGAGGCCCGCGGCTTCGCCTGGAGCAAAGTCATCGATGGTCAATCTCCAGAACTTCTGATTGCCACGACCGGCAAGAATGTGCATCACTATTCCCCGACGGAAAAGCGCGGCGAGCGCCGCTACTGCGAAATACCTCCTCTGCCCCTGCACATCCAGAACATCATTGCCGGCGAAGACGGGAAAATTTACAGCAGCGGTTACGTGAGCGGGCAGCTTGGTATTTTCGATCCGGAAACCCGCACCCATAAGCAACTGCAGGCCCTGATCCAGGCGCACGTCGATGCCATCGGCGAGCTTGAAGGCCAGGTGACCGACATTCAGCTGGGCGGCATCGTCTGGCGTGACCCGGGC
>JAKFFN010000218.1:0-25099 GCA_036675025.1 Candidatus Sumerlaeales bacterium | reverse complement strand
CCACGGTTGATGTGACGGCTGACGTGAACCAGTGCCAGAAGGCGAACGTTGACCTTGGTCTGCCTGTTACCGCGGACAATTGCACCACAGTAAATGTGGTACCCGTTCGCAGTGACATGCAATTGATCACTGCACCGTACCCGGTAGGAACTACCACGGTAACGTGGACGGTTACGGATTCGGCGGGTAATACGGCAACCTGCACGCAGCTGGTCATCGTGCGAGACACTATGATGCCCAGCATAACATGTCCGGCAAACGTCGTAGTGCCGGCGCTGGCAGGCCAATGTGTATCGGGCCCTGTTCAGTACACTCCGGCTATTGTCTCTGACAATTGCACGCAGACTAACCAGCTGACGGTGGTTTATACGCCGCCGTCCGGCTCCACCTTCCCTGTAGGCACAACCCCTGTAACCGTTACGGTAACGGACATGAGCGGCAACCAGGCCACTTGTACCTTTAATGTGACGGTTAACGACGTAACCCCGCCGCAATTGACCTGTCCGGCAAACATCACGATATCCAACACGCCAGGTCAGTGCGGTGTGGGTCAGGCGAGCTTTGAAATCCTCGCTACCGATGCCTGCTCCGCGGTAACGGTGGTTGCCACCCCGCCGTCGGGTAGTCCGTTCCCGGTAGGTACCACTACTGTTAACGTAACAGCTACCGACGGTTCGGGCAACGTGGCCACCTGCTCGTTCACCGTAACGGTTAGTGATACAGAAGACCCAACCATTACCTGTCCACCGCTGGTAGATGTTATGGCCGACGCGGATCAGTGCCAGGCAGCCAACGTGAGCCTGGGTGAGCCGACGGTAAGCGACAACTGCGGCGTACCAACATTTGTTGGCACACGCAGCGACCTGCAGCCACTGAGCGCACCTTACCCAGTGGGAACCACTACGGTAACGTGGACAGTGACCGACGGTGCAGGCAACACCAACACGTGCACGCAGCTGGTCACAGTTCGTGACTCGATGATGCCTTCTATCACCTGTCCCGGCGACATTACTGTGCCGGCCCTGGCTGGTGAATGCATCTCGGCCCCGGTTCAATACCCGAACCCTGTCGTCAGTGACAACTGCACTACGCTGGAGAACCTGACGATTACCTTTAACCCGCCACAGGGGTCAGCCTTCCCGCTGGGAACGACGCCTGTAACGGTAACGGTAACCGACCAGGCTGGCAATGTGGCCACCTGCACGTTTAACGTGATTGTTAATGATGTGACGCCGCCGGTTATTACGTGCCCGGCTAACATCACAGTGAACAATGCAGCGGATCAGTGCGGCGCACCGAACGTGCAGTTCATGGTTAACGCTACAGATAACTGCTCCAGCTTTATCAACGTAATCAACACGCCTCCGTCGGGATCGACATTCCCGGTTGGAACGACAACGGTAACTTCTATAGCGACGGACGGCGCAGGAAACACTGCAACCTGTTCGTTCACGGTAACGGTAACCGATACTCAGCCACCGGCGCTGGTTTGCCCGACTGCTATAGTTGTACCGACATCGACGGGCGAATGCCGCGCACTGAACGTAACCTACAGCGCAGTAGCCCCTGATAACTGTGAAGGCCCTGTAACAGTGACCTTCAACCCGCCGTCGGGCTCCAGCTTCCCGGTTGGTGTTCACACGGTACAGGTAACAGCTACGGATGCAGCAGGGAACATTGCCAGCTGCTCATTCACAGTAACGGTTGAAGACCAGGATGCACCGAGGATCGCGTGTATGTCTGACATCACCGTTGCGGCCGTGGAATGCGAACTGGATGCTGTGGTTGCCCTGGTAGAGCCGGAAGTTACAGACACCTGCGACACCATAATCGAAGCAGGTGCTGTTGATCCGCTGAACCACGGCGGCCCCCATGGTCCTAAGGTTGTCGGCAAGCGGTCTGACAACCGGCCGATCAGCGACCGGTTCCCGCTGGGGCGGACCATCGTAACCTGGACGGCGACAGATGCCAGCGGCAACGAGGCCACCTGCGAACAGGCCGTAAACGTTGAGGCCGGACAATGCGTTCCGATCTGCGACGGACCTGACCTGATCATCATGACCAAGATGCTGCCGAGCTACAAGTGCAGCGGCAAGAAAGTGGTCAAGTGCAAGGTGTCGGGCTGGTACGTCATCACCAACATCGGAACCCAGACCTCTGGCGAGACAAGCGTGTGCTTCTACATCAGCGATGACGAGGTGCTGGATGGCAGTGACATCCAGTTCAAGCAGAGCAAGAAGTATCGCGTGAAGAGCCTGCGGCCGGGCGAGATGGTCGGCATCGACCTGAAAGGCAAAGCACCCAAGGGCATTAACGTGGCAGAGAAGTTCATCCTTGGTGTGGTGGATTGCCCGAACGTAGTTGTTGAATGTCGGGAGGACAATAACATCTCAGCTGATCACCCAATGCCCAAAATGAAGTAACTTCTCCCGAGTTCCCTCCGCCTACGGGCAGGAGGAAAGGCGGATCCGATTCCCCCCCGGATCCGCCTACTTTTTTGGGATAAGGCCGGGAAAATCTGAAAAATGATTTTTTTTGATCATCCCGGCGCGTAACAGCAATCGAATCAGCTATCGGCGCGGAGAAACTATTATATGCGTTTATTTGCAAGTCCTTCAATACCAAGCCTCTATGAGGAGAAATGGTTTGGGCAATTAATTTGATTGGCACTGGAGTGTTATTTCCTTTCCGGGATAATGGAAAGAGTTTGTAGTCGACGTAATCGGGATTGGGTATTCCCGTATGGCACCGCATGACCCCTTACGGACCCATATTTTTCAAACTGAAGAAGTCGGCGGCATTTCAGGACATGGGCGTTACGCGCACAGTTAGCGGAATGTTGTCTGGCAGGGGCGGAGCCGCTTTAAACGTCGCAGATCTCCGATGATTTGTGCGCAGCTTTAGCGCTGGTCCTGGGTTTCCAACAGCGCCAGCAAGCGGGCGCACTCCAATAAGGTGCGCTATTTTGCTGGTCGATTAGGAATGTACCTTCTGAGAGGGTCGTGTTACGCTATGATGCCGTAGCCATCGCGGTAGCCTGGCATGGCCCAGACCAGTTGTTCGTCGGTGACAACCGGGGCCAGCGCGGCGGTTAATTTCTCTTCTTCGGCAGGGTTGGCTTTGTAAGCTTTGGCCAGGCTTACGTTTTCTTCCAGGTTCTGCAGCGTGGTCATTCCTACGATAGCCACGTGTACCGGCTGGCTCCAGGCCCATCCAAGCAGTTGCCTGGCGTTGGCCTTGCCTTCCCCCTCGCCTACCAGGCCGCGGGTGGTTTTCATGGCGACAATGCCCATGTTCTTTTTGGCCGCTGCCGGCAGCGCAACTTCACGGAAGGCTTTGTTTTTGGACGCATTCAGGGCCATGAGAACCGAGTTAAAGTCATACATCTCAATGGCTTCCTTCAGTTTTTCCGGCGATTCGTGGCCGGAAAGCGCCATGCTGCGAATGACCTTCTGGTCGCGCAGTTTGCGCAGGGCTGTAACCACGCCGTCGGGCTTACCCCAGTTTGCGGGTTCATCCTTTTTTCCCACTGCGTGGACATGCAAAACATCCAAATGGTCTGTTTTCAGCGCTTTGAGACTGGCCTCCACACTGCGCATGACGCCATCGTGGGTGCGATCCTCTGATTTCGAGGTAATGTAGATTTTTGACCGGTGGGCCGGTAGAACCTGACCGTAAAGCTTTTCTGATGCGCGCTCTTTGCCGTAGCTTTCTGCGGTATCAAAGTAATTGACGCCTAGCTCCAGGGCCTTTTCAATTATCTTAACCCGATCGGCCTCGCTGGCAGCTAAAAGGGCGCTTCCACCGCCCAGTCCGAGAATGGACACTTCCATGCCAGTTTCGCCGAATTTCCGGCGGGGAATGCTTGATTCTGCTGCCTTTAGACTTGGTGCAATCGCAAGCGCCAAGGTGCCCAGCGCTGCTTTTTTTACGAATTCTCTGCGACTGTAGCGGTCGGTCATAACATCCCCATTTCAAAACTTTGATAAACTCTCAGCTACCTTGGACGTTGTCACCTAGCTTGTGGTTCTCTGCAGATCAACCTTTTGTTGCCCTTATTTGAACAGTTTTTCTACAAGGCTGACTTTCCCAGCCGCGCATTCTGTACTTGGCACAATGCAATTCAATGAATTAAAGCTTAATAGTTCGCTGCTCGAAGTACTGACAGCGAAGGGGTATAGCACCCCCACACCAATCCAGCAGCAGGCTATCCCTCCCGTTATGAACGGCGAGGACGTACTTGGCCTTGCGCAGACAGGGACCGGCAAAACTGCCGCGTTCGCCCTGCCGATTCTGCACCGTCTGCTGGCTTCCTCCCCGTCGGCAGACACACCCCAAGCTGGAACATTTGATAAAGGTTTTAGAAACAAAGGTTCCCAGAACAATCGCTATGGTCGCAAGCCCGGCCGCGGCCCTTCGACAGACCGTCGGAATCGGCCGATCCGTGCCTTGGTTCTTGCCCCTACCCGCGAACTGGCTTCCCAGATTAACGATAGCTTCCGTGCCTATGGCAAGAAGACACCTATCCGCGTCGCTTCTGTATTCGGCGGCGTATCACAGGGCAAGCAGATCCACGAGCTACGCAGCGGCATCGACGTTCTCGTCGCCTGCCCCGGCCGCCTCCTGGATCTAATGCAACAGGGTTTCATCCGTTTGGACAGCGTTGAGTACGTGGTGCTGGACGAAGCGGATCGTATGCTGGATATGGGTTTCATCCCGGATATCCGCAAAATCCTGTCTAAGGTACCTGAACAGCGTCAGACGCTGCTTTTCTCGGCGACAATGCCGACGGAAGTAGAACGCCTGGTTTCTGACTTCATGAACAACCCGACACGCATCGAAATCGCTCCGGTTTCAACCCCGGCAGCGAAAGTAGACCATGCTGCCTATTATGTAAACCAGGGCAACAAGGCTGCGCTTCTTAACCATCTGCTTCTGTCCGAGCAGGATGGTCTGCTCAACAGCGGTGAGAAGAACCTGATCCTGGTGTTTACCCGGACCCGGCGCTCGGCTGACCGCGTTACAGAGCGGCTGGAGAAGTCGGGCATCAAGGCTGAGTGCATCCATGGCAGTAAGAGCCAGGCAGCGCGTGAACGCGCTCTGCGTGGTTTCAAGCGGGGCACAAGCCCGGTAATGGTGGCAACAGACCTGGCTGCACGCGGGCTCGATGTCAATGGCATCACTCACGTGGTCAACTATGATCTGCCCAACGAACCGGAAACCTTCGTGCATCGTATCGGCCGTACCGGTCGTGCGGGAGCGTCAGGAATCGCGATTTCGTTCTGCGACAGTACGGAAGCATCTTTCCTTACGGTCATCGAAAAGCTGATCCGGACATCTCTGCCGAAGATTGAAGAACATCCGCACCACTGCTTCCAGGCCCAGGCGGCCCACCAGCGTGTGGTTAACCGTGCAGTAGCTCCTCCGCGGCAGAATTTTGGCCGCAAGAAGCCTGCAGGCGGTGGCAACTTCAATCCGCGCCGGAAAAGCTCCGGTGGCGGTGGCGAAGGCCAGTGGCGTAAGTTTTCCGGTGGGCGGCGCAAACCGCGCGGCTCACAGGCCGACAGTCACGATTAATACCTGAAATCAAATAACAGACAAAAAGGGCGGAGCCACACGGCTCCGCTTTTTCCTTTTATAACCTAGTCTACCAGTTCGGCCAGCTTGTTAAACATGGCCTGGCGCTCTTCATCAGCGCCTGTCAGCGCCTGGACCTGCGCCTCCAGGTCGGAAATCCGCTGTTGCTGGTCATGAATCTGGATCTGCTGCTCGCGAATTACCTCGTTTTGTTCGGCCAGTTTCGCCTGAACCTTCTGGATAATCTCTTCGCTGTTCATTGCACTTCCCCACTTTTATGGACGTTATTCTTTTTCGACGGTGAAAAAGAAATCCTTGTTTGCATGGGCAAATCAAGGCAAATTGGCCCCGCTGAACAACCGGGCATATACAGCTGTGTAAGCCAGCCAACGGTAAAAGCCATTTTGCAGCGATTACGGACTTGATTTTGCTATGTGCGAGCCTGCAGGTTGGCCGTGTGTCTTGCCAGAAGTTCCAGGCTCGACGCGTACTTATTGCTTTCACCTTTCTCATTCCACTCAGGTTATTTGCACGTATGTTCATTATGGAAAGGTTGTTTATGCCGAGCCGATTTTTAGACCGCGTGAGTAACAAGGCGCTGGGAGAAATGCTTATTGAAAAAGGCGCGCTTTCCCCGGCACAGGTTGATGAAGCCCTGGAGGTTTCACGCGAAAAGGGTGTGAGACTGGGAGAAGCCCTCGTGCTGCTTGGCTACATCACGCGCGACGCCCTGGGCTATGCCATCGGCGAGCAGTACGGCCTGCAGCCCATGGAACTCCAGCCTTCCATGGTTGATACTGAACTGGTTTCGCGTTTTGACCACAGCCTGCTTAGCGCCCATACAATGCTGCCGCTCATTGAGATTGGCAATGAAATGGTGGTGGTGGTTTCTGATCCCAATGACCAGCAGGGCCTGGCGGAATTTGCCCGCATATTGCCGCAGCACAACATAACCCCGCAGCTTGGCACAGCGGAACAGATCCAGCGATGCCTGCAGGCTGTAAAACCGGAGTCTGAAGAATCCGCGGCGCAGGAAAAAACTACCGGCCCGACGCAGCCGCGCACTGCTCTTGAACTGCGCGCCTTTGATGAAGTACCCGATTTCGACTCTCCGGAACTGGTGGAGTACCTGCTTTCCGTGGCAGCGAGCAACCCATGCCGCGATGTTATCCTCAGGGAAATAAAAGATGACCTGCAATTAAGCCTGGGTCCTTCCTGCCGCCAGCCGGGTGATTCTCCTGAGGCTGCCCTTACACATATGGCCACCTGGACCGGGCTGAGGGTGGCGGATGTGCGCCACGTACTGCTGCAACGGGCGGGGCTGCTGGAACATACGCGTGGACAGGCTGCGCGCTGGAAAGCGCCGGTAGCGCTGGATGGCAAGGTTTACGACATACTGATTCTAATGCCCATCCTCGGCAATACTTCAATGGTACAACTGCGGGCATTGCAACACCTTGATCTAGAGGAAAGCGAACTGCTGAGCGTTCCCCTGGCGCCAGACCTGGAGGCGGGGAAATATACGGTTGTGCTATATGACGAGGCCGTTCCGCTTGAGCGGGCACTGGCGCAGTTTATGGAGGAGAACGCAGCCAGCCACACATTCGTTGTTTGCCAGCTGGCTACGCGTTGCGTGTTTCCCCATGCGCAAAGTTATCCCGCGCCTTATGTCAACATGGTTACAGCAGTGCAGGCGGCATCGGCAACCTGCGCAATCATCGATCACCCGGTTGAGTATCGTGACGCGACGCGACTGCTCACCAGCACCTATCCGCCACCGGCGGTGCTTGTGTGTGCCCCTATGCCCAGCCACGAAGGCGGCGCCGGTAGTCTTTCTCCTGACGTGGAAGAGCTAATGGCCCGGCAGGGAGCACAATCAGTACGGCTTAACACCAGCGCAAAATCGTTAGCTGAAAACACAACTCGAGGTAACAACTAATGCAAATGGATCTCGCTGACCTCCTTCTGGATACAAAAGACAAGGGTGCTTCAGACTTGCACCTGTCGGTGGGAAGCCCGCCGGCGCAGCGTGTGCACGGAAGGATCGTTCCACTCCCCCTTCCTCCCCTTGACCGTGACACGCTTCATGAACTGGTGTATGGCCTGCTGACGGACGACCAGAAGAAGCGCCTGGAACGCGACATGGAACTGGATTTCGCACTGGAGTTTGGCGACATGGTTCGCTTCCGTGCGAACATTTATGTTAACCGCCGCGGCGAGGGAGCGGTCTTCCGCGTGATTCCGACGAAGATCCTGACGCTTGACGATTTGAAAATGCCGCAGATCCTGAAGGAGCTTTGCAAGCTGCCGCGCGGCCTCGTTCTGGTAACCGGCCCCACGGGCAGCGGCAAGAGCACGACCCTGGCGGCGATGATTAACCACATCAACGAAACAGCCGACCACCACATCCTCACCATTGAGGACCCTGTGGAGTTTGTGCACCAGCACAAGCGCAGCCTGGTAAACCAGCGCGAAGTGGGTCCGCATACCCACAGTTTCTCTAATGCTTTGCGCAGCGCCCTGCGCGAAGACCCGGACGTAATCCTTGTGGGTGAAATGCGGGATCTCGAGACGATCAGCCTGGCGCTTACCGCCGCGGAAACCGGTCACCTTGTGTTCGGCACGCTGCATACATCGAGTGCCCCGAAGACTGTGGACCGCCTGGTAGACGTGTTCCCGCCCACGCAGCAGGAGCAGGTTCGTATCATGCTGGCGGAAAGTGTCCAGGCGGTTATCTGCCAGACGCTGGTTCCACGCCGGGATGGCAGCGGCCGTGTGTGTGCCATGGAAGTGATGACCGGTACAGTGGCGGTCCGGTCGCTCATTCGCGAAGCCAAAACTCACCAGCTTCCGTCTATTATCCAGGTGAGCCAGAAGTTTGGAATGCAGAGCCTGGACCAGATGCTGAAACAGTTTGCCATGGAGGGCGTTATTACCAAGGAAGCCGCTCTTGAAAAGGCTAACAACAAGTTCCTGTTTGCCGAAGGCGGCGAAGAACCGTCATTCAAGAGTGCTGGTGCCGCAAGCGCCGCGGCCCCGCCTCCACGACCTACAGCTACTCCATACACTCCCCCCTCGCCGGCGCCGGCACAGCAGCAACGACCGGCCGCAACACCCCTGGGGTCAAGTTCGGACCTGGATGAAGACTGGATGCAGATTTACGGAAAGAAGAAGTAACATTGGCTAATTACGACCTTGATCTCCTCCTGCGACATCTTGCAGAACTAGAGGGAAGCGACCTGTACCTGGCAGCGGAAGCCCTGCCGAGCGTGCTCGTAAACGGGAAGCTCCAGCAGATCGGCACCACTCCCCTTACGCCCCATGATATGGAGGCCCTTTGCAGGCAGGCCGTGACGGATAAGCAGCACGAAGAGTTCCAGGAGAAGCTGGAGATCAACGTCGCCTACAAGGTTGACGAATGGCGCTTCCGCATCAACCTGTACCATCAGCGGTCAACAAAGGCGCTGGTAGCGCGGCTCATCAAGCCGAACATTCTTTCGGTTTCGCAGCTGGGTCTGCCCGAGGTTCTTAATGATGTCGTGATGAACGAGCGCGGAATTGTGCTGGTGACGGGCGCGACCGGCAGCGGCAAAAGCACATCGCTAGCGGCGATGATTGATCACCGCAACCGCAACTCCAGCGGTCACATTGTGACGATTGAGGACCCTGTAGAGTTCGTCCACGACCACAAAGGCTGTATTGTGAGCCAGCGGGAAGTGGGTATTGATACGGCTACGTTTGATGAAGCGCTGAAGAGCGCGCTCCGCCAGGCGCCGAAGGTGATCCTTATCGGCGAGATTCGCGACGCGGAGACGGCGAAGTTTGCCATACATGCCAGTGACACCGGCCACCTGGTATTGGCAACTCTTCACACCAACAGCGCCAACCAGACTCTCGAACGAATCCTGAACCTGTTCCCCATCGAAATGGAGCGGCAGATATTGATGCAGCTTGCCATGAACCTTCGTGCTATTATCTGTCAGCGGCTTGTGCCGAAGGCAGATGGCGGTCGGGCTGCGGCGGTGGAAATTCTTCTTAATTCGCCACGGGTGCAGGAGCTTATTATGCAGGGAGCGGTGCAGGAACTGAAAACTGCCATGATGAAGAGCGCGCGTGAGGGTATGCAGACGTTTGACATGGCGCTGCTTGACCTGATGCAGACAAAGCAGATCACAGAGGAAGTGGGATTAAAGTTCGCGGACAGCGCGAACGACCTGAAGCTGCGGATGCGCGGCATCGGCGGGTCGGGGCTGGGGTAAAACGCAGAACGCAGAACGTAGAAAGTAGAAAGTAGAACGAAAGACCCGTGCACGAAAAGGCGGCAAGCATTGGGCTTATTAGCGTGCTACTTTTGGGTTTTGCGTCTGTTGCTTTGCTTTTTACTTTATTAATGCCAAACTTTTAGTTCTGACATATGCATTGCGTGAGTTCGGGCATCAGCCGTTGGTGGCGGATGCCTTTCTCTTTGGGCCAGCTCATTTTGATGGAGCTTCTTATGAAGAAGTTATTTGCAGCAGCAATGCTGGCCACGGGCATTGTCACGCCCTGCCTGGCACAAATGCCGGCAGGGGTGTACCCGGGCATCATGACGGCAACCACACACCCGAGCATGGACACTCCAAGACCGACAAAGTCGAAGATGCAGGTTACGGTTATCGTTACCGACATAAACACCGTCGGTTTTTTGATGGATGGAACCGGAATTGTCGGCAATGGGATCGTGGGAACCAGCCACGGTTTTTATGTACTTAATGATCCACCGCTATCGGTCGGTACTTTGTCGCTCCATTTCGGTAAGGATTATAAAACGGCTAAAGGTACCGTGCAGTTGGGCACTATGGGAGGTGGGCCTGGTATGGGATCATCGATTGAGGGAAAACTGAAGTTGAAGCGCACGGTCGTTACAGGTCCGCCGCCGGAGCCGCCGGTGGTGTCACTTCCGTAGTTGGATACGGCTTTAGCGGATGGCACCGTTTTGCGTGAGTGGTGCAGAAACGCCCACTTTACGGAATAAATTCCGCGGTACCCCTGAGCTGGCGCGGGAATCTGCTTTAGAAAATGGCATCATTTCCCGCAACTGGCGCAGGGATTTGCTTAGTATTCCGTATCGTTATCTGAGGGAGGAGCTTCGCTGACAGGTTCGTTTTCGGCCTTTTCGTTGTCGCTCAGGAACCGGATAAGGACCCGGTGGATGCGCTGGCGGCGGAGTTCGCGTACGGTGAGTTCCACCTGCCCGGCGACCAGCTTATCGCCGGGTTTCGGGAATCGACCGAGTTCGCTGAGGACGAAGCCGCCGATAGTGTCGGCTTCTTCGCTCTCCAATTCGAGACCCAGTTCGTCGTTCACGTGGTAAAGCGGCGTGATGCCTTCCACCATGTATTCGGTTTCGTTGAGCTTCTGAATCCGCGGCACTTCCTGGTCGAATTCATCCTGGACTTCGCCAACGATTTCCTCGATGATGTTTTCGAAGGTTACCAGGCCGGTGGTGCTGCCGTATTCATCAACCACCATCGCCATGTGGATGCGCTTATCCTGGAACTCCTGGAGCAGCGTATTGATTTTGGCGGTTTCGGGCACGTAAAGAACCTGGCGGGCGATGTTGGTGAGAAACTGCGCACCGGTGGCGGGTGGTTTCTTGTTCATGTCGCCGCCGGCGATCATCGGGTGCCGCCGCTCTGTGGCCGCTGCGGCCTCCTGGGGCGACATCTCCATTTCCTTGAGCTGCCAGAACAGGTCTTTCATGTGAATGATGCCAAGAACGTGATCGAGATCTCCATCCACCAATGGATAGCGGCTATGGGCGGTGCGCTCGGCTACGGCCAGATTTTCGCCGAGAGATTTGCGCAGATCGAACACGGCTACTTCGACTCGAGGAACCATGATCTGGCGAACGGTGACGTCACTGAAGTCGAAGACGTTTTCCAGCAGGTCGAGTTTATCGCGGGTGATATGGCCGATGCGCTGGCTTTCTGAGACGATCATGCGCAGCTCTTCTTCTGAGTGGGCAAGCTCATGGCCCATGGCGGGCTGAATGCCTACGAGGCGCAACATGAGGTTGGCGGCGCCGTTCAGGATGGCAATGAACGGGTACAGCACGATATAAAACCAGTGGAGCGGGTAAGCCACCCACAGGCTGGTGGCGGTCGGGCGCTGAATGGCGAGGCTTTTCGGGGCGAGCTCGCCAAGCACCACGTGGAGAAAAACAATGATGCCAGTACCGAGGAAGAAGGCGATGGCGGATTTGGCGCCTTCGGATAACCAGCCGATCTCACCGATGAGCGGCTCCACCACGCGGTGACGCATATAGGTTTCGCCGATGGCGCCCAGCATGATGGAGGCTATAGTAATACCAAGCTGGGTGGCGCTCAGGTAGGCGTCAAGGTGAGTCAGGATGTTCTGCGCCTTGGTGGCCCGCCGATTGTTGTGTTCGGCCAGGCTGCGGATCGTGGTGCTTCTGACTTTTACGATGGCGAATTCCGCCGCCACGAAAAAACCGTTCAGAAGAACAAGGAAGATTATCAGCAGGATCTGGAAGATATCCCAGCCGATGGAATGGGAAACAGCCGCGTTGGCAGATTCTGTTATGGTAGAAGGGTCCATACGTTAAAAGTTATGCGGGTGGCATAGCGTCAGCAAATCAACAGGTTTCTGAGTGCGAAATCCGGACCATACTTTCTTACAGCGTGGCATGCGCATAGCCTAATCGTCATCCATTTCCGGGTCTTCCCGGCGGAGAATCTCCCGGTAATCCAGCCGCTTGCGCTGCCTGTGGAAACGTGATTCGTGGACTATGTTGTCAAGGTCTCGCGAAAGTCTGTCGATTTCGGCATTGCCGATCGACTGGCCGGTTCTTGATATGCCTGAACCATCGGGAGGCGCGCCCAGGAATACGTGGTGAGGCACTGCCAACTGGCGGTTAATGCGCAGCAACTGCAGGAACTGCAGGGGATCGAAAGCCCCGGCATCACGGGTAAGTACTAAAATGTCCGGCTGGTAAGCGATGATTTTATCCAAAGAGGCTTCTGCATCGGAGGATGTTATGACTTCGTATCGCCCGCGGAACCGTGACCTGATGTTTTTTAGAGTCTGGTCTGAGCCGGCAATGGCAAGTATTCGGGGCTTGGGTTCAGCGGCAGCGATTGCCAGTTGTTCCGTGAGGGGCCTTGCGCCGGGCATGACTGGCGGGGGCGAAGCAACTGTGGGTTGAATCGCGTCAAAATGAGCGCGGACCTCATCAATCGTGTGGCGCTTGGGCTTTGGAGTCAGGTTGTTCCGGGTGATCATCTCCTGGAGACGGACCAGGAGTTCGGGCGGATCAAAGGGCTTTTCCAGGTAAACGTCGCCGCCGGCCATCAGGGCCTCGCGCACGGCCTTGTTGTCTTTTCGCGCCGTAAGGAACATGACAGGCATGGTGGTATAATCATTGTCTTTTTTAATGGCGCGGGTGGTATCAAAGCCGTCGAGCACCGGCATCATGAGGTCCATGATCGTCAGGTCAGGCTGATACCAGCTAAGGCGTTCGAGGGCCTCAAGGCCGTTGGCTGCGTGAACGACTTCGTAGTGATTACTGAGCATCTGCATCACGATGACGCCGATATCCGGCTCGTCTTCGACGATCATAATTCGCAGACGAGGAGCGTTTGGCGAGCCGGAAGCAGTAGTCATAGAGACGGGATTACGCGGTCAACAGGGGCGAAGTCAAGGGTGGGGGAAGCAAAGGAGTATTCTGATGTGTTTCAAGCTTGAACACAAGCCGCGAACAGGATGTGAAGTAAGGCCGTATGGAAAAAACTTATCTCGATCTGCTGCGGCATCCCGAGCCTCTCTATGCCCTGGAAGCGCTGATCCAGGCGGTGTGGTGGGGTGCGCGCGTTATCGTGTTTCCTGCCCTGGTTTCAATGCTGCTGGTCCGGCTTACCATCACGCTTTCGCATCATTATGATGTGCTGGCGCGGCCGAGCGACCGGGGCAGCCATTCCATACCCACGCCGCGCCTGGGCGGGCTTGGGTCGGCTGCGGCATTTTACCTGACGATGTTCATGTTCCTCGTGTGGAACATCCACATTCCGCTGGAGCCCTGGCGGCTGGTGGTGCTGATAGGCGGCGCCTGGGCACTGATCGGGGGGGCTTTAGACGATTTCCAGGAACTGCCTCCGCGGTGGAAGCTGCTACTTCAACTGGCGGCCTGCGGGTCGGTTGTGATGCTTGGGTTCTCACCGACAACCCTGGATTTACCTTTTGCTGGCACGTTTGAGCTGCATCCCATAGCGGGCACCGTGATCGCCGTTATGATCACGCTATTCTGGATGAACATCTTTAACTTTATGGATGGCATGGATGGCCAGGCGGCAACCTTCGGGATAATTACCGGGCTTGCGCTGGCGCTGTACATGGGTAACCACGGGATTCAGCGGGGGTTTGGAATTGAGTGGAGCGGGATGTTTGCTGCGGGAACTGCGGCGGTTGCCGCGGGTACGCTTATCGGGGTACTGATCCATAATTACCCGGGCAGAGCGATTCCAAAGAAGACGTTCCTGGGCGATTGCGGCAGCCAGTTTTATGGGTTTGTGCTGGCGGTGATTGCCCTGCAGAGTGCAACGGGCGAAGAAGGCAGCCGGTTCCCGTGGATCGCATCGATTATACTGTTCAGCCCGTTTATCTACGACGTCGTGTTTACACTGATCCGCCGGATGCGGCGGGGTGAAAATTTGACGCAGGCTCACCGGACCCACCTGTACCAGCGGTTAATGGTGGCGGGGTGGTCTCACGGCAAGACGCTGATGTTTAACATTGCGCTGTATATTGCTGCTGCGGTGCTTTCGATTGCCTATGCGGAAAGCGCGGGCCACGGGCTTCGGCAAATTGGCCTCCTGCTGCTCACTGCTGCCATACTTGCCAGCTATACGCTATTTGTTATCCAGATCGAAAAGCAGGCCGGGCCAGTGCGCCGGCCAGGCGGGACGCAGGGCTAAAACTTCCAGCCCAGGTCCTGCAGTGCCTGCCGCGTAAGATCGATGCCGAATTTAGGGCCGGTATCGTAGGGCTCCATGAGAAGGTCTGGCGAGTAAAGGGTATCCCAGTGGGAAACACTTGAGCCGGGCACGAAACTTTTGGGGGCAAAAAGATAACCGAGGAAGCCCTGGTTTTCAAAAACGGCAGGACCGGTCCAGCGGAGTTTCCGGCTGCGGGCCGCTTTCAGGCGCTGCTTGCCGCGCAGCCTGTCGAGAGTCTTCAGTTTTGGTGTCATGAAGCCCTTTTTGCTTTTGGTCAGCATGCGACTGAAGACGTCTGGAAGAGGGGCAGGGTCACCGGGAGCCTGGAAGAATTCACCCGTCGAACTATCCATGAAACTGATGAAGCCGAGGCCATGGCCAAGTTCATGGAGAATAGTTGTTCGAAAGTCCACGTTTCCACCGGCGTTGCCGTCGACGCCGTAGTAGAAGCCGACGTCACCAAGAACTACTGTATTATCAACGTCGGAATTGATAACGACCTCGATGTCTGCGCTGCCGGGGTCTACGTCGTACCCGGCCAACTGATTGGCAAGGGCGCTGACGTACCAGGTGGAGGGGCGAGCATTGGGAAAATCTCTTGCTGCGCTGACGGGACCTGCGTAGGCCAGCACGGCGGAGAAGGAATCTCCGCCCATAGCCTCGAACCGGGCCTGTACGGCTAACGGCACGGATCCCTGCAACTGGTTTGTCCAGGTCTGGAGAGCAGTTTCAAAAGCATTTCGGCGCTGAACCCCGAGCGAGGGATCGCGAAAGCCAAAGCCTGCGGGATCAGCATAGGTGATGTTTACAGGTATGGCTGCCGGGGCCAGTGCGGTGATCGCGGAAAGGGTCAGGAGAACAGATAGCCTGGCAACGCTAAGCATTAGTGGTCACCCTTTGCGTCATGGGCTGTGTCGACATGGCAGTCGGTCTGTAGTTTCCCATCGGCGCCGATTGTGGCGCGGCTTCCTGCGCGGAAAAGACCGTTGAGTCGTACGACGGTTCCGGTGGCAGCACTGTTCTTTACGACCTGCGGCCGGGCGGCTGCAGGAGCCGATTTAAGCGCGGCTGACGCGGGAGCATTCGCTGTAGCCGGGGTGACGGGCGGGACAACTTCCACGGGATGCTGGACCCGGTTACCGTGCGCATCGATCTGGATGCGCAATCCGGCAGCAGGGGATTCAAGAGTGGCAGAGGTTTCCGCCTGGAGGTGAGCGATGCTGAAGAGAAGCAAAGAAGCGGCAACTGTCGCCGTTTTTAAATAGGTCACAAACGGCCTTTCCTGTTAGCAGATTCGCCGTTTCTACACGGCGTGCGTCAGTTAATGCAGGTTCGGTTACCTTTAATAGCACGCAGAAACAAAAATCCGCTATCAGACTTTTTCTGACAGAAGTTCAATTTTAGGGTTGAATAGTTCATATCGCCAGCCCAAATATTGTGCTGATTTGACCAATACACCAGAGGAAATAATGCATATCTCTAGACTTCTGAGCACCTCACACCGTGCCATTGTTGCAGCAATGCTGTCGCTTTCTTGTGCAGCAGTTACGGCTGCCCCGCCTCCCCCACCGTTTTACTCTCCTGAAGTTCTTGTGACCGGGATGAGCACTGCAATCTACGACGGTTCCATTCAACCACTGAAGCTGGACGGAACTTACTTCGGTGAAGCGCAGCTGGGTGTTAACCAGTGGGAGCACACTTTCGAGATCCGTAACTTCGGAAACGCGGACCTGACGACTACTCTGCCGATCTCGATTACGGGCCCTAATGCCGCTGATTTTACTGTAACGCAGCAGCCAGCGCCGCTGGTTCCTGCCGGACAGCGCACGTCGTTTAAAGTTCTCTATACGCCTTCATTTGTCGGCAAAGCCTTTGCGACTGTAACCGTGGAAAACAATGATATTGATGAAGGCAGCTACACCTTCGATATCCGTGGCGACGGTGTTGATCAGGCGCTGGTTGGTTCCGATATCCAGGGTGAACTGGTTTACTATAAGAGCTACCAGTGCAAGGGCCTGCCTTTGCTTTTCTGCAAGATGACCGGCAAAGTAGAAGTACTAAACCTGGCGACAGACTATGATCTCTCGCTCGCCACCGTCCGCATTTACGTGGTTGAAGGCGATGTGCTTAATGAAAACGCCTTCCTCGTGGCCGAAAAGCAGGTGAAGAACCTGAAAGCCTTCCGCCCTGGAAAGAAAAACAAGGCCAAGAAGGTTAAGTTTAAAGGCTATGTTCCGCCGGGCTACACCCACATCTATGCAGAAGTGGTGCCGGAAGATGGAAGCGAAGACATCAACTACACCAATAACCGCACGGAACACCTTTACGGAATCTAAGCGCAGAAAGCTGAAGTTCAAGTTTGCCGCTCCCTTAGGGGGGCGGCAATTTTTTTTGCCTGCTGCATTTGAGAAATTGGGTTGAATCCGGTGCCGGACAGGTTGCTTGTTCATCGCATGCAAAGAATAGAGATAAAGTTTACGGCTGAACCTGAGGCTCGTGATTTGCCTGTACCAGAGGCAGCTACTGAAGATGCAGCGGGGGCTGACCTGCGGGCGGCGCTGACAGAGCCGGTTACGCTGGCGCCGGGACAATTCAAGGCGATTTCGACTGGCCTCCGGATGGAAATTCCCAGGGGTTACGAAGCGCAGGTGCGTCCGCGCAGCGGCCTGGCGGCGCGGCATGGCATCACCTGCCTGAACACCCCGGGTACAATCGATGCGGATTACCGGGGAATCGTGCAGGTCCTGTTGATTAACCACGGACCGGAACCTTTTACTATCGCCCACGGCGACCGGATTGCGCAGATGGTGGTCGCGCCGGTAACCAGGGCAGTGTTTGTGCCGGCAGACTCCCTGGATGAAACCGCCCGCGGTGAGGGCGGATTCGGACACACCGGGGTGCAATAATAACGGCTGCGTCACATGTCCTGGTTGAGGTGCAAGGGCTGGAGGCGGGGTATCATCGCCACAAGGTTCTAAAAGGTATCGACCTTGTTGTGAGGGCCGGGGAATTTGTTGGACTGGCGGGACCCAATGGCAGCGGCAAGACAACGCTACTGCATTGCCTGACTGGCTACCACCAGCCATCTGTCGGGGTGGTGAAGCTGGGCGCGGAATCTATTGCGAGGCTGAAGCGCCGAGAGATCGCGGGGCAAGTTGCATTTGTGCCCCAGAAGACTGAGACGGTGTTTGCCTTTTCGGTTCTGCAGATGGTGCTGATGGGGCGCCATCCGTTTTCGGGCTTTGCGGCTTGTGACTCCGCAGCAGATGTGGCACTGGCGATGGATGCCCTGCACCGGCTGCACATTGCCGGGCTTGCCGAGCGGCCATTTGATGAACTGAGCGGAGGCGAGAAACAACTGGTACTGCTGGCACGTGCATTTGCACAGGCAGCACCCCTGCTTGTGCTGGATGAACCGCTGACAGGCTTGGATCTGCGGCATCAATTCGAGCTGATGACGGCGGTTCGGCGGATTTCACATGAAACAGGCAATGCAGCGCTGGCCACGTTTCATGATCTGTCGGTGGCTTCGCGCTGGTGTGACAGGCTGGTGCTGCTACACGAAGGAATCATCCTGGCTGATGGACCACCGGCAGAGGTTATAACTGCCAAAAACCTGGAATTACTTTACGGGGTCGTTGCTGAGGTACACAGCGACTACCGGGAATGTATCTTCATTTCGGTCAACGACTCAAAATCGCCTGAGCGATCCTGAAGCTCACGCCAGGCCAGGGCCAGGCCCACATCCCCGTTGATATCAAGCCGCTTTAACAGGCGAGACCTGTACGTATAGACCGATTTAATACCCAGACCTAGCTGGTGGGCTGCTTCTTTTACAGTGAAACCGGCGGCGAGTTTTTCAAAGACCTCGCGTTCGCGTCGGGGAATAAACGGCGGGCGTTCGCGCCCCGGTTCGCCAGCGCGCAGGCATAAATTGGCTACCGACTGTTGCTGAGCCATTTCGTGCAGATCGGCCAGACGGCGGCAGATACCTTCCTGCCGGCTGCTCACCTCTGTCAGTAACTTGCGGAGACTTTCAATCTCCAGGGCAGTCATTCTTCGCTCTGTAACATCCTGCAGAAAAATAGCGGCACCAAGAAAGTTATCGTTTGCAGACTTTTCAAATAATGGTAAAACATTTCCTTCTGTCCAACGGGGTCTGCCCTTTTTGCCCCACTCTTCCGGGGAAAAGTAGTTTTCTTCCATAAACCCGGCTGTGCCTGAAAACGCATTCTTTATCGGTTGCCAGATGCGTTTGCGCTGGAGGTTTGTGTCTTCTAAAATATTGTAGTCCAGGATGGCTTCGTATTTCAGTTCATAGAGCCGTTCCCACTGCCTGTTACAGCTGACAAGATCACCACGACGGTCGAATATGATAATGCCGAGGCGGTGCGCGTCAAGGGTGTGAATAAGGTTAGATTCCAGCGTCTCAAGAGCCTTTTCGGCCTGTTCAGCCTGCTCCGCGTCAAATTTAAACTGGTCTTTCAAGTGAGTGGTCCCAGCACTGAGGATGTTAATGGTAACATCCACAGGTTCGGACGGGTGAAGCGCCGTTGTCAACGGCAATTTATTAAGGCCGTGTAAAAACTCGCCCTATTGTGGGGCACTTTCCTGGCGAGGAGTTGCGATGCGCGGAATTCAGAAAACAGACCCAGGGCGGCTTTCGTGTTTTGCTATTTAATGACGGATTCGGCCGTGGCAAGCAGCGCCTGGGCTCCGACGTCATCTATCAGCAGGCTCTTTACAAGGTTTCCCTTTATGGCGGCAGCCAGCGCCTCGGCGCGGTCTGCGCCTACCGTTACGGCAAGAACGTTAGGGGTTTTGCGAAGCTGCTCAAGGGTGATGCTGGCCACGCGGTCACGGAAGGGAGTATCACATTCCTGACCTTTGGCGTCAAAAAACCTGCCGCAGACTTCGCCCAGAGCCCCGGCCCTGGTCATGTTACGGATGTCTTTATCCGTAAATATGCCGCGTTCAGTAAAGACGGAATTCTGGAGTGTGCCGACGCCAACCAGGGCCAGATCGCATTTTGAAAACCGCCGCACAACCTGCTGGTTTTCGCCAAGGTTCATAATGGCATCGCGAGTGGAGCTATCGGGCAACAGCACAGGAGTATTCAGCATCAGAAATGACCCATTCCACTTGGAGGCAAGACTGCGACCCAGTTCCAGGCCATCGTAGGGATTAGGCACCGAGCCAACATTTCCCATGGCCTGAACAACCACGAGTCCGGACCGGTGAGAGGGTTCGCGCAGCTGGTCGACCAGGTCTTGAAGCGTACGCCCGCCGGCTATGGCCACCGTTTGCGCGTTGCTGATGAACTGGCTGACATCGGCAGCAGCGAAATGAGCGACGGCATAACGGAGATCGCGAACCTTGCTGCCACGGACAGTTTTGATCACAAGTGCGTGGCGCAGCCCAAGGCGCTTGACGAGCAGACCCTCGAGGTTTCGGTCGCGTGGGTCGTAGTCGGCCACGCTGATGCGGACAATTCCGCGTTCACGCGCCAGCGACAACAGCCGCGATACCTGTGGCTGCGAAACATGCATCACCCTTGCCACATCTGCCTGCGGAAGCCCGTCAACATAATACAAGCGGGCCGTCATCAGCAGCATTTCATCGCTGAACCGCGCATTGCCGTCAGATCGTCCACTCACCCGGTGGTTGCTCCTTTTGTGTTCAAATTATCAGGCTTTTGGCCGTTGGTTCCACGTCAACAACAGGCAAAGTGCTGCAATGATACCGGCGCACATGGCAGTCCACAGCGGGATGTTCCACGCGGCCTCCATACCCATAGTAGGTGTGTACTGATCTACCGCTTTTCCGGCCCACCAGGAATTTGCGGCCTTGCCGACATAGCCAAACAACCCGATGAATCCGGCTGCCACACCAATGGCTTTTTTGGAAGTGAGGTCTAAAGCCATGATCGTGATAAAGTTGATTACAGGGTAGATGAAAAGACCGACGATAAACAGCAGGAAGAGATCGATCATAAGTCCCATCCGGATTTCTGATCCGAAGGGTTTAACAATCCAGTCGGTGGGAACAAACGGGAAAAGGCCATAAGCCAGAATGATGGGCAGCATACAGAGGACAGCAACCATGCCGCGGCGACCGCCGAGCCGATCTGAAAGGTAACCGAGGGCGATAGTGCTGGGGATGCCGCCAAGCTCGATGGCTATGACGGCAAAACTGCTTTCGTCAATCTCGGTGTTCTTAACTTCTTTCAGGTACGTAGGACCCCAATCCAGCATCGCATAGCGGGTGATGTATGCAAAGAAGTTCGCGACGGCCAGGATCCACACGTACTTGTTCATCAACACGTTATCGAGAAAAAGCTCTTTGTAGGTAAGCTCGCGCTCGTGAAGACCTTGTTCCTTTTCTTCGGGGGTATAATCGCCACGGTACTCTTCAATAGGAGGTAGACCCTGAGATTGCGGAGTATCTACCAGGCGCAGGATAAGGTAGATGGACATGACCGCCGTAATGACGCCAGGAACAAAAAAGGCATATTCCCAACCGCCCAGCCGGACCACTGCCTCACCGGCAAGCCAACCACCGACTGCAGCGCCAACGTTGTGCGACGTGTTCCAGATACTGAAAGTAAGCCCGCGCTCGCTTTCGCTATACCAGTGGCCCATACTGCGCCCGCAAGGCGGCCAGCCCATGCCCTGAACCAGGCCGTTCATGCCCCAGAGGAACAGGTGTACATGGTAACTCTCGATGTGGATTGCAAGGGAACCGAGGTTGAAATCAATATCACGCATGCCGCCAAAGGCGAAGTTGATTATGGAGGATAACAGCAGGCCGACGGCGATAAATACACGAGGATTGCTACGATCAGATATGGCACCCATGAAGAACTTGCCAAGGCCGTAGGAAATGGCAGTGACGCTCATGATGAAACCGAGCATTTCCTTGGTGTAACCCAGGGAAGCTTCCATTTGGCTAGCTACGATCGGGATGTTATTTCGGACGAAATAATAAAGGGCGTAACCGACGAAGGTGGCTTCGAGAACGCGCCAGCGCATACGGGGATATTTGCGTTTCACCACCTCGTCAGGCAGCCGCGGGATGTGGGGTTCTGGCGCGAAAAAGCGGCGGATAGAACGTAGCATCAGCTAAAGGACCTCGTCACGAATAACTATTCAGGATAGACGAGGAAAGGAAGTTCACATTGGCGGGTCAACCAGCAAATGCATGATTTGCTTAATTATTCGGGAATGGAATTTCACGAGAAGTATTGAGGATTCGTTCCATCTGTCGCACAGTATCGATAATTGAGGGGCCCAGCAGCAGGGAATGGGGATCAGACCAATGGTAAACCTGGCCTGTGCGAACAGCGGGTACAGTTGAGAGTCGGGACCACTGCCGCACTTCCTGTTGAACCCGAGGCAGTGCATCGGCGGCGGCGCTGGCTGAGCCTTCTGTCGGACTCATGTCTATGATCACCCGGGGATTTGCCCGAATGATGTCTTCCGCGCTGATAGCAGCGCCACCGGGTACCGCAAGTTTTCCACCGGCAATCTGAAAAAGCTCGCCGAGGAAATTCCCGGCAGCTGCCTGGTACATCGATCTAAGCCCGGCCGGATCGCGGCTGACAACTACAATGCCGGTTACGGCCGGTTTGGTATCGGCCCTCTCTGTTACTTCGTTGAGATCCCGCTGGATTTGCCCGGTAAGTTCGACGGCTGCGGAGGTATAACCTGTAACTTTACCCATGCGATCAATTGCCGCGTAGAGATCTGCCAGGGTATCGACCTGGAAAAGCTCTGAAGGAATGCCCAACTGGCCAAGTCGATTTGCAAAATCCTGCTGACTACGGTAAAGCAGCACGACGCCCGGCCGCAGGCGCAATACACCTTCAAGGCTGGGATTGACCAGCCCGCCCACCGCCGGGCGCTGTTTTGCTTCGGGTGGGTATTGGCAGAAATCGCTTACGCCGACAACCTGATTGCCGGCGCCGAGGGTGAAGGCGATCTCTGTAAGGTTTGGCACGAGTGAGACAATGCGCGTGGTGGCCGGATCTGCAGCGACGGGCGCCGCAACGGCGTTTGCGGCACTCGCGGCCCAGATGGTTATGACCAGCAGAACTATTTTTACGGCCATCATCGCCGTCTATCGCACCGTAGCATCAGGCAGTAGTGTTCTCCGGCCCGGCACCTTCAGGATAGTTGTGTTTGAGATGCACAGGCGGTTCTTTTGATTTCTTGATCTTCAGGTTCAGCATTTCCACGCCTACGGAGAAAGCCATGGCGAAGTAGGTATAGCCTTTGGGGATGTGGTGACCAACTCCATCGGCGATAAGGTTGACGCCGATGAGCACCAGGAATGCCAGCGCGAGCATCTTGACCGTTGGATGCCGATCCACGTAATCGGCAATGAACTTGGAGAAGAAGAGCATGAAGGCTATGGATATGACTACTGCCGTGATCATAACCCAGAGCTGATTCGCCATGCCGACGGCGGTGATGACGGAATCGAGAGAAAATACGAGGTCGATAACGAGTATCTGCGCTATGATTCCGGCGAAAGATACGGCAGCTTTCTTGGTTTCATGATGTTCTTCTTCCCCTTCGAGCTTATTATGGATCTCATGGGTGGCTTTACCTATCAGGAATAAACCGCCCAGGAGCAGGATGATGTCTTTACCTGAAAACGGGTTTTCGAGTATGGCAAAAAGAGGCTTGGTGAGACCCATTAGCCATTTGATGGAGAGCAGCAAAAGGATACGCATTATCATGGCGAGCATAAGCCCGACGATGCGGGCACGGTCGCGCTTAGACTCTGGAAGGCGCCCGGCCAGAATCGATATAAATACAATGTTATCAATACCGAGAACGATTTCGAGCAGAGTAAGTGTGAGAAGGGCGATCCACGCTTCAGGCTGTGCCAGTGCGGCGATGATCTGATCCATATGTAAAGCGTCCTGTAGATAAAGAAGTATTTAAAGCTACGGCCACAGAGAGAAAATCGTGCCGTAGGAAACTGGGAAACAGTGCTTGACTGATTAGTGCGGGCAACAAAAAAGTACGGGCCTTGCCACGAACTTACCAGGACAGTGCCTCAAGGTGCGAATTGACGAGTATAAGAGGATGTTTCACACGGAGGAAACTCTGTGGTGGTATGTGGGTTTGCGTCACTTTTTAAGGCGCAACCTGTCCCGATACCTGGGGCATAAAGCCGGCGCTTGCCTGCTCGATGCCGGGTGTGGCACTGGAATTAACCTTCAACTGCTCAATGAGTTTGGTGAAGCCTTCGGTATCGACTATTCGCCTGAAGCAATCGACTTCTGCAGGCAGCGGGGTCTGCGGCGAACCGGCCGGGCGTCCATATTTCATCTGCCGTTTGCGAACGGCCAATTTGATGCGGTGACCTGCATGGACGTGTTGGGACACCAGTCTATTACAAATGACGTGGCTGCACTTTCGGAAATACGGCGAGTGCTAAAGCCTGGCGGCCTGGTGTTTGTCCATGTAGCAGCGCTGGATATGCTGAGGGGACCCCATGATGAAGTGGTGATGTTTTCAAAACGGTATTCTCGCGGCGAACTGAAGCAAGCAGTGACCGGAGCGGGACTGCACCTGGAAAGGCTGACATTTCGCAACACGGCGATTTTTCCCGCATTGTTGCTTCACCGGCAAGTGGGTAAGTTTACCAAGCCTGTTTCTACGGAAGCAGAGTCTGATGTGAAACTCCCCCACCCGCTGGTCAATCGGGTAATGGAAGGCGTGATGAAGACGGAAAATCATATTGCAGCGCGCCTTCAACTTCCCATTGGAAGCTCACTGTTTTGCGTTGCGCGAAGGCCCGGCTCTTCCAAAGAAACCCTCAGCGATTAACAAGGACAACACGATTTATGGCTCACCTGTCACAACTAAGATCGATCAATGCAAAGGGCGGCTGGCTGACCGTTATCCAGGACGAAATCCCGTTTCCCATTGAAAGGGTTTTTTACATACATAACGCTGGCAACACCAGGCGCGGCGGACACAGGCACAAGACGACGATCCAGGCGGCGGTGTGCGTAATCGGCGCATGCGTAATTGAGACAAACGACGGTGTAGAGGAGAAATCCTGGCGGCTGGATTCGCCGAGCCAGATGCTTTTCCTGGATCCGCAGGACTGGCACGTGATGCACAGCTTTACATCTGACTGTGTGCTAATGGTATTGGCTTCTACACGGTTTGATCCTGATGATTACATCTATGAAAATTACCCGGGCAGCAGCATCAATGAGTGATGTGGTTCCATTCCTGGATTTACAGGCGATTAACCTGCGCCATGAGCAGCAGTTTATCGAGGCGCTGCATCAGCTGCTGCATGGCGGTTGGCTGATACTTGGCAAGAACGTGACGTCGTTCGAGCAGAACTTTGCTGCTTATGTGGGGGCGCGGCACTGCATCGGCGTGGCCAACGGCCTTGATGCGCTGACGATGATCTTGAAGGCCCATGAGTTTCCTGCGGGCAGCGAAGTCATTGTGCCTTCCAACACATACATTGCGACCGTGCTGGCGATATCGAATGCG
>JAKFFN010000100.1:0-4732 GCA_036675025.1 Candidatus Sumerlaeales bacterium | reverse complement strand
GTATTCCCTGAAGCAGCACACCGCAGCCGGCCGATTCCCCTGGCGCAACAGAATCACACCGCGGTGGTGAATCGCCTCCGTGTTGTTCGGGTCAAACTTCAGGATCAGTCCATAGCTTTTAAGCGCCTCATGGTCATCACCCATCAGGAAAAGCACACTCGCGTAATGCCTCTGGATTTCCATGTTATCCGGATGCTCCTGCACCAGCCCGTGCAAGATGTCATAGGCCTCCGTCAGCCGCGACTTCTCCGCCAGCACACACGCCTTGTAAACTTTGTGTTCAAAATTATCCGGCTGCAGGTGAAGCGCATAATCAAACCGCTCCAGCGCCGCCTCATGATGCCCCGCCATCAGGTGCGCATAGCCGCAATGGCTGTGAAACATTGCCTCCGTAGGCGACAGCGAAATAGCCGATTCAAACGAAGAAACCGCGTCAGTCACCCGCCCAAGTTTAATCAGCGCAACGCCCTGCTGAAAAAACGCATCCGGGTTATAAGGCTGAACCGCCACCAGCTTCTGGAACGTGTAATATGCCTCTTCAAAGTGGTCAGACTCAAGAAGGTCCATCCCCTCATGAAAAAGAGAGTCCGGCGAGTGCAGTTCATATTCGTTGAATTCTTGCATAGTCCAATCTGACTAATGCCCTACCACCCTGCAAGAATTCAATGAAAAACGAGGTTTAACAAACCTTTTTTAAGTTAAAAAAAGTCAACGGTGTAGATGACAATCTTTTCAGCCTGAGGTCCGGCAAGTACTGAACTTCGTTCTGAGACGCAGCTCCGCCCTCCCGCCCTCCATTCTACGTTTTACGTTCTACTTTCTCCGCGACGATTGAAAATGCTCCGTATTATCAATCGTCGCTATCCCCAAGCATCAGATCCTTCCCATTGCACCGCCCCATACTGTTAAGCCTGTGCCACATGTTCGTAAACCGCATCAAACCCAGCGTCAGGCAGATAACCCCCATACCCAGAAGCGTCCACCCCAGTATCAGCATACCCTGGCTCTGGAAAAACTTAATTATCGTTACCCCCACCACCAGCACCGCCAGCGCCGTCCTCACATACGCCAGCAGCGTACGCTCGTTCGACATCACCGTCCGCTCCAGCGCCAGGCAATCATTCAGGTTCCTCGCCTTTGGCGGCATCGGCGGCGTCAGCGGTTCTTCCAGGTTTCCTACCTTCAATGGTTCAGCCATCATTCTACCTACCTTTGCGAAGCTTTAAACAATGCGTGTTCTATTAACAGATCAATGAACTTTGCAAAAGATATTCCCACTGCGGCACATTGCTGAGGAATTAGCGAAGTCGGCGTCATTCCCGGCAGCGTCTGCGTCTCCAGCATTACCGGCACCGCATCCGCCTCCGGCAGTACAATCATATCCGTCCGCGACATCCCCTCACACCCCAGCGCCCTGTGCGCCTCCACGGCCACCTGCTGAATCCGTTCCAGCAACGGCTCCGGCAGGGGAGCGGGCGTCACATCTTTCGATTTCCCCGGCACATACTTCGCCTCGTAATCAAAAAACTCAGCTTCCGTCGGACAGATCAGCGTAGGCGGCATCGCCCGAGAAACCGTATGCCCATCCTCGATGAAATCCACCACTCCGCATGAAACTTCTACGCCCTCAATTTTCTCTTCCACCAGCGCATTCGAGTCATGCTCCAGCGCATGAGAAATCCCCGCCTCCAGCCCCGCCGCACACTTCACCAGCGTCACCCCCAGGCTGCTGCCTCCACACACCGGCTTTGTAAACAGGGGGAACTTCAGTTGCTTAAGCGCCTCCGGAAAAGGTTCCTGCCGCGAAACCAGCACACTCTTCGCCACCTTCAACCCGAAACTCGCAAAAGTCGCCAGCGACACCGACTTGTTAAAAGCCACCGCACTCGAAAGCACGCCCGATCCCGTGTAAGGAATCCCCGCCGTCTGCAGAAACCCCTGGATACTTCCATCCTCGCCGTACTGCCCGTGAAACGCCAGGAAAATGCAATCCACACCCTCATCCATCATCCGCGTAAGCGCCACCGGCAGCGATACTCCCGGCTGATCCCACTCCGCCTTCCCCGACTCAAAAAACTCGTCCACCCAATCCCGCGACTCATTCCCGCTGATCACCTTTTCCGAAATCAGCCAGTCGCCACTCCGCAAAACAATCACCGGCCTTACCACGCGATTCTCTCCACCAATCGCCTGGCAAACACACCGCCCCGAACTCAAAGAAACTTCATATTCCGTAGAAGGGCCACCACAAAGCACCCAGATCTGTTTCATGGGGTTCCGTACAATCCGCATAAGAAATGAATGAAAGAACCCGCCAAATCACCTGCAACCGAAAAAGCACCCCCAATTTCATCCCACGCAGCACCACTTTCGGGTAACACGGGTGCCCTCACCCGTGCCTGGTTAGAGTTCAGCCCAACTCGCGCAGCGCCATCAATCGCTAATCGCGCCTTCTCGGACTGCGCCCGCTTGCTGGCGCCCTAAGAAAACGCACCACCACCCCCAACCCGCGCAGCGCCATGAATCGCTAATCGGCCTTCTCGGACTGCGCCCACCCGCGCCGCCCTAAGAAAACTCACCACCGACGCCCACCCGCGCCGCCCTAAGAAAACTCACCACCAACAGCCACTCGCGCCGCACAACAAACCATCAACACTTAACTCGGTAGATATTGAATTTCCCAGATCTAACTTCCCAGATCTACCACCACCAGGATCTCATGGCCTAGATCCACAACCCACCGAAGCTTTTCTTTCTTTTGCTTTTCCTTCGCGCCTTCGCGCCTTTGCGTCAAATCTCGTCATCACGCACCACCCACCCAAACCCCGCGCAGCGCCGTTCCCCGCTTACCCCCACTTTCCCCTTCTACGTTCTACTTTCTACTTTCTACATTCCACGCTTTTAATACGCCCCCCACTCATCCACCCCGGCCCCAGGCACCTCATATCCCCGTATCCGCAACACCAGCGACCTCACCACCCCCGGGTCCGGCATCGCCACATCCGCAATCTGCACCTTCCACGTCCCGCTCGGCTGTTCCCCCCAGTGTGCCACCGACCTGAACTTCCAGTTCGAAAAATTATCCCCCGAATCCTGCACGTTCGCCGGCATCAGTTCACTCACCATCCCCGAAGGCGACACCAGTCGGATCCGCACATCACCCCGCCACGTATGCGTAATATCCGCCTGCAGCTCCACATGCTCGATAAAAAAATCCCCACCATGATTCACCGGCACCTCAAACGTCACCCCCGTCGTATTGTTATCCGGTATAGCCACCGTGGTCGTCAGGATATCCGAAACCTCGATAGGCGCTGCCGCTGCCGGCACATTTTGCCACCCCAGCGCCGCCATCACCGCCGCCCCCGCATTCACCCGCCCATAGCCATAGTTGTGGCTGAACAACCGCCCCGATCCATTCGCCGCCCAGCTCGCGCTCGCCGCGTCATTCTTCACCGCCGTATCCACCAGGATGTGCATCACATCCCGATACGTCAGCTCAGGGTTAGCCTCCAGCAGCAGCGCAATCACCCCCGCCACCGCCGGCGCAGCCGACGACGTCCCGCCGAAGTTGTTACGGTAATCCGTAATGTTCTGACCCGCCGTACTCATAATGTCAGTCGTAAAAATTCCGTCAGCGCCGTGATTGCTCGGCGCATTCACCAGCATCGGCGCACCCGGCTCACTATACCAGCTGAAAGTACCCGCCGAATTCGTAGCCCCCACCGCAATCACGTACGGGCTGTTCGCATAGCCATCCCGGTTAATGTTATCATTCGCGCCGCGTCCGTTACCCGCCGCCCACGAATACACAATGCCCTTACCGTCGCGCCCCTGTGTGGCACCCGCCTCCAGCGCGGCATCCGTCAACGGACCTGGCCCCTCCACAAGCTTCCCCGAATCCGAAGGACCCCACGAGTTCGAGTTCACCGCCACCTGGTTCGCCGCCGAAGCCTCACCCAGTTTCCATGTCATGGCACTTGCTTCCACCGCGTCTGTCACCATTTGCGAGATCAGCCGCAGCCCAACAATGCCCGCATCCGGCGCCACTCCCGAAATTCCAATGCCATTGTTCCCCTTGCCCGCAGAAACCCCGGCGCACGCCGTACCATGTCCCTCCGCAAAAAGAGGAAACGGGTTATCATCATTCCCATTAAAATCCCAGTCCAGGTCCGTCCGCAGGTTCGCCAGAAGATCCGTGTGGCTCGTGTCCACGCCATCGTCAGAAATCGCAATATTAACCCCTGCGCCCGTCGAATGCGCCCACGCCGGCAATACATTAAGGTCTACCCCCACAAGCCCCTCAGTCGTGTTCGAACCGTTGTTTTGCAGGTGCCACTGGTTTGGGAAAAAAGGATCATTAGGCACCACCCTCGGCTGCTGCTTCTTCAAAACCAGCGGCGCTGCCCACTTCGCTTCGCCCGATTCCTGCATCTTGTTAGCCGCATTCAACGGAGCCAGCAGGTCGCTCGCCTTTCCATTCACAACAGCCGTATAAGCACCCGGTATGTTTGGCACCGGCGTCACGTTCGTCATGCCATACTTCTTGGCCAGCGCATCAACCGCGCCCGCAGGCATATCCGCCCGCACCTGGAACGACACTTCCTCCGTCAACACCTGTACACTCGCGTCATCCGCAGCATCCTGCGGCCGAAGCATCGGTCTCACCTTAGCCCCCGGCGCCGCAGCCCGCACCTCTGCGGCACGCTCGTTAAGCTCACTCAATCCCGAT
>JAKFFN010000059.1:0-4757 GCA_036675025.1 Candidatus Sumerlaeales bacterium | reverse complement strand
AGCCGTCACGAGCTTTTGATTGCACCCTGTAGGTGCCAGGCATATTGCCAAAGTCCTTCTCGATGATCGTGCCGGCGTTAAGTTTCTGTAAAATTGCTTCCGCTCGCGACGAACTCACGCCGGTTTCAAATCGGACAAGAATCACTGGCGTTACGATCACAGAACCGCCGTTCTCGCCCACAAAAACGGCAGACACAAACTCGTTATCAGGATCCAGAGCAGCACTGGTAACCACGTCGCGTACAGAAGTTCCCGCCGTTGTCGCCGTAGCGTCCACTTCTCCGATCCACCAGCCATCTACGGTAAACGGATTCATGCTCCTTACGGTGAGTCCCTGCCCGGTAAAGTCGGACTCCACGCTAGCCCTGGTGCGCGCGCTTTGAGTCCTAAGGAGGGCAATGCGATTGCCGTCCTCCACCAGCGCGCGCTCTTCCTTGAAATAGTGGTAACTCGCTTGTGCTGACAAACGGTTTGAACCACACGCCAGTACCAGAACTGTCCCAGCCCAGATAGCCTTATTGAGTCTCATTTGTCCCCTGCCTGTCGTAAAATATCCCGATTGTATCCATTGAGGCAGTTTACGAGGTCAAGAGCCATCGCATAGCCGGTCGTAGGAGATTTCGCCTCTCAGACCACTTTGGGATAACGGCAAGTTTATCCGTTCTCCCTTATCCGTTTCTACGGAATTAAGCGCGCAGGGTCACGCCCAGTTTGGCGTTGAGGTCACCCAGGATCTTCTCGATCATCTGGTTCACTTCTTCGTCGGTCAGCGTACGATCAGGCGCGCTGAACTTTAGCTTGTACGCGAGGCTGCGCTTGCCGGCTCCCACTTTTTCGCCTTCGTACACGTCGAACAGCTTCAGGCCGCTGAGCAGCGCCTTAGCCCGTTTCGCGATGGCCGCTTCAATGTCGGCCGCCGCCACGGACTGATCCGCAACCAGCGCCAGGTCACGCGTAACGGCAGGGAACACCGGCACTTCGGCAACCTTTGGCGATCGCGACAGCATGGGCGCCAGCGCTGAGAACGACCCGATTATCAGGACAGCATCGCGCTTGAGTTCCATGTTCTCACGCACCTGCGGATGAAGATGGCCCACCAGCAGCAGGGGCTTGCCGTCGGCTTCAATCACCGCGCTCTTGCCCGGATGCAGAGCGGCAGCTTCGCCTGCTGTACCGGCCTCAGCCTTTACGCACGAGGTCTCACTGATGTGAAGCGACGCCAGGAAATTTTCGCCTATGGCGCGGGCATCATAGAAATCAACGGTCCGGCCATTGCTCCGCCATCCGCCATCGGCAGCAGAACCAGTCATCAGCGCCACGAAACCCCACTCCTCTTTCACGGCGTTATCCGCGGCGGGCAGGTATGTTTTCCCGATCTCAAACAAGCGCAGGTCCAGCTCGCCCCGGTTATGGTTATACGCTGCCGTCGCCAGCATTGAAGGCAGCAGACTCGTGCGCATGACGGCGTATTCGGCGGAAAGCGGGTTGCTCAGGCGTACCATATCAATAGCCGGCAGGCCTGATTTCGCCACGGCTTCAGCGGCTTCAAAGCTGTAGTTGGCAATCTCAAGAAAGCCCTGCCCTGTAAGCACACGGCGCAAGCGGTAGGCCAGTTCGTCGTCAGAATTGCGACTGGCGGGGCGGCTCGTCAGCGCCGGCAGCTTGGCGGGAATTTTGTCGTAGCCGACGACCCGCGCGATCTCTTCCACCAGGTCGGCAGCGCAGCTTACGTCGGGCCGGTGCGCCGGTATCTGGATGTTGAACTCGTTATCCCGTACCGGGTGAACCCCAAATCCCAGGATCCGCAACGCGTTGGCGATCTCCTCATCGCGCAGCGAAACGCCCAGTAGGGAATTGACATGGCTGGTATGCAATTTGACCGGCTCCGCCGGTTGCGGCCCCTGCACAAACTGTACGCGCCCTTCCACTTGCCCGCCGGCTGTCTGCTCAATCAGCCAGGCCGCGCGATCAATGACCACTTCCATGGCCGACCAGTCGATGCCCCGCTCGAAACGGTACGACGAATCTGTGGACTTACCAAGGCGCTTTGATGTGCGGCGAATCGTGGCCGGATCGAAGTAGGCGCACTCCAGGAACACGTCCGTAGTCTGTTCGTTGATTTCTGAATTGCCGCAGCCCATTATGCCAGCCAGGGCAATGGCTTTTTCGGAATCTGCAATCAGCAGGTCGCGGGCGTTCAGGGTTAGTTCCTGGTCATCCAGGGTCTTAACCTTCTCCCCTTCAAAGGCATAGCGAACTACGACGTGGCCTTCGGCCACCTTCTTCAGGTCAAAGGCGTGAAGCGGCTGCCCCTGTTCGATCAGGATCAGGTTGGTCACGTCGACGACGTTATTGATGCTGCGCAGGCCCGCAGCTTCTACCTTGCGGCGAAGCCACAACGGGCTCGGCCCGATCTTTACGCCGCGGATGATACGGCCGACGTAGCGGGGGCATGCATCCGGTGCTTCCACGCTCAGCGTGGCGCCGCCGTCGCCAAGGGGAATGGGCGTCTCGGGGCCACGGTCAGTGCCCGGACGCGAAACGCCTTCCAGTCCAAGCAAGGCACCCACATCACGGGCAATGCCGTAAACGGAAAGACAATCCGGCCGGTTGGGGGTAACTTTAATTTCTATAAGGGCATCAAAGGGCTGCCCCTCGCGATAGGTCGCCTGATCCGGCGGCAGGATCAGCAGACCCTCGTGATCTTCGCCAAACCCAAGTTCTCGTCCGCTGCACATCATGCCGAAGCTGGCCTCACCGCGGATCTTGCTTTTCTTTATGGCAAACCCACCAGGCAGCACAGCGCCTTCCAGCGCCAGCGGAATCAGATCGCCGGGTTGCATGTTCTTCGCACCGCATACAATCCGGAGCGGTTCGCCCTCGCCTGCCTGCACGTCGCAAAGGGAAAGATTATCAGCATTAGGGTGGGGTTCGCGGGTGAGAATGCGCCCTACCACCACGCGACCGCTGCCCACTCCCAGGTCGTGCACGCTTTCCACCTCAAGACCAGCCATGGTCAGGGTGTTAAGCAGCTTTTCCAGGGGAACCTCGGTGCCGAGTACTTCTGTAAGCCACCGATAACTAAGTTGCATCGCCGCGTGTTTCCTCTCTTGGTCTACTCATCCTGCAATACTTTCGAGCAAATCAGGCCTTGATTGGATGGTCAGACCTGATTCACTCCTCACGTTGAAACCGATTTACGGGCAGAGTCTTCATGGCTTGTGCCTGTCATCGTTGTAAAATGCATTTTCACAACGCTGGTAGGGCATTGCGGCGGTAGCCGTGCCTCGCCAAATACAGCACTTAAAGAAGGTCTCCCGTGGAAGAAGCGAACCAGGTAAACATTGAAGAAGTGATTGCGTACGCCAAGTCGCTGCCGGAGTTCCCTCATAAGACCCTGGTGGTCGAGCGGCTGGAAACGCGCAACCTGAACCGCTACCAGGAAGCCTTGCTGAAGCTGAATGAAGTGATCGTGGAACACCAGGACCCGGCCCCCGACGCCTCAGGCACAGCCGTCACCCGCGAACAACTGCAGCATCTCATCGACAAAATTGCCAGCATGGAATCCAACGAACAGGTAGCGGAATAGAGAAACCTATAGGTGGTCTTTTTTATAGACACTTATATCAATACAATCGATAACGTGTTAAAAGCAGTGGTCAAAGGTGAGAAGCTTGGAGCACATCAGATACAAATTTCATGAAAGAAAAGCGACCCAGGTTGCTGCTCAGCTTATCAAGCTTAATAACGGGACCGAAAACTACACCAAGCTGATTAAACTCCTATATCTCCTGGATCGAACAGCTCTAATCAGATGGGGCTTTCCACTTACTTGGGATAAACTTGTGTCCATGCCACACGGTCCGGTTGTAAGTAGTATCTACGACTTGATTGCTATGCAGCCAGACCCGGCTCAGCCACGTCTCTGGCACAAACACATTTTCCGGGATGGTTACAATGTACGTCTGGACAATGATCCGGGCGACGGAGAATTGAACGAGGACGAGTTGGCTCTGATTTCTGAAATTTGGAATGAGCACAAGTCCCGCAATTATGGCGAGATGATTGATTTTTGCCATGATCCCAGAAATGTTCCTGAATGGAAAGACCCACAGGGAAGCTCAGCTGATATCTGGCCTGAAACAATTTTGAAAAATGCCGGGTGGGACGCAGAAGATATCCAAAGCAATGCTGCCGAACTGCGCTACTTCGGTCAAATGCGTGAAGATCGCGAGTGCGCTTAACAACATTTGGACAGGCCAGGATACACCTTTTTTGAAGAAGACGACAGTGGGAAAAAGCACCTCTGGGTTATCCTTACAAGACCGTTTGCCCAAAGTCCGAAATGTGTGCTGCTAGTCAACATTAGCTCACAGAAAAGCTATAAAGACCAGACCTGCGTATTAGAGGCTGGCTGTCATGGCGCTATAACTGAGAATAGTATAGTGATGTATAATTTCACCCGGATTGCATCAGTCGCAGAGTTAAAACAAAAAGAATTAGACGGGACTTGTACACCCAGCGTGAGAATGGAGATGGAGCTTGTTCGGAAAATTTTGGACGGCTTACTGATATCTCCTAAAACACCGAGAAAGTACAAGCAGCTCCTTATAATGTATCCTCAGGAACTCTAGTTAGTTCAAGGCATCTCAACGATTATGCGCGTGCTTCTGCCAGCTTCTGGCCCAGCACCTCGATTGATTCCATCACGAAATGAGGCGGACGATCGGCCACTTCTGCATCCTTCGCAGTAGCCT
>JAKFFN010000133.1:0-4761 GCA_036675025.1 Candidatus Sumerlaeales bacterium | reverse complement strand
GTTCAGGCCCGCGGGGGCCTTTTAATTTATGGCAGATTTCTTGAAGTGTGGATCAACAGCTATCACGCAACGGTTTTAAGGCCGGGAATCCGCTCGCAGATCTGGTCCACCACGTCCGGGGGCACAACGCCTTTCAGCTGCTCCAGCGCCTGCGGAGCAAACTTTTGTACCTGGTCAGGCGTGAAGCCGGCTTTTCCAAACATCTGCATAAGCTCACCCGCGTCACCTGCCTGACCGCCCATTGCCTTTGAAGCAATACCGCCGAGTGCACCCATCAGGCCACCACCGGCGTTATCGGCTTCAGAAGCCGCGTAAGCGGATTCTGCCTTCCCGGATTCGGGTAGATATCCCGCCACCTTCGCATGGAGGTCTGGAGCAAATTTTTTCAGACCTGTAAGAAGGACACCAAGCCCCTTTTCACAAAGCTGAGGGCTAAGGCCCGTTTTGCTGGCAATCATTGCAGCGATGTCCATAATGCTTCTCCTTTTCAAACTGATAAAGTCGACGCAGGTTGGGTGCCACCATGTCCGTCACTCCCTGACAAATTCCTATTGCCAATCCACCCGCCTCTCCCGCATATCTGTCCGACTATGCTCGCTAAAGCTTTCAGTCATGTGGTACTCGGTGTAGAGGCCTACCGTGTTGATGTAGAAGTCCACGTCACCAATGCCGCCCAGAATCCCTCTTTCAGCACTGTCGGCCTGCCCGATGCGGCCGTGAAGGAAAGCAAAGACCGCATCCGCGCCGCCCTTACCGTGAGCGGTTACTTCATGCCGCTGTCTCATGTGGTGGTGAACCTGGCTCCCGCCGATCTGCGTAAGGAAGGCCCCAGCCTTGATCTCCCCATGGCCGTTGCCCTGCTCGGCGCGCTGGGACGACTCGACCCCGAAAGGTTGAAGCGATCCACCATTGCCGGAGAACTGGGGCTTGACGGCGCGGTGCGCGCCGTACCCGGCAGCTTGTGCATGGCCATCGGCGCCCGGCGCGATGGCTTTGAAGAGATTCTTGTGCCGTCCGACAACGCGTCTGAAGCGGCGGTGATCGAGGGTATCAGTGTCATACCCATCCGCAGCCTGCGCGAAGCGGTTAACTATCTCACCGGCGAAACCACCATCACACCGCACAAGGTCAACCTCGAACAGGTTTTTCAGAACTCGGCCGTCTACCCGGTCGACTTCAGCGAGGTGCGCGGGCAGGAAGGCGCCAAGCGCGCCATGGAAATCGCCGCGGCCGGCGGACACAATTTACTTTTGATGGGGCCCCCGGGTTCCGGTAAGACGATGCTCGCCAAGCGTCTGCCGACGATCCTGCCCGACATGACCCTCGAAGAGAGCATCGAGACTACCAAGATCCACTCTATCGCCGGACAGGTCTCCGCCCGCGAAAGCCTGGTAACGGCGCGGCCGTTTCGTTCGCCGCATCATACGGTTTCCAATATTGCCCTTATTGGCGGCGGTGCCATTCCCAAGCCCGGCGAAGTCAGCCTCGCCCATAACGGCGTGCTGTTTCTCGATGAGATGCCCGAGTTCGGCCGCCTCGTTCTCGAGGTACTGCGCCAGCCGCTGGAAGACGGCAGCGTTAATATCAGCCGCGCCGCCATGTCGCTCAGTTTCCCGGCCCAGTTCATTCTCTGCGGCAGCAGCAACCCCTGCCCCTGCGGCTACTTTACCGACCCCACCCGCGCCTGCCAGTGCAACCCGCAGGCCGTGCAGAAATACCGCAGCCGCCTGAGCGGTCCGCTGCTTGACCGCATTGATCTCCACGTCGACGTACCCGCCGTGCCCGTGCGCGAGCTCAGCCGTAAGGGCGCACCGTCAGAAACCAGCGCCACCGTCCGCGCGCGCGTAATCGCCGCCCGCCAGCGCCAGAACCAGCGCTACGCCGGCCTCACCGGCATCCACTGCAACGCCCACCTCGGCAGCCGCGAAATCCGAAAGTTCTGCCCCCTCGACGAAGAAGCCCAGCAGGCCCTCGAATCCGCCATGATAACCCTCGGCCTCTCCGCCCGAGCTTTCGACCGAATCATCAAAGTCAGCAGAACCATAGCCGACCTCGCCGGCGACGAAAACATCAACATAGACCACATCACCGAAGCCATCAGCTACCGGACGTTGGACAGACAAGAGGGTGTGCTGGGACCGGTTGGGTAGTGAGTCCACGGCTCAACTATAGAGATATTGGTGATCTTCAACTCCTCGATGCGGAGTTTGTCGAAAGCCGAATCGAATTGCCGGCAGGTCCCTGCTATTATCGCGTCCGACTTTATCCATGGTCAAAACCTCCGCGTCTAAATAGAGCACCGCAGGAAATCAGGAACATGGATTTTGATATTCTCTACCGGAGGAACTTCGCACAGTAGTTTCTGTTTATCCAATAGATGTGTATGCAGCGCGCTTGCAGAAACAACCAGAAGTTATCGAAGAGTGGGAATTCACAACAAACCACCCACTCCTATGGGAGTATGAGAGCCAGCGTCAGATTTATTTAAACTCTCGAATGACAAATGAAACATGTAAAGAGCTCTGGTTAAGAGTTCAGGATCAACTGGGAGTTTATCCACTAGACCTGACTGCTCTCATTGTGAGTTCTATGGATTGCGTAACCCAATACGGAAACGAGCCGCCATTTTCGTTGGGGGTATATCCCCAAAGCGTGCACAGAGCCATTCGCAATGTGCTCGGGCAAATGAATCTAAAGTTTCTGGCAGATGATGATCTGCCAGAGGATGAAGCGGCTGTATTGTTTCACATTGATGACTGGAATTATATAATCGCCAAGGATTTTGAAGTGGATGTCCCAGACTTAGGGCACAACCCTGACTGGTGTAGAATCGACAAGTAGTTTATAAAATTGATATGAGTCCGGATGGTGTTAATGGCGAAGCACCAAACGAAAAGAACTTTTTCCAACGGAAACAGGCAGCGGCTCCGAAGGAGTCAGAGACGGTAGCCGGGGGTAAGGAAGTTGTGACGACAGAGTCGTCACAACGACGCAGCCCCCGGATACCGTCTACACATTATCCGCGCTCCGAAGGTGTGCGACTAACAATGTCGGGAGACATGATCAAGCTGCAATCCCATGGCATCATATAACAGTATCCACATACACACAAACAATACCACAGCAATCCACCGGGCAATTAATAATTATATCGCAAAACTCCCGTTCTGGAAATTCTGGCGACGTCGTGCCTATGACGTTCAGCTTCCACAAGGGCATTGGACTGAAGTTTTACTCGCCCGACAATGCGAAGACGAGACCGCATTGTGTGAGCATCTATCGAAAGTCCTCAATTGTTCGACATTGTCCTTAGGATTTTACACTGTAGTGGGCCAGAAGTACATTCAGCTATGCGAGGCAGGTAAAACGCGACGCCTGCTCTGGTACTCCCGTGGCGACGACATCTACCGGGACGAAGGCACTCCCTTAGAGTTCGAAGGCTCCTACATAGCTGCACGAAAAGCCGAAGCAGAGAATGAGTTGGCCGGAATGGATATCGAACTCCGCAGCCAGGTAGAATCGTGGATGCTGAGCCGCTCTACCCATTTGCCCGATTGCGCAGCTTTCGCAAAGGAACTTAGGTGTACAACTTACTGTTTCTGAAAGCCGACAATCTTTCATATACGCGGCGCTTCATTTTCGTCGTGGGCGCCTTGTTCGTTCTTATAGCTTTGCTGCGCTTCATCCTGCTCGAAATGATGATTGTAATCCCATTCGGGCTGGCGCTGGCCTTCGGCGGCTTCCGGTACTATAAGACCGCTGCCACACTGCTGCTGGTAAGCCTGGCGCTGATCGCCTGGGTTAATCATCAGCATCAACCAGCCTTATATCATTCCCTACGGAACTCCATAAGATGACGCAAATGCACCATCTCCCGGAAACTGTCGGTCAATTATGGCAAGACTACATATCTATTGAAACCGCCGGTGGTGCGCAGGCTGACCGTATGGCAGCGCTCAACGCATTTCTTGCTGCGCTTAAACCATACCCGGTTGATGTCTATCGCCCGTGGGCCATCAACCTCTGCCGGCAGGCTGTAGATTACCACAATGAGCCGGTGCCGATCCGCCTCCCGCTGTTTCGCGATGCCCTGTTTCCCGCGTTGTTGGAAGGGCTAAAATCCGGCGATGCCAACTGCGTCCGCTGGATGGGCGGCCTCAGCTACCACTTATCCAACTGCCCGCGTCAAACTGCACAACTACAGGAAATGAGTATACAGCCTTACGACCTTCTAAGACTGGCCATTGCCAAAAACCCCGCTGACCGAATCGCGATGCTTTTGCAGATCAAAGTCATCCATGAATGGCTCAGCTACGTTATCCACGAAATACCATCGGGCATCATTTGCGAACCCGACAAGTCCGTAGCAGAATGTTGCAGAGAGTATAGCGAAGATGCCCATGAACTGGAAGATCTGGCAAATCGCGCCGGGGTGATCGCCGACCATGCAGAGTTCATCTCAACCTGCAAATACCACTTCAGGCATTACCCGCAATATGATCAAATGCGTGAGCAGTTTAACGGCTATGGGGATTACCTGGAACGGCAGGATGCGTAACCCGTCAATTTGCGCGTGCCAGTTTTCCCAGCTATAAAACTATCGTCCGTTAGTAATGTAATCTCTTGCATTCAGTCTAAATTCAGACTGTATTTAGACCCAGAGGTTCAGGCATGAAACTGTCGTCACAAATTCGACCAATCAGCTATTTTAAATCAAACACAGCAAAGGCTATTCGCGAAATCGCGGAGACTAGGGAACCG